>MWBZ01000011.1 GCA_002069765.1 bacterium ADurb.Bin243
ATTAACTTTACCAGAAAAGGGTTATAGTGTCCATTATATTATCAAATACCTAGCAACTTTTTCGGAGAAGAACCAAAAAAATTATTGATTTACAGAAAAACAAGCTAGCTGTAAATTCTGAATCATTCTATCACAAGCGCCGCACAAAAATCAATAAAAATTAATATTTAAGCTATACTTAATCAACTTTCAAAAGCTTATTAAACATAGGATTTTTTTAATAAAATCCAAGTTTAAACTTTTCCAAACCCAATTAGTGAAAAAAAGACCGGATCACCCCGGTCTTTTAATAAAATATTATTTTATCCGTTTTTTAAATTAATCCAAAATTATAAAGTTATTTCTGATATTATTCAACCTTTATAAATGGGTTCTACTGGATAATAAGCCCTGTCGTCGAGTTCGAAAATCTCTAAAACGAGCGAATCCGGATATTCTACTACTAAATCGGTTTCTTTAGGATGAGAGCGTGAAATAAGTATCCTGTGGCTATCTACGCCGTCTTTGACAATTTCCTTTTCCACCCTCGTTGAACCGTTCACAAAATTGCGCGTAACGACTGCTTCAAAAACTTTATGCTGCGGGTTGTTGAACTGAAGGTGAAGAAGGTAGTACTCAGGCGTCCATTTATATCTATATGTTTTCATAAATCTAAAAGCCGCTCCTTAATCTATATCTTCCGGCTGGCGGCCCGACTGGTCGATGTGAATTACGGGCGTCTGGCAGCCGCATTTATTGCATTTTCCGCTATCGCTTATAGCCGGCTTTACGTATGTATTAAGGCCGTAACGCCTTATAAGCAGCTCGCCGCACGAAGGGCAGTAAGTGTTAAGACCGTCGCAATCGAAAGCGTTTCCCACATAAGGATATTTTATGCCCGCCGCGCGGGCGCGGGCGCGGGCCGCCATTACATCTTCGAGCGGAGTCTTAGCATTGTCCATGTATTTATAATCGGGATGAAACCTCGTAAAATGTATCGCGGTTTCAGGCGAAAGGTCGTCAAGTATAAAATTTATCATTTTATCGTAATTATCGTTATTATTGGTAAGGCCTGTCACGACCAGATTGCTTATTTCGTAATGCATCCCCGAACGGTGCACCTGTCTGGTATTTTCAAGCACGGGCGGCAGCCAGCCTTTAGTGAATTTTTTGTAATATTCTTCATCCATGGCTTTAATTGAAATGGCGAACACGTCGATGACTTTTATAAGCTCGCCGACAGCTTCGCTCGTAAGAAAGAACGCCGATTTGAATAGATTTTTAAGGCCGAATTTTTTAGATTCGCGCGCGGTGTCTATGACGAATTCGAACCATACGGCCGGATCGTTGTAGGTCCATGAAAGCATTTTCACGTTATCTGAAATAGCCATGTCGATAACCTGTTTTGAAGAATAATCATAAATATGCTCCGGCGAAGAGTATTCGAACTGAGAATACATCCAGTTCTGGCAGTAATCGCAATCCAGGTTGCACCCGAAATTGCCCAATGAAAGGATCCGCCCGCCCGGATTATAATGGTGAATAGCTTCGGTTTCGATGCGTTCCACCGTAACGTGAGTGGCTTTACCGTAAGACTGGGCGAAAAGTTTTCCGCCTATATTTTTACGCACTTTGCAAAAGCCCGTTTTTCCGGGCGCCATAACGCAGCGGCGGGGACACAGGCAGCAGCGAACTTTATTTCCGGGCTGTTTTTCATATAAATAGGCTTCTTTGGAGGTATCGTTCCATTCGAGGTGCAGGTTATACTTTTTAACATCAGGTGTCCAGACGTGACTCAAGATAAAGCTCCTTTCGAGCTGACGTAAAATGCTTATGATTAAAGACTTTTGGGTTTTCATAAGCGCGGCGCGTTCATAACGGCAAAAAAACGGCCGCAATTCAAACTTCCTCTGTATATATACATAAAAAACGTAGCTCTTGTCAAGTTTTTTTATTATGGATTTTATTATGTCCGGGGTTGAAATTAAGCGTTTATTATGTTATCATATCGGCAGTATCCTTCAGGGCCGGTAAATTTAAAGCCTTAACGACGATTTTGCCAACGGAGCGTCATCCGTTAATTTTTTATTGACCGGCCGGCAAGAATTATAACGGCGTGATTCAGATGAGCAATTTCAGGTATTCCCTATATCGCAATGTAGGCCTTGCCATAGAGCATTACAACATGATCAACGAAGGCGATAAAGTGCTGGCGGCGCTTTCCGGCGGCAAAGACTCCTTCGCCATGCTCGATTCGCTCGCGCGCCTTAAATTAAGGTCGCCCGTAAAGTTCAGCATTTTCGTCTGCATAGTCAATTCAGGATTTCCGGGCTACGCAGTAGAAAAAATAGAAAACTGGCTCAAAGAAAGAAATTTCGATTATCATATAGAAAAAAGCGATATGTACGAGTCTATTTTTTTAGACCCGGTAAAGGCCAAAGACGGCTGTTTTTACTGCTCGCGCCAGAGGCGGTCCATCTTATACCGCCTGGCCGACGCCAATAATTGTCAAAAAATAGCTCTGGGGCATCATCTAGATGATTTCATAGAAACGGCGCTTATGTCCATGATGTATAATGGCAAAATAGAGACGATGCTGCCCATTTTCGAAGTAGGCAGCAAAAAATTCAGGGTTATCAGGCCGTTGATGTACGTGAGCGAGGAAACCACTAAAAATTATTGCCGCAGGATGGAATTTCCGGCCATAACCTGCTGCTGCCCGCAAAGCTGCGCCGGAACTCTCAAGAGGACTAAAATAAAAAAAATGCTGCTCGATTTTTGCGAAAGCGACCGCAAAGTGAAAGAGACGATGTTCAGGTCGCTCGCTAATTTCAATGCCGAATACATGCTGGATTTAAGATATAACAAAAAGCTTTCGGAACTCAAGTACGAAAAGATAAACTCCAGGCAAAGCCGCCGCGGCGGACAGAAGGATGAATAAATAACAATGTTTCGCAATCCCGCTTACCAATATAATTTTTACGAAATACTCGAAGTGAGTCCCGCGGCCACGAGCGGAGTCATAGAAGCCGCTTACAAGGCGCTGGTTAAAAAATACCATCCCGACCTTAACGCGGGAATATCCGACCATAAAATAAAGCTTTTAAATATGGCCAAGGAGATACTTCTCGACGATTCCAAACGCAAAGATTACGATTCGGCCATGAATTTCAACCATCACAAACCTAAATTCACCAGCGATTACAACTCAACGCACTCGCTTTCTATCGAAAACGAAAAATTAAAAAACGAGATACGCGCTCTTCATAAAAAAATAGAAAATTTAAAGAGCCAGCCGGCCGACGACGGAAACGTTTTCGTTATCTGCACGAACTGCGGAACTAAAAACAGGCTTCCCGATCTTTCATACCTGAATATGCAAAGCATTAAATGCGGGTTATGCAAGTTGCCTTTCGGCACCGGCAACCGCGATTTCGAAAAAGAGCGGGACTTAAAGGAAAAAGCCTCCGCAATGAAAAAAACCGCCGACGTCGAATGGCGGAGGGTTTCGGCAAATATCAACAAAATAGAATATAACCGCATAGAGTCGCTTTTGAATAAATACACCGAAATCCAGCAGGTGTACCCGCGCGTTTACGGCATCAAAACCAAGTTAAAATCGCTCAAGGACGAGCTGCTTCTCAGAAACTCCAATATAGTGGTTATGCGCAAAATAGCCATGGAGTGCTCCGACGAATTATCAAAATACAAGTCGGGCGGTATTTTCGGGCTTTTTAAAAACGAAAAAGTCATTAACGACGTCAAAGAAAAATTGAGCGGAGAGCTTCTCATGTATCCAAAATTAAGCGAAGAGAAGCTGACGTTCAACTGCCGTTCATGCGAAGCGAAAAACGTTGTAAAAATAAGCCTTTTCGTGGCCAATCATGAAAATATACTCTGCGGCCACTGCCATGTAAATTTATTCAAATAATAGACGGTTTTAAAAACCGGTAAAAGAATAAGGTATGAAGTATTATAAATAAAGACATAATTTAGGGGGTAGCTGACTATGGACATCCAAAAAATCGTTCGCCGCGACCTTAAAGGCGCCGCTGCATACGTTCCCGGTAAACCCATCGAAGAGCTCGAACGCGAGCTGGGCATTTCTAATATAGATAAACTCGCCTCTAACGAAAATCCCTGCGGCACGCCGGAAACGGCAAAAAAGGCCATCATGGAATGTCTGGATAAAATATATCTTTACCCGGACGGCGAATCATACAGTTTTAAAAGCGTAATAGCCGAATTTCACAAAGTGAGCTACGAAAGCGTTTTCACGGGAAACGGCTCCGACGAACTTTTACAGATCATAATGCACGCTTTTTTAGAGCCCGGCGATAACGTAATTTCTTCGCAGCATTCTTTTTTAAGGTACGGCCAGATGACAAAAATCGCCCACGGAGAATACCGCCAGGCGCCCATGAAAGAAGACATGAGATACGACCTGGAAGCCATAGCCGCGCTCATCGACAAACGCACCAAGATCATCGTCATAGCCAATCCGAATAATCCCACCGGCACGATAGTTTACGATAAAGAAGTCCGCGCGCTCCTGGATAAAATATCAGACGATATAATCGTCATTTTAGACGAAGCGTACGCCGGGTTCGTAGAATCTAAAGATTACCCGAACGCGCTTAAACTGCAAAAAGATTATCCGAACAAGCCTATCGTCATGCTGCGCTCGTTTTCGAAGATATTCGGCCTCGCCGGCGTTCGCGTCGGATACGGAATAGCTCCCGCCGAACTCGTTAAATACATAAACGTAGTCCGCGGGCCGTTCAATATAAATATGCTCGCGCAGGCGGCCGGAATCGCATGCCTTAAAAACGCTTCACAGCACGCTAAAAACAGCAAAGATCTCTGCACGGCGGAAAAAAAATACCTCTATGAAAGCTATAAAAAACTCGGAGTCAAATATTTTGAAAGCGAAGCCAATTTCATTCTGGTGAAAATAGACGATCAATATAACGGCAAATACCTGGTGGAAGAGCTTTTAAAAGCCGGAATAATCGTGCGCCCAATGAAATCCTGGGGATTGACCGATAATTATATGCGCATAACCATCGGCACCGCCGAGCAGAACAAAAGGCTTGTAAATGAATTGACCAGGCTTTTGAATAAAGACTCCAGATCGAAAACGGCGGGCGGAAAGTAAAAAATTGAATCGATTTTTATTCGCGGCGTATAAATCAATAATTTATAGAATAAAGGCCGTAGCCGTTGCCTGAGGCTATCGCTTTAGTTTTCGACTTTATAAATTCCTTAAAAATCGCGGACTTGCGTTCGTCGTCGAACCCGCGGGCCGCTATTTCGAGAGCGCGATCTTTCGCCAGGATATGCGTTATTCCGGCGGACTTCATCTTTTCAGATAAAAAATCACTCGCCGCGGATCCAACCGCGGCGTTTTTTCCGTCAAAATATGAATGCACGGCGATTTCGAGTTCGCAAGGCTCAAAAACGTCGCGCCATATATAATTTTTCCGGGCGTAATAAAGCCTCGGCTCGTAAACCGTCATAAGCTTTACGTCCAGCAGGCTTTCGTAAATTTTATTGAATTCGCTTATGCAGTGGTAAGGCGCGAGATTGCGCGTTAAAAAACTTTCGGCGGCCTCTTCGCCTTTAAGATAAGCCATGGGCGAACAGCTAAAAAACAGTACGGCGGCCGGCCATGCGTTCAGAGCTAAAAAGCATGCGAATAAGAATATAAACGTTTTTTTCAGCGCGGCCGGTTTCAAATTTTCAGCTGCGAATTTCAGCCCCAGCGCGGAAATTATATAAAACACAGGCGCGGCAGCCAGAAAAAACCTCGTCGATTGCGCCCCGAGGACGAATAAATAATACAGCGCGAATATGGCCGCCAGGGCTAAAACATTAAAATTTAACGGCGCCCCGTTCCGGCCCGCCCTGTAAAGCGCGTAAAAAAAGAACGGTATCATGGCGAAAAAAGTCATGCCCATAACGCCGTCGTAGTATAAGTTTCCGTGATAGCGCGAGTTCATCATCGAATCGTAAGGGTATAAAAGCTTATCGATAAATCCGCGGCCGCCGCCGACGCGTTCGAGCGTGGCCAGATATGTGTCCATATGATCGTAACGCACGGTTTCAAAAGGCATATATGAATCGAAAAACGGATAAAAAGGGTTCGAAGTGAAATAAAAATTAGCCGCCATATAAGGCGCGAAAACAAGCGCCGTAATAAATATTAGTTTCACAATATATAATGCTTTGCGCGGATCAGCCGCTTTAATTTTAAAAAATACGACGGCGTAGAATATAGCGGCTATCATAAGCCCGGTATATTTCGCGCACGCAGCCGAGCCCAGGAAAAAAGCGCACAGGACATAATTTCCGGAAATCAGACACAGCGCGGAAACCGTAAAATAAAACATGAGGCCGAGGTCTATATATGCCCACGAGCACAGCACCAGAGCCTGCGGGTGGGCCAGCAGCAGAAGCGAAGCGAGCCCGGCGGAGCCGCCGGTAAAATCCGGATGCAGGTGTTTTTTAAAATCGAAGCTTAAAACGGCCAGGCAGCAGGCGATCAAAAAAGTAAAGTGAAACGTAGAGCAAAGGGAGTCTTTGCCAAACATCATAAAAAACGAATATATCATATTGACGAGCTTCGGATGCCCTGAAAAGTGAATATCTTCAATGAAGAAAAGGCCGCCGTTTTGAATATAACGCTTGGGCACCTCGAGCTGATAGGCCATGGCGTCCCAGCCGAACTGCGGCACTAGAGAAGAAACGAAAGCGAAAACGCACAGGGCGGCAGCCAGCGAATGCACGGCAAGGATCGGAACGGACAGGTATGTAATATCGTAAATATATCTTTTTATTCCGGATAAAACTCCCGAAAAAAATCCGGTTGAAAATAAACCTTCCGAAAGATATTCGTCGCACCGGCCGCCGCGATAAAACAAAAAGGCCTGAAACAGAATCGGCGCCAGCAGCACCAACGCGAATGAAATCCGGCACGCTACTTGAGCGGCGAACACTAAAAATATAGCCGTTGAAAAAATGACGATTCCGGCCGCCAGACGTAAAACTATTTTAAAAACCGGGCCGTAGCCGGCAACGTCTAAAAGCTCAGCGCCGTACTTTCTGACCGAATAAAAAAAAATGCCGCCGTAATTGTAAGCGGATATTAAAAAAAGAAAATATATCAGCCATTTTTGAAAATCGATGAAATTAATTAGCATCGGTCTTATTATATAACAACCAAAATAAAAAAAGCAATAAAAACCTTCCGATAAGGCGCCCATCGTATTGACTTTTATTGCAAAATCTGGTATTATCAAGCCGTTATGTTAGATTTCGAATCGGTCATATTAAACTCGACGGAAATATTAAAGCTGGCGATGCCCGTTTTAATAGTCCTGTTCGGGCTTCTCGTCGGGTCGTTTTTAAACGTTTGCATTTACAGGCTCGCTAAAAACGAGTCGATCGTCTATCCAAATTCGCATTGCCCAAAATGCTGGACCCGCCTTGGTTTTTTAGACCTTTTTCCGGTCGTGAGCTATGTGGCGCTCGGCGGAAAATGCCGATACTGCGCCAGGCCATTTTCGCCGCGCTACGCGTTCGTCGAGCTTCTGACCGCCTATGTTTTTTTCGCGGCGTATATGATCTGCGGCTTTAACCTTAAGCTGGCGGTTTACTTATATATGTTCTCGGTCTTCATAGTCATCACGTTCATAGATTTCGACTGGCAGATAATACCGGATCAGATAACTATCAACGGCACGGCCGCCGGGCTTTTGCTGTCGTATATATGCTGGCTCCGTCCGGATTCGGCGGCGCTCACTTTTTACACTCCGCTAAACGATTCTATCTGGGGCGTGCTCAGCGGCGGCGGAATATTATATTCCATTTCAGTGCTCAGCGGCGGCGGAATGGGCGGCGGCGACGTAAAGCTCGCGGCGCTCATCGGGGCTTTTCTCGGATGGAAAACCACTTTGCTCGGCCTTTTACTTGCATGTTTCATAGGCTCTTTTTTCGGAGTTTCCATGATAATTCTGGGTTATAAAAAAAGAAAAGACTGCGTGGCGTTCGGGCCTTATATAGCTCTTGGAACGGCCATAGTAATGGTTTATGGAAACCAGGAAACCATAAATTTATATTTTAAATTGGTTGATTTGATGACCGGCATCTATTAAAATATAATAAACAAGCAATAAAAAAATCGCGTCTTAATTTTTTAAGGACACATTATTATGAACATATTTAAAAAATACTTATCGTTAAAAAACAAAAGAGCGTTTTCGTATATAGAAGTTCTGACCGCCACAGTAATGCTCGCTATCGTAATAGTTCCGGTCACGAGGCTTCTTTTGTTTTCTTCATGGGGCACCCGTGAATCTTCCGAATACGTCCTGGCTTATAATCTCGCTTCAGATAAAATCGAGCAGATCAAGATGCTTCCCTTCGACAGGATAGAAAACGAAGAAAACGACATATTCACCAAAGAAGAGGCCGATAAAATACCTGATTTCCATAAATTCATGCAGCTTTACAAGTCTAGGTACAAGCTCGATTTTAAATTTTACGACTCGCACCAGGGCATTTTCGCAAGAACCGTCACCATAGACGATAAGCTCGATCCATACAACAGCCCGCCAAAGATAAAAAAAGTGACCGTCAACGTTTACATGAAAGGCTCTAAAAAAGTCCTTGCCACAATTAATACGCTTATAGGAGAGTGACGGCGATGTTTTGCGCATATCACGCCGCGCGCGGCCATAATAAAGCCTTCACGCTTATAGAAGTAATGATAGCCATAACGCTTACCGCTTCTATAATGACCGTCGCATATACCTTTCTGTTCTTTTCCAACCGCACTTTTTCCAAAGGCATGGATAAAATCGACATACAAAAAAAAATCAGGAGCGCCATGAATAAAATGTCCTCCGATTTACGCTCTGCGAAAGAAATTATCAGGGCCGACAAAGACTGCCTGGAATTTAAAAAATTCATAGACGACCGCGAAGAGCAGCAGCATATCAACCTCACCGGCGATACGATGAGCCGGCTTATAAAATACGAACTCAAGAAAAAACATTCGTCTAATTCTGACGCCATAATAATGACTGTCGATAATCAAGAATATAAGCTCATGCAGTTCGAATCCATAGACGAAAACCTTTTCGAAGCTTACACTTATAACAACGACGACGCCCTCATACCTTTCGACGGAAAGATAAACGACAGCATCCAGCGTTCAAAAATATCGCTCGTAAAAGTCAATTTCAAAATCAAGCAGGGAAACACCGAAGTTATATTGACCACCTCTATAAACCCCAGATACCTGTTCGGCTTCAAACAGCAGCCCTACTGGAATTACAACAAGTAAAAAGCTTCGAATAAAATAAATTATATTTGATTAACGGAGACCGAATATGAACAAAACCGGCAAAACGAAAGGCAGCTCAAAACCGGCGTCATTAAAAAAGACCGGAAAATCAAACAAAACGAACGCGGCGAAAAAGTCTTCCACGGTCAGAAAAACGGACGCCAGAAAAATAAAAAAAGATACCGCCGTAGTGCTTTTATCGGGCGGAATGGATTCGGCCGCGGCGCTCGGAGTTCTGGCGCAAAAATATCAGCCGGCGGCCCTCCATCTTAATTACGGCCAGCGCACCGAAGCAAAAGAGCTGGACTGCTTCGTTCGCCTGTGCGACCATTACGGCATAAAGCAAAGGCTGATAGTCGACGTAAGTTACCTGGAACAGATTGGCGGCTCCTCGCTCACGGACCATAAGATGATAGTCCCGAAAGCCGATCTGGATTCGAATGAAGTCCCGAACACTTACGTTCCGTTCAGAAACGCCCATATTCTCTGCATAGCCACTTCATGGGCCGAAGTGATCGGCGCTAAAAGAATATTCATAGGCGCCGTCAGCGAAGATTCTTCAGGCTACCCCGACACGCGCCCCGAATTTTACGAGGCGTTCGAAAAAGTCATTAAAACCGGAACGCGCGCCGGCGGCGCCATTAAAATCGAAACTCCGGTAATAGACCTTTCAAAAGCCGAAATAGTAAAACTCGGCCTGAAACTTAAAGTGCCTTTCAAATACACCTGGAGCTGCTATGTTGGCAACGAAAAAGCCTGCGGAGTATGCGATTCATGCGCGCTCCGCCTCCGCGGCTTCGCCAGGGCCGGGGCCAAAGACCCTATAGAATACGAACAGACGGTTTTTAAAACCGAAATATTCGTGTAACGCGGCATAATTAAAATATGCCGCGGCGGTTTTGCGGATTTAATGTCATATACAAAAGAGAAGGAGCTGTATTTTATGGCGGAAGATAAAATGAACTCGGAATACAATAAACAGGCCGAAAAAATGTCGCAGCAGATAGCCGAGCTTGAAACCAGAGCCGACAGGGCTGCCATTTTAAAATTGATAGAATGCTTCCATCACGAAATCTGGGCGGTAAGAAAACAAGCTTCCCTGGCTCTGGTAAGGTGCGGCAGAAAAAATCGCGAAACGCTTGAAACCATCAACGAATACCTGCTCAAAAGCTCCTTCAAAAACGAAGACGACGTTTACTGGGCGCTGCAGACGGCCGCGGGAATACGCGTGAACAACGCGGCGGGATACCTCATGAAATGGGCGGCCGGCGATTCATATCCCAAAAATTACCTGGCTCATCTCATAATAGCCCTGGCAAAGATAAACGACACTTCTTCCGTATCGTTTTTAATCGAATCGCTCGCAAACGAAAACTGGATAGTTAGAAAAGAAGCTTCCTCGGCGCTCATAGCCTTCGGCAGAAATATCATACCTCAGCTTCAAAGCGCGTTTTCCAACGAGAAGATCGAAATCAGGACATGGATTTCAAAGATCATAGGCCAGATACTGGGAAAAGACGCCTATTCTTTTTTTAAAAATATGCTGGGCTCCGAGCGCAAGGAAATGCGCTACTACGCTATCTGCGCCCTTTCGGAAATAGACGATCCCCAGGCGATAGCCGCCATAGCGGCCAAAGTGGCCGACCCGTCGTGGCTCATCAGAATACAGACGGCCGACGTAATGGAAAAAATGGGCGAACCCGCGCTGGCGTACCTGAAAAAAAATATAGAAGAAGGCAGCTCCGACGACAAGTTCCATTCCATAAAAATAATACAGAAAATCATGAAGGACAAAGCTTTTTCAACTATAAGAGATTTTCTGAACCTCGACGACACTGAAACTAAAATATTATCGCTTTCTGCATTGGCGGAGCAAAATGATGAAACGGTGTTCAACCTGCTGTGCGATTCGCTTACCGATCCCAATTATTTAATACAACGCCACGCCGCCAACCTGCTTATTCATTCGGGAAACCAGGTGGCCGATAAAATCCCGGCGGCTTTCGAACGCACGCAGAACGACACTCTGCGCTACTGGTTTATAGAAGTGCTCGGAGCTTTCGACACCCGAAACGCCTTCCGCGCCCAGCGGGCTATATTCGGCGCGGCCGCCAAAAGGCAGAAAATACAAATATTGCGTTCCATAAACTGCACGGGCGACTCCGCGCTCGACCAGCTTAAAACGGCATTTTTAATTAAGACGCTCGCGGACGAAGGCTATTCGGTTAGAAACGCCGCGTTCAACCAGCTCGTACGGTTCGGGCATTTAAAGGTCGGCTTCGGTTCCGGCGCGGCCGGCCTCAACGACGTCCTTCTCAAGATACGCGAAACGGGCCTCGAGCACCAGGGCAACGCTCATGTAAAAGAGCTTATAAAATCAAATCCGGCAGACGGCTTAGAGGCGTCTCCGGCCGAAGGGCCCTCCCGGACGGACGGCGGGAGCTCTTTCATTCCGGCCGCTCCCCACGCGCCGGCCTTTCTTACCGGCCAGCAGCATCCGGCGGGCGTTTTTTCCGCCGCGGAAGCGCCGGTCTACGAAACGCGCGAATACCCTCTCACCATTGAGGAAATATTAAAGCAGGCCGTAGAAAAAAAGGCTTCAGACATTCATTTCGCTTCGGATTATCCTCCTACGTTTAGAATAAACGGCCAGATAGAATTTCAAGATTACCTTCAGACGCTCGAGCCGGAACACATACGCCACCTGGCCTATCAGGTTTTAAAACCTCACGCGAGGCACGCTTTCGAAGTGGGCCAGGAGCTCGACACTTCTTATGAAATCAAAGGTCTCGCGCGTTTCCGCGTAAATATGTACATGGATATGCGCGGCATCGGCATGGTATTTCGCGTAATTCCCTATGAAATACCCGACCTCGACACGCTCGGCGTTCCGGCTATAATCAAAACGCTCGCGCAGAAGCAAAAAGGGCTCGTCCTGGTTACGGGGCCTACGGGCTCCGGCAAGTCCACGACGCTCGCTTCCATGATAAATTTTATAAACAGGAACAGGAAAGCGCATATAATAACCATCGAAGACCCAGTTGAATTCGTCCATAAGCCTGTTTTATCAAAGGTCACCCAGCGCGAGCTCAACACATCCACACGCTCTTTCGCGGCCGCCCTGCGCTCTTCGCTTCGCGAAGACCCCGATATAATCCTCGTCGGGGAAATGCGCGATCTGGAAACTATAGAATTGGCCATCACGGCCGCTGAAACCGGGCACCTGGTTTTAAGCACCGTGCATACTTCGTCGGCGGCCAACACCATAGACCGCCTGATAGACGCTTTCCCCGCCGACAAGCACTCGCAGGTGCGCGCGGCCCTTACGGAAGGCCTTATAGCCGTCGTAGCGCAGTCGCTGGTGCCTAAAAAGAGCGGCGGAATGGTGGCGGCGTTCGAAATTATGACGATGACCAGCGCTATAGGCAACCTCATAAAAGAAGGCAAAACCACGCAGATAAAAGATTATATGCTCGCCGGCAAGCAGTACGGAATGCAGATACTCGACGATTCGCTCGCCGAACTGATGTCGCGCGACGAAATAACTTTCGAAGAAGCCATGGCGGCGTCTTACAATAAAGACGACTTTAAAAAGCGTTATGGAACGGCTCAAAACGCCCAGAACGCGTCTTCACGAACGCCCAATTTCAAGCCTGGCGCCGAAGACGAATCGCTCTACGGGCTCAAGCAAAAAACGCCGCTCAATAAGCCGCCGGTTAAAAAATAATCTTAAAATAAAAGTGCATAGTATTAAGTGCGTTTTTAAGTCTCTATAAATTGGCCTCATGTAAAGGGTATGTAAAATAACGAAGCAAAATTTTTAAATTATCGCAAATCGTAATGAAAGGGTGACGCAAATGTTTTCAGAATTAAAAATAAGGGAATTTTTCGATAAGGTCGCAAGCAGCGATCCCACGCCGGGCGGCGGTTCGGTGGCGGCGATGAACGTGGCCGCCGGGTGCTCGTGCGCGCTTTTAATGGCGAACGTGACTCTCGGAAAAGAAAAATTCGCGGCGGTGCAAAACGACGTGCATAAAATAGTGGTCGAGCTCGAAGATATAAAAAAAGAGGCGCTGGTTTTGATGGACCGCGATAAAGACGCATACGACGCCGTGGTAAACGCTTTCAAGATGAAAAAAGAGACGGACGCCGAAAAAGACGCGAGAAAAAAAGCTATATTCTCCGCCACGGTAAAATCCACGGAAGTCCCGATCAAAATAGCCGAAACGGCATTGTCCGCGGTCGGCATAATGCTCAAGCTCGTGGAAATAGCCAATAAAAAAGCCGTATCGGATTCCATAACAGGGCTTTTCAACTGCTACGCCGGCGCCGTAAGCTCCATAGCCGTAGCGAGGCTTAATCTTTCGGGCACATGGGACAACCCTGAAATCAAGGCCAATTTCATTTCTAAAGTAAAATCCCTCGAAATAGAAGCAGAAAACGCTCTCGAAGACATCAGAAAGTCTATGACCGCTAATTTATCGTCGTAATTGATTAAAATTCATCCAGTGAGGAGCATTATGATTTACAGCATGACCGGCTATGCCCGCGTTACTAAAAGCGTCAACGGCATGGAACATACGGTTGAAATTAAAACCCTCAACCATAAATATATCGATATAAAACTCAACCTGGCCCGCGATCTCGAAAGTTTCGAACACCATATCAACGAAACCATTAAATCCAGGCTTCAAAGGGGCAGCATAAAACTTTTGTACAACATAAAAAAAGCCGGGGCCGCCCCTAAAAAAAATAAAATTTTCGAAGTGGACCTCGAAGCCGCCAGGGCCTATAACGACGCCTTCTCAAAAACGGCGAAACACTTGAAAATTAAATACGAACCCAATATAGAAACCATCATGCGCCAGAACGGAGTGTTAACCGCGGCCGAAACCGAAGCCGAAATGGACAAAGACCAGGTATTGGAATTAATATGTTCCGCCATAGACGCTTTAAATAAATTCAGGCTCAACGAAGGCCAGAAGCTTTCCAAAATAATAGCTCAGCGCCTTAAAGTTCTGCAGTCGCTTATAGTTAAAATCACGAAATATTCAAAAGACGTAAAAAGCCTTTATTATGAAAAGCTTAAAGACAGGATAGAAAATTTCGTAAAAAACGCAAAGGTCAATATAGATATAAGTGAAGACAGGATGAACCAGGAAATAGCCATGATGGCCGACAGAAGCGATATAACCGAGGAGATCGACCGTTTCCTGACGCATATAAAGCACTTTGAAACCATGCTGAAAGGCGACGACAAAGACCTTACCATAGGCAGAAAAATGGATTTTCTCTGCCAGGAACTTTTCCGCGAGATAACCACGCTTTCTAACAAAACCAATTTAACCGATATAACTAAAATAGCCATAGAAGTTAAATCCGAAATAGAAAAAATCCGCGAGCAGGTCCAGAATATACAGTAATGCAATTAACGCTAATTTTAAGCCGCCGCTTTTAAAAGACAATGAACGAAGAAAATTCAATCAATTTAAAAGAATCTATCGCCGGCTGCATTCTCGGAACCGCAGCCGGCGATTCGCTCGGGCTCCTTTATGAAAACCTCACGCCTGAAAGGCAGGCGAGGCTTTATAAAGGCGCTTACGAGCAGAGGTTCTTTTTTTCAAAAGGATTCATTTCCGACGATACTGAACACACCATAATGCTCGCCGCGGCGCTTATCGAATCGGGCCTCGATCCGGGCCTCTTTCCGGCCGGCTTCGCCCGCCAGCTTAAAAGATGGATTTTTACGATGCCGGCCGGCGTGGGGTTCGCCACGCTCAGGTCCTGTTTAAAACTCGTAGCCGGCTTTCCGCCTGATAAAAGCGGCGTATTTTCAGCAGGAAACGGCCCCTGTATGCGTTCGGCGCTTCTAGGCGTCCTGTTCGGCGGCAACCCGGAAAAGATGAAGCTGTTCGTAAAGGCGTCCAGCGCGATAACCCATACCGATAAAAAAGCCGAAAACGCGGCTCTCGCTATAGCTTTGGCCGCGCATATGTCGTCTTGCCGAAAAGATGTATCGCCCGCCGGATATTTTAGCGAAATCGAAAAATCGCTGCCGGCCGAAACCGAATTTTTAAATTTAATAAAAAACGCCGTTAACAGCGTCGAGCGCGGCGAAACGACGCGGGAATTCCTTCAAAAAAATTCCATGGGCGGGGGCGTTAGCGGCTACAGCTACCATACCGCGCCCGCCGTGATACATTGCTGGCTGAAGAACCAGGCCGACTTTCAGGGCGGAGTGAGCTCGATAATATCGTGCGGCGGAGACACCGATACGACCGCGGCTATAACCGGGGCCATAATAGGAGCGAGGGTTCATAAAAGCGGCATCCCTTCGAAATGGCTCGAAAATATCGCAAGCTGGCCTTACACCATAGAATTTATGAGCGGGTTGGCCGAGATTTTAAGCGAAGCCGCTGCCGAAAAAGAAAACAACGGCATAAATAAAACGGCCGCGCCTGTAAACATAAAAAAAATCAGCCGCAAAAATATCGAAAAACCTATAACGCTATGCTTTCTTAGAAATACGGCCGCCGTCGCCGCGATACTTTTTCATGCGCTGAGACGCGCTCTGCCGCCATATTAACCGGGCGCGTAAAATTATGGATTATTTGACTTAAATTTTTATTTATGTTATATTTAGCGCGGCTAAATAATCGCATTGATATTAAGCATATTATTATTCGGATAGTTATAAAGCGCGGAAATATGATAACCGTTAACGGAATACAAAATTATATAAGCGGAAACAAGCCGGTATATGCCGCCATGGGCGCTTTCGACGGCATCCATCACGGGCACTCGCGGCTTATTAAAATGGCCGTGGATATGGCGCATCAAAATAGCGGCGAGGCCGTCGTTTTGACTTTCAAGCCGCACCCGCGCTGCTTTATATCGTCCGAAAAACATTTCAAACTCATTACCGATTTCAGCCAGAAAGAACGCATAATATCCGGGCTCGGCATAGATAAAATGGTAGTCGTCGATTTTAACGAAAATATCGCGGCCATGCCGCCTGAAAAATTCATAGAAGAATATCTCGTCAACAAATTGAAGGTAAACGAAGTTTTTGTCGGCTTCAATTTTTATTTCGGCGCCAACCGCAGCGGAAACGCCGAAACGCTCCGCGAATCGGGCGCGAGGCACGGTTTTAACGTCAACGTATTAAAACCCATAGAAATAGGCAATTTCATCGTATCGTCTTCAAAAATACGCCTTCTTATAGAAGCCGGGGCCGTCGATGACGTTATAAAATTCATGGGGCGGCCTTTCGAATTATGCGGCAAAGTGATCCACGGCGACGGGCTCGGCAGGAAGCTGAATATTCCGACGGCTAATATAGAAGTGCCGGACGAGGGGCTTATAGCTCCAAAACCCGGAGTTTACGCCGTAAAATGCAGGGCAGCCGGACGCGTTTATAACGCGGTTATGAATATAGGCACCAGGCCTACGGTTTACGAAAAAAAATCGACAGTCCTCGCTTTCGAGCTCCATATTATAGATTTCAACGAAAATATTTACGGCGAAACCGTCGAGGTGTTTTTTATTAAAAGGCTGCGCGATGAAAAAAAATTCGCCGATTTTAAAATGCTGTGCGCGCAGATAGGCGAAGATATAGCTTCCGCGGCCGAATATTTCAGAGACGACGAAATACCCAAATTCGAAATTAATTAACGCGGCGCGCCGCCGGACGGCCGGACGCGGCATTATCAAATAAAGCTAATATTCTATGAGGAAATATCAAAAATGAGCGATAACAACGAAATAACAACCCGGTTGAATTCCGCGGGCGATAATCAGCCCGATAACCCTTCGGCAGGAGAGCCTGCAAGCCGCAAGCTCTTGCAGTTTACCGCAAAATCAAGCATAACGAAAAAATTGATACTTTACATAACTCTTTTGATTTTCGGAATTATCGCGGCCACTTCGGTTTATATCTCGCGCCAGCAGGAAATCCTGCTTATCAATAAAATGATCGAAAAAGCCGAATATTTGAATAAACTTCTGCTCGTAAGCTTCAGCGAAGCCATACTTTCAAATCAGATCACCACGCTGCAATATTCGGTAGAAGACGTAAAGCGCAACGACGGCGACGTCATGTTCTGCGAAGTTTACGATCTGGACATCCGCTGCATAGCCTCTTCGACCGAAGCCAACCGCGGCGCGATAAAGCCTTCGGGAGGCGAAGATAAAGCTTCATACGAGCTCATCATGAACTCTATAAAAACCGCCTCCACCATGAGAAATTTCATCTCCAACAGGCAGTATTTCGAGGTGGCCGTGCCGCTGGTCATAAGCAAAACCGTCAGGGGCAGCCTTATAGTAAGGTACTCTCTGAAAAAAGTCCACGAAGAGATAATGAACTCTTACATTCACTCCGTTTTAATCTGCGTAATAGCTATTATCATAGGATGGCTCATATCCATATTCATGAGCCGCAAAATAACCACTCCCATATACGATCTTGCGCGCGGCGCCAATGAAATCCTTAACGGCAATTACGATTATAAGATAACTAAAATATCCGACGACGAAACCGGAATAATATCCACGGCGTTCAACTCCGTAACCGGCGCGCTTACCCTGAAAATAAAAGAGCTCAAGGAATATTCCGAAAATCTCGCCCGCACCAACGCGGAGCTCGATAAGAAGATCGGCGAAATGAAATCGCTTCAGGACCTGGGAAAAGTTATCAGCTCGATATTCAATCTCGAAGAGCTTTTGCGCGCTATAATCCAGAACGCCACGATAGTCATGAAAAGCCGCCGCTGCTCTATAATATTAGTCAACGACAAAACCGGCGACCTCTATATAAAAGTGGCTAAAGGCATGGACGAGGCCAACGATTTCACCGAAAACATAAAGCTCAAAACGGGCGGCCTCATAACCGACTACTGCATAAAGCAAAAGCAGTCGCTTCTGGTGACCGATGTAGAAAACGACGACCGTTTCCCTGAATCAAAAGACGCCAAATATAAAACCAAATCGTTCATAGCCGTTCCGCTGGTAATAAACGACAGGGTCATCGGCATGATATCCATAACGGAAAAATACAACGCTGAAATTTACAACAGCTCAGATCTTCAACTGCTGCAGATTTTCGCCAATCAGGCCGTTATCGCCATAGAAAACGCCCGCCTCTACGAACGCCTTGTCGTGCGCGAAAAGCTCGAGCGCGAGCTCGAAATAGCTCATAACATACAGATGAGCATGATGCCGCAGAAATATCCCGACATAAAAGGTATATCCATAGCCGGAGTGGCCATCCCGGCCAAGGAAGTGGGCGGCGACTATTACGATTTTCTGCCCATATCCGAAGCTAAAGTGGGAATAACCATAGGCGACGTATCGGGAAAAGGAGTTCCGGCCGCCCTTATGATGGTTATGATACATTCCATCCTCAGGGCAAAAGTGATGAGCGACCACAATCCCAAAGATATCGTGCTGGAGCTCAACAAATTCATGCTAAACGAGCTGGAACCCCGCATGTTCATAACACTTTTCTATATGATTCTCGACGTGGACAATAAAAAGCTTAAATACACCAATGCCGGGCACAATTATCCCATGGTATTCCATGCGGACAACACCGAAGTGGATTCGCTCAAAGACGGCGGCCTGCTGCTTGGCGTTTTCGAAGCGCCGCAGTACGACGAAGGCGAGTACCAGCTTGCTTCGGGCGACGTCGTGGTGATGTACACCGACGGAATAGTGGAGGCCATGAACGATAAAGACGAAATGTACGGCTACGAACAGTTCTGCGAGTTCGTGCACGGCATAAAGCATAAAAAAGCCGATGAAATAAAAGAAGATATCCTTCAGGAAATGAGACGGTTCATGGGTGAAGCCCCCCAGTACGACGATCTCACGCTTATAGTCGTAAAATTAGAAAAAGAATCGGATCATATCAAATCAGAAATATAAATCTTAAGCGGACGGCTTGACGCCGTTATCGACCACTTTTACTTCGGTTCGCGATAATATATCGTCGAGCGCGGCGAATTTGCGCTTTATGAAAGGCACGTTCTCGAGCACCACGGGCTCTTTTTCGCCGGCAATAAAAAGCTTCAATTTTCCGGAACGCAAAAGAAGGCTTTCAAAAACGTCGTTTATCGACTGCTCGTAACGAAGAGACGGCGCGGGATATCGTTTTACATCGGCAAAAAAGCCGCTGTGAAGTATAAGCTCGTTGGAAGTGATCTCGCAATATTCGAAACGGGCCTCTATAAGGATTAAAATAAAGGCGCCCGCGAAGGTGAAAGTCATAAACGCGTAAAAATCGGCGCTCATTGTAAGGTCTATTTCCGCCAGAAGCGAAAGCAGGCGAGCGAAAAGGCCCGGATATATACCTTTAAGCCACAGGCCGCAGAATATAAGTGTAGTGAAACCTATCATCATGTTTATAAAAAGGTTTTTCGTGAATTCTACGGCCACCACCAGAAAATTAAAGCCGAATGTGAGGCAGAAAACGGCACCCGCGAGTTTATCCGCCGCAAAACCGGCGTTCACCGATATCATTATGAATAACGCGACTAAAAACGTTGGATAAAAAAATACGGCTTTAGGATATTGCCTGATTATAACCTTTTCTTTGGATTGCATAAAAACCTCTTCCGCCGAAAATTTTAATTGTTAAAACTTATTGATTTCGTCTATCAGCATTCTCAATTTTCCGTAATTTCTGCGGTTGAAATTAAAGACCAGGCGGGGCATAGCGGCGAGATCCGTTTCGTTTTCCTCTTCCGCGAGCGCTCCGGACTGGCTTATAGAGCCGTTTACCACGATAGATGCGAACTTTTCGTTCAACGCGGCAAGAGCCGTTTCCGGCAGCTTGCGCTGCATTCTGATAGACAGCAGCTCGCCGACGAACCTGAGCGAATGATAGTTTTTATAAAAATTGCACACTTCTTCGACGGCTTCGTCCGCGCTGTAAACTATTCTGTAAAGCGCCAGGTCTTCTTCGGAAACCAGGCCCTCGCCGAGCATTTCAGTCTTTATAAAATCGTCGAGCTTTTTCCAGTAAGTGCCGCCGGCCGGCTCTAACATTACGACGGGAAGCGGATTGCTCTTTCCGGTTTGAAGCAGTGTGAGCAGCTCGAAGCCTTCGTCGAGAGTGCCGACGCCGCCGTGGCAGAGCACTATTGCGTTAGTTTCCTTGGCGAAAGCTAGTTTTCTTGCGAAAAAATATTTGAATTTCAATACTTTGTCTTTTGCTATATGCGGATTTGGCTCGTATTCGAAAGGAAGCCGTATCGAAACGCCGAAGCTTTTATCGGGGCCGGCGCCTTCGTTGCCGGCCTGCATGATTCCAGGACCGGCGCCGGTTATGATCATGTATCCGAGTTTAGCTATTTTACTCGAAAATTCGCGCGCTATTTTATAATTAGGGTTTTCCGGCCTGGTACGCGCGGAACCGAATACCGACACTTTTTTGACGCCGCGATATTTTGAAAACATCATGAAAGCCTTATATACTTCCTTGAGCGAAGAATTAAGGATTTTAAGGTCAAGCCTGCTTATCTGCGGATTGAGCAGCTTGAAGCCCGTGACTATTATCTCGCGCGCTATGTCTATATTTTCGCCGGAAGCGAATTCGTCGACCAGCTCGCCTATTTTTTTATCGAGTAATTCGTTGCCGCTCGAATATACCCGATTCGTAATTTTTTCTTTCATTTATAGCAACTCCCCGTCAGCGAATATTTTTAATCAAATCTTCGATATTTTCACAATTTATACCGTTAAAATCAAAGGCCGATTCAACTTTTATAGGGCCGATTACCGTCCTTCTGAGGGCGCTCATGTGCGCCGGAACACCTATAAGGGATCCGATATCGCGGCACAGCGACCTTATGTAAGTGCCTTTAGAACAGCTGACCCTGTATCTGAACCTGAAACCTTCGAGCCCGGCGTCGTAAACAGGCTTTTCATCCATGGCTTCTATCGAATAAATTACGCACCTTCGTTTTTCGCGCTCTACCGTTATTTTATTTCGAGCCAGTTTATAAAGCGGAAGACCGTCTTTTTTTATGGCCGAAAACATGGGTGGTTCCTGCATTATTTCGCCTTTAAAAGAAACGAGCGCTTCATAAAGACGGCGAAGGCTGGCCGCGTCGCCGTAATAACCGGCGTCCATAGGCATTTTTTCTATAATTTCACCGGTCGCGTCGTACGAATCGGTAGAGCATCCTATGAAAAGCTCGGCTTCGTAAGTTTTATCCATATTCAAAAATTCGGCCGATTTTTTAGTGCCGCCGTTTATAAGCGTAATTACAAGCCCGGACGCTATAGGATCGAGCGTTCCGGCGTGCCCTATTTTTTTGAGTTCGCCGGCCCTGGCGCTTTTTTTAAAAGCCGCCTTTATCCTTCTGATGATATCGAAAGAGGTGACGCCCGTGATTTTATCTACGGGCAGAATTCCGCTGCGTATAATATCGGTAGGATTCATATCCGCCATAAATTACCGCTTAATTCTTTACGTATTCGCGGATATAGTCGCGGAATTCGAAAATCACTTTATTGACCGCCTCGTCGAGCGGCGCGTCGAGAACCATTCCGGCGGCTTTTTTGTGGCCGCCGCCCTGGTACTTGAGGGCGAATTTCTGAACGTCCACGCTGTTTCTGGCGCGAAGGCTGAGTTTTATTTTTCCGTCGTGAAGATCGCGGAATAAAATGGCGACCTCGACGGTTTCAATGGAAGTGATGTTGTTTATCACATTTTCCAGATCGTCGGAATTGGCGCCGCACTCGTCGATAACTTCTTTGGTGGCGGTTATCCAGCCTATTTTTCCGCTCGGGTCGAATTTTAAAGTGGAAAGCACCTTGCCCATAAGCACGATCTTGGCCGCGCGGTTTGAAAAATAAACCTTCTGCGATATTTTTTCGGGGCCGGCGCCTGCTTCAATAAGTTCTGAAACGGCTCTCATAGCCGAAGAAGTGGTGTTCTGAAACTGGAACCCTCCCGTATCGGTCATGATGCCTACATATAAAGCTTCTGCGATTTCAGGCGTGATTTTAACGCCCATATCGACTAGAAGGTTGTATATTATTTCTGCCGTGGAAGAATACGATGAATCCACGAAACTTATATCGCCGCAGTTTTCGGTTTTTACGTGATGGTCTATGTTGAGCACAAGGCCGGTGAATTTTCTGATATCAACCGATTCGCCTACCCTTTTGAGGCTTCCGACGTCAAGGACTATGGCGCAGTCGAATTTAGGCCTTTCTTCTTCGAGTTTTTCAAAGCCGTATATTTTATCGGTGCATGATAAGAATTTATATATATGCGGCACCGGCGATACCAGCGCCATAGTAACCGTTTTTCCGAGCTGCGAAAGCCCCATGCCCAGCGAAACTATAGAAGCTATATTATCGCCGTCGGGATTTATATGCGAAGTTATGAGTATGTGATCGAGCGCTTTTAATTTTTCGGCTATTTTTAAGTATTTTTCATCCGCGATCCTTGCCATAAAACTTATTTATCGCTCTCTTT
The DNA here is from genome assembly GCA_002069765.1 of bacterium ADurb.Bin243. Taxonomy (GTDB): domain Bacteria; phylum Muiribacteriota; class UBA9980; order UBA9980; family UBA9980; genus UBA9980. The sequence goes on from MWBZ01000011.1 coordinate 22,818, forward strand.
CTTTTCGTTTTGTCCGTCCTGCGGCTCAACCGGGGCGGCCTTTTTTTCGTCTTCTATCTTTTTGAGAATACCGTAAATGCGTTCGGCGTTATCGAAAGTTTCGTCCAGAAAAAACTTCAGCGTAGGAATATAGCGCATGGTAAGTCTCGACTTGAGCTTTACGCGTATGAAATTAGCCGCGTCGTTAAGCGCTTTTCCGGTAGTTTCCTCTTTTTTCTTATCGCCGACAACGCTGTAGTAAATCTTGGCGTTTTGAAGGTCTTTTGAGACTTTCGCGTCGGTAATGGTCACGAACTCCGATATGCGCGGGTCCTTGACTTCGTTTTTAATTATATTCGACAATTCGCGAATCAGCAGTTCGCTGACGCGTTCAACTCTATGTTCCATAATGCCGTTCCTTATCTAAATTGCCGTTCACCGGACATTTAAAACTGCTATCTTCTGTTTTCTTTAGACTGCGCCTGGCCTGACATTTCAGAAGGCTTTACTTCCTGCATTTCGAACGCTTCGAGTATGTCGCCTTCTTTTATATCGTTGAACTTATCCATGCCTATGCCGCATTCAAGGCCGTTGGTGACTTCCTTCGCGTCATCTTTGAAACGCTTGAGCGACTTGAGCTTGCCTTCGTAAATTTCTATGCCGTCGCGCACTACCCTTATGGTGGCGTCTCTCGTTATCTTTCCGTCTTTGACCTGGCATCCGCCTATAGTGCCTATATGCGAGATCTTGAATACCTGCCGGACTTCAGCGCGGCCTAAAACGACTTCTTTATAGGTAGGATCGTACATGCCGACCATAGCCTGCTGTATCTGGTCTATGGCGTCGTATATTATGCGGTAAACCTTGACGTCTACTTTTTCGGTTTCGGCGAGCTTTTCCGCGAGGGCGGAAGGCCTTACTCTGAAGCCTATGATAAGGGCGTTCGAAGCAGCCGCGAGCAGTATGTCGTTTTCGGTTATGGCGCCAACGTTGTTGTGTATGACGTTGACCCTTACTTTGTCGTTGGATAATTTTTTAAGGGAATCCGAAAGCGCGATTATGGAACCGGCTACGTCGCCTTTTATAATGATATTAAGGTCTTTGACTTTGCCGTTCTGTATTTCGGAGAACAATTCGGAAAGCGAAATATGCTTTTTGAGCTTCATGCGTTCTTCGCGCATAGCTATCTGGCGGTGGGTTGCGATTTCACGCGCCACTTTTTCGGAAGTGACGACTTTAAGCTTGTCGCCGGCCTGCGGAACTTCGTCGAGGCCGGTAATTTCGACCGGCGTAGAAGGGATCGCTCTGGCCATTTTCTCTCCGCGGGCGTTGGCCATGCTTCTAACCTTGCCGCATGTGCAGCCTACTATCACGGGATCGCCTACCTGCAGAGTGCCTTTCTGGATCAATATGGTAGCCACGGGGCCGAAACCCTTGTCGAGCCTTGATTCAATAACCGCTCCTACGGCCTTTCTTGTGGGATCGGCTTTGAGCGAGCGCATTTCGGATACGAGAAGGATCATTTCAAGCAGGCCGTCTATATTGATGCGCTGCTTGGCCGAAACTTCAACGCAAACGGTGTCGCCGCCCCAGTCTTCGGGCACGAGGCCGTGCTCGGCGAGCTGTTTTTTAACGTTGTCTATATTGGCGCCGGGTTTGTCTATTTTGTTTATGGCCACTATTATGGGTATTTCAGCCGCTATAGCGTGGTCGATAGCTTCTATCGTCTGGGGCTGGACGCCGTCGTCCGCCGAAACTACCAGAATGGCGATATCGGTGACTTTAGAGCCGTGGGCGCGCATCTGAGTGAACGCTTCGTGGCCCGGAGTATCGAGAAAGGTTATCCTCTGGCCGGAGCCGGGAAGATCTACCTGATAAGCGCCTATATGCTGCGTAATGCCGCCGTCTTCGCTTTCTACCACGTTGGTTTTGCGGATGGCGTCGAGAAGAGACGTTTTACCGTGATCGACATGGCCCATGATAGTTACTATAGGCGGCCTGGGAACCATTTTTGAATGGTCGTCGGCCTCTTCGGCCATCTGGCTTTCGGCTTCAGCCGTAAGCACTTTAACCGTATATTTATATTCTTCGGCTATTTTTATTACCACTTCGAGCGGCAGCCTCTGGTTGACGTTCATTATGCCGAAATTCATGAGCTTTTTGATTACGTCTATACGCTGCAGCTTGAAAAGGTCGCATACTTCCTTTACGGAAAGCGGGCCTTCTATGGTAACCACTTTAGATTCGTCTACGGGAGGCGGAACTACGGTTTTCGGCTGTTCTTTTTCGGCCGGCTTTCTTTCTTCGAAATTTTTTACTTCGGCGGGTTTTACCTGCGGCTGGATTTCCGGCTGCTTCTGCGCCGTCTGCTGCTGAGGCTGAACGGGCCTTTCGGGCGCCGTTTCTTTATGCGCCGCCGGCGGCGTATGCTGCTTTTGCGGAGCCTGCTGAACGGGCGGCTCCGGACGTTTTACCTGCGGCTGAACATGCTGCTGAGGCTTTACGGGCTCCGTTTTTTTCTGCTCGGGCTGCCTTGCCGGTTCGACCGGCTTTACCGCAGGCTTTACAGGTTCCGCCTTAATTTCGGCGGGTTTAACTTCTACGGGCTTGACCCCTCTTTTTTCACTTCCACGGGTTTCACGGCTTCTTTTTTTACTTCGGCCGCGCCGCCCTGCTCTTTTTTTAAATAATTTTCGAACGCCTCCACCATGTCGTTATCGATGGCCTTGAAATGCGATTTTACATCAAAGCCGAGGCTATTTAAGACGTCCATAACTTTTTTGCTGGGTATATTTTTTTCTTTCGAATAATCGTAAATTCTTTTGTTACTCAAATAAGCTCACCTCCTTAAAGGTTTTCATTTTCTGAATTGTTGTCGGTTTCTTTATCGTTTTGCGTATCCGTTCCGGCGCTTTCAGCGGCGGCGGCCACGCCCATAGCGGCGGTTCCGTCCATAACTTTATTGAGATGCTCCTTGTACTGCGATTCGCTCTTTATGTCTATTTTATATTTAGTGAGCTGGGCCGCGAGACGGACGTTCTGGCCGTCTTTGCCTATGGCGAGCGAAAGCTGGGTGTCGGGAACGACTACTAAAAAGCCTTTTCCGCCTTCAATGGGGTTTGCCGATATAACTTTAGCCGGCGACAGCGCGTTGGAGCAATATACCGACGCGTCTTCGTCCCAGCGGATTATGTCTATTTTTTCGCCCATAAGTTCGGAAACTATTTCTTTAATGCGCGAGCCCTTAAGACCGACGCAGGCGCCGATGGGGTCTATTTTTTTGTCGCTGCATGCGACGGATATTTTAGAACGCGAGCCGGCTTCTCTTACAGAAGCTTTTATTTTAACTATGCCTTCGTTTATTTCGGGGATATAATACCTGAAAAGGCCTTCTAAAAAGTCGCTGGAGGCCCTGGTAACTATTATCTCGAGCCCCTTGACGTCCTTGCGGACTTCTGAAACGCAAACTTTAACCGGGTTTCCAACTTTAAATATCTCGCGGCCGATCTGCTCTTTTTCGGGCAGAGTAGCTTCGAGCTTGCCGAGCGATATTAAAACCTTTTTCTTTTCTATTTTCTGAACGTTGCCGGTGACTAAAATCCCTTTTTTCTTCATATATTCTTCGAACTGGATTTCGCGTTCGGCTTCTTTGAATTTCTGCATTACGACCTGTTTAACGGTCTGGGCGGCTATCCTGCCTATATCTTCGGGCGGAATTTCTACTTCGAGGGTTTCGTTTATTTCGGCGTCGGCTTTTATTTTTCTGGCTTCGCTGATGGTGATGCCGTTACGCTGCAGTATGCCGTCTTCGGTGATCATTCTGCACCAGTAAACTTTGATGTCTTTCTTTTCTTCGTCTATTACGACTTTAAGGTCTTTAGAAGAGCCTAATTTTTTGCGATAAGCGGTAATTAAAGCCTGCTGGATAGCCGAATAAATAATGTCTTTGGCTATTCCCTTTTCATCGATTATCTGCTTTATCGCCACGAAAAATTCGTTGGGTTTCATCGGGGCCTCCTTGTAATTTTATATTTTATAATTAAAAATGAATCTTAATGCTTGTTTTGGCAATCGCCGAAAGCGGGATCGTTATAGAGGACGGCACTGCGACCTCGGGCGCGTTTTTCTTCTTCTTTTTGAGATACTCTTCCATTTTTTTATCGCCCATTTCGGTCAGCTCGAGAGTTATAGCGGCGCACTGCCCCTCTTCGTAAATAATTTCCTTTAAAAACCCGCTGAATTTGAAGAAATCGTTTAATTTTTTATTGAGCTTGACTTCCACTTCGATGCCGATATTCGCTTCGTAATCGTCGGCAGTAGAAAAAGCCCTGCCAAGGCCGAAAGAAGCCACTTCTATAGTGTAGTCGAGTTCGTCCGCGTTATAACGCCGGCCGATTTCCTCTTCTACCATTTTGGTTACTTTTATGCAGTCGCCGTGGGTAATTCCGTCTCTGGCGTCGGCTTTTTTCAGCTTGTCTATGACGAATTTCAAAACGAGCGTGCGGCCGTGGTTTATACTGGCATGGTTGAATTCGACGAGCCTGAAACCGGCCTGCCTGATTGCAGGCTGAACGTCTTCGACGATTTCTTTGATATTGTCTTTTAACACTTTCGATTGCCTTTCATAAGCCGTGACTAATATTTTACCGGCTTTTTCAAAAAGAATTCCGGCGGAAAGCCGCTTCTTTTCAGAGCCTTATATAAAAGAAAAAGTGGACCGCATTCGCCCACTAACAAAAATAAAATATTTCATTTGGCTGATTTTTTGACATTATAACATAAATAATAAAATAAATCAAGTGCCGTTTATATATTTTTTATAAACCGGCCTCCGATATTTTATTTTTGCGCCCGAACGCTTTACAGCGTTATCTTATGAGAGTCGAGGATTCTATATCGAAATATTCGCAAAGCTCCTGGAAATCGTCTTCGCTGATATCGCCGCTCAAGATGCTTTCTTTGCTTATCTTGTCTTTAAAAAAACTGTCTTCTTTCAGCGAATCGTCGAGAAATTCCTTGATTTCCTTAAGGGAAACCTTAGATATCAGATCGTCAAAAATATTCTTTTTGCCGAGATGTATCTTCATGTGAACGAGATCGGTTTGCTCCACCCATCTGATCGTGATTCTAATCATTAAATTAAAAACTCCTTGTTAAATGCGTTTTATGGATTATAACATAATTTTGAAAAATTTAAAAGCATAATTTTAGCGGCAGTAAATTTAAATAATATTTTTACCGCATAAATCAAATAACTTGAAAAATTGAATAAAATTTAGTAAAATTTTCGAAATTAATAAACAGCCTTTCAACGGAGGTAATTGCCGATGGAAAAAAACCTTAAATTAGCTGTGGGCTCCGATCACGGCGGAGCGAAACTCAAAAACGAGATCCTCGAATATATAAAAAAAGAATTAAAAGACCATAGCGCCGACGATTTCGGCGGTTCGGAAAGCGTTTCGAGCGACTATCCGGACATGGCCGCCAAAGTATGCGAAAAAGTCGCATCCGGCGAATACGACATGGGAATTTTATTTTGCGGCACCGGCCAGGGCATGGCCATTTACGCCAACAAAGTCGCGGGCATAAGGGCCGTCTGCGTAACCGATCCCACCGTGGCGCGCTTCACAAGAGAGCATAACGACGCCAACGTCCTTTGCATCGGCGGGCGCATAAGCGGGTTCGAAATCGCGGCGGATATAGTCAAAACTTTTATCGGTACCAGATTTGCCGGGGGACGGCATCAAAGAAGGGTGGATAAAATAAATGACCGGGAAAAAAGATAAGGCGGCAAAGGAAGTCCGGGCTGCTGACGGCATTTGCGTCAGGAAAAACATATCGAAAGGCGAATTGGTTATAGTCGAGCATCCGCTTATAAAGCATAAAATTACGCTGCTTCGCAACAAAGATACGCGGGTCAACGTATTCCGCGATCTGGTGGAAGAAGTTTCCACGCTTATAGGGTTCGAAGCCACGTCGGATTTTCCCCTCTACGAAGTAGAAGTGGAAACGCCCGTCGCCAAAACTTTCGGCTATAAAATAGAAGGCAAAAAAGTGGCCATAGTCCCCATTCTGCGCGCCGGCGTTTCCATGATAAACGGCCTTCTGCGGCTCATGCCCCTGGCTAAAATCGGGCACATAGGCATATACAGAAATCCCGAAACTTTCGAGCCGGTGGAATATTTTTGCAAGCTTCCCACTTCCATATCGAAACGCGCGGTGCTTTTATGCGATCCGATGCTCGCCACCGGCGGTTCCGCCGTAGCCGCCATCGACATGATCAAAAAACGCGGCGCAAAAGACATAAAATTTCTGTGCATAATAGCCGCGCCCGAAGGCGTCAAAACCCTTCACGAACATCATCCCGACGTTAAAATATTCACCGCCACCCTCGACGAGCGCCTCAACGACCACGCGTATATAGTGCCGGGCCTCGGCGACGCCGGCGACAGAATTTACGGAACTCTATAATTTTTGCAACGCAACAAAATAGTTCTTGATTTTTTTTTATTTGTATTGTAGTATTAAGCCGGATAAAAAATTAGCTTTTTTCATTTTGCGCGGGCAAGTTTATGGGCGAACAGCGTGGAGTTTATAGCGGACGGCTTCCGGACTCTTAACTCGACCAAAATATTTTGCCGCGCAATTCGAGAAAGAACCAAATAATTATGGAGGTCTCAATGGAAAGAACATTCGTAATGGTCAAGCCGGACGGCGTCGATAAAGGGCTTATCGGCGAAGTGGTTTCACGCATAGAAAATAAGAACCTCAAAATAGTAGCTATGAAAATGATGAAAATATCAGAGCAGATAGCCGGAGAGCACTACAAAGAGCACGTAGGAAAACCCTTCTTCCCGGCGCTTATGCGTTTCACCACCATGGGCCCCGTCGTAGCGATGGTAATAGAGGGGCCGAACGTAATAGAAGTGATGAGAAAGCTCGCGGGCGCCACCAACCCCATGGAAGCCGCGCCGGGCACCATCAGAAAAGAATACGCCATGTACGTTACATACAACATAGTCCACTGCTCTGATTGCGTCGATTCGGCCAACAGGGAAATCTCGATATTTTTCAACGAAAACGAGATAGTTTCATATACCAAGTCGCTGGAAAAATGGAACGAATTATTAAAATAATTTTATATATTGCAACGCAGTATAAAGACGCGCGGCGGCGGACGCTTTATGGCCCGCTCATCCAGGCGGCACCGGCCGGCGCCATGTAAAAGGAGTAAAAAATGAGGTTTAAACGCGCACTTAATTTATATTTACCGGCCTTTATTTTTATATTAACGCTTTCAACCGCTGCTTTGGCGGCTGAAAAAGCGTCGCCGAACCGCCCGGACGACCAGGTAACAAACGCCTTTAAAATGCTGGAAAAAATCGAAACGCAGGTCAACAGCAAATCGATCGACGCGCTAACTAAAAAGCAATTCATCGAAATGCTTGAACTTGAAATCGAGCGCGAAAACTTTTTTATAGAAGAGCTCAAAGAAAGGTTGAAATATTTCGATCAGTACCTGGACATGCTCGAAGTAGTTAAAAGCAAAACCGAAGAATTAAAGGCGAAGCTCGAAGGCGGCGCTCAAAAATCCCGGTCCGCCGGAAGAATATCGGCCGGCTCTCAAAAGCAGATAACCGCCGACCAGATACTCGATCTTGAAACTTACGCTAATTTCAGCGAATCGAAAAAAATGCTCGAAGATATCGAAAAAGAAGTCGATCAGAATAAAATCGATGCCGCCGGCAAATTATCGCTCGTTAAAAATTTAACCCAGCAGCTTGTATCGGTTGAAAAGCTCATAGAAGAAACCAGAAGCAACAAAAGAAGCGTTGAAAAAAATATAATTAAAATGCTCGAAGTAAAATTAAGGTCTAAAAATCTGCTGGACAAATTTTATAAAATCCTTAAATAATCGCTAAAAATATATTAAAAAGGCCGCGTTTCGTTTTAAACGATGACGCCTGCACGGGCCTGATAATTTTTTATAAAAAATATGGAACTTTTTAACCGCGCTTATGGTATAATTGTAATAGATATTATTACGCTGCCCGGCGCGGTTTTTTATTTATGCGCGTCAACACTGTAAAGTCAATAATTTTGAAACCGAGTGAACTTATAAATTAATTTTGAAAGGGGATTTTTTATGAAAGCAAAGAAAAACACGGCTTTAGTTGTTTTACTGGCGTTCATTTTTTCGATTGCGGCAAATATAGCGCCCGTCATAGCGGCGGATTCCGCTTCTTCAAACATAGGCAAGATCAATCAGAGTTTAACCACGGGTTCGAGCGTTTCCGACAACAAGCAAAACAATAACGCTGCCGCCGATGTCAATAAATCCGGCGCGGCCGTTAAAGACCAGAAATCCGAACAAAAAATAGTTAAATCTCAGGCTAAAATAATCGCCGACACCGGCGAAGTAAAGCTCTGCCGCGCCCGCATAGGCCGTATAGCCGTCGCCACGATGAATTACGTCAAAATGGCGAAAGTCAATAAAAAAACATATCCGCGCAGCGCGAAAGAGCTCGTTAACGCGAACCATATTTCAAAAGACGAAATATACTGCGTTCACAAAGAAAAAGGCCTTTTCGGCGAAAAGAAACAGGAATATACATTTAAACTTCAGCAGCCTTACGAAAAATTCATAGTAATCCAGTGCCCTGTTCATCCCGAAAACCGCATGCTCGTTCCTATGCCTACCGACATGAACAAAGAAGAGCTCGCTAAAGAAAAAGAATGCAAAAAAGACTGCCTTATTAAAATGATAAGCGCCGCGGGATCTATTTCAAGGGCCGTCAGAGTAGCCGTACACGACAAAAAAATGTATCCGCGCGAAATAGGCGATCTGGTAAGAACCAATCATCTTACCAAAAACGGCATCGAGTGCCCTCAGGAAATTAAAAAACTTTTCGGCACAAAACATGAAGAGTTCATGCTAAGACTTCAGGATAACGAAAAAAGCTATACTTTAGAATGCCCTTATCACGGCAATCTTATAAATATAAAAGTTCCTAAATACGAAGACACTCTCAATGTAAACGAAAAAGAAGAGCTCGCAAAAGACAAAGAACGCGAAGAAAAATTAAAACAGGCCGTAAAAGACGGTTTATTATTAGCGGCTGCGGCGCCCCTCATACCCGCGGCGCTTACGGTAGCCGGCGGCATCTGGGCGGCTAACGCGGCTTACGACGCCGGTAAAAAAGCCGGAGCTTTCGTGGCCGAAAAAGGAAAAGAAGCCGGAGAAGCCGCGGCTAAAACCGCAAAAGAAGCGGCGGAAGCGGTATCAGACGCGGGCGAAGCCGCAGCTAATGCCGTTAAAGAAACCGCCCAGGCCGCTGCGGACGCCGGAAAACGCGCGGCAGACGCGGTGGTTGAAACCGGCAAAAACGCGGCGGAAGCAGTGGCCAACGCAGGCGAAGCCGTCGTAGAAACCGGAAAGAAAGCGGCGGACGCCGTGGTTAACGCCGGAAAACAGGCCGTAGACGAAGCGGGCAAGGCTTTAACCAACGCGGGCGTATCGGCTGCCGAAGCGGGAATCAACTTCCTCGACGGCGCGCAGTCGTTCATAAACGGCGGATTGAACAGCCTTAAAAACGGCCTTAGCAGCTGGAAAAAAGGCCTTAAAAATTAACGGTACGTTTTAAAAATCTAAAATATAAACAAAAGGGCTGTAACGGCGAATGAACGTTGCAGCCCTTTTGTAATTTAAATAATCGATATTCATTGTCTGGCAAACTATAAACTTGCAATATTAAAATATAAATGCTATAATCTGCGGTGTAAAATCTTATTATAAATATATCGTTATAAAAATAATGAATTCAGAAAATAAAAATACCAATAAAAATAAAGACGCAAAATATCGGGCTATCTTTGAAAATATGCTCGACGCTTTCGTATTTGTAGATATATCTGGAAAAATAATCGAATGCAATAAAGCGTATTGCGATATGCTCGGCTATTGCGAAGATGAACTGAAAAATATGAACTTCAGAGATATCACTCCACAAAAATGGTTGGATTTCGAAGAAAACATTATTAAAAATCAGCTTATCGCCACCGGACATTCGCAGGTTTACGAAAAGGAATATATCAGAAAAGACGGAACCGTATTTCCAATAGAGCTCCGAACGCACCTTATAAAAAGCGAAGACGGCGGCATAGAGAGCATGTGCGCCATAATCCGCGATATAAGCGAAAGAAAAAAACTGGAAGCCGAAGCCGCCGCCGAGAGCGATTTTGCCAAAAGCCTTATAGAAACGGCACAGGTGATAATAGTAGTCCTTAATGAAAATGGAAAAATAGCTTTAATCAACCCTTTCTTCGAAAAATTATGCGGCTTAAAAAGTTCCGATCTGATCGGAAAAGACTGGTTCGAAACTTTTCTTCCGCCAAAAGACATGGAACGTGTCCGCAAGATTTTTCTCAACGCCATTAACGATATCGAATCCAACGGAACAATCAATCCCATAGTTTTAAAAGACGGCCGGGAAGTCGATATAGAATGGTATTCGAAAACCTTAAAAGATAAAAATTCCAAAAGCATAGGGCTTCTTTCAGTCGGATTGGATATGACCAGTCATAAACTTTATGAAAGTTACAGAATAGTAGCCGATTACACTCTCGACTGGGAATACTGGCGCGCGCCGGACGGAAAGTATATTTACGTTTCTCCCGCATGCGAAGCCATAACCGGTTTCAGCGCCCGGGAGTTTATAGAAGACGAAGAACTTATATTAAAGATAGCCCACCCTGAAGATAAAAGTATAATCGCCGGACATATAAAAGATTTAAAAAACGGCAATTTAAAAACCGACCATCTGATCGAATTTAAAATTATAACTAAATCCGGAGAGGTAAAATATTTAGAGCATAAATGCAGGGCTATTTATCGTCCCGACGGAACATGGCTCGGCAACCGGGGCAGCAATAAAGATATAACCGAACGCAAAATATTCGAAAAAGAGTTAAAAGCCGAGCGCGACAGGGCGAACGCCGCCACGCTGGCTAAAAGCCTTTTCCTGGCTAAAATGAGCCATGAAATCAGGACCCCCATGAACAGCGTTATAGGATTCGCCAATCTTTTGAAAATGACCGATTTAAGTCCGGAACAGTCAGACAGCGTAAACCATATTTCCGGTTCGGCTGAAAAATTGCTGACTATAATTAACGATATTCTCGACGTTTCAAAGATAGAAGCGGGCAAATTGACTTTGAGGCCGGCGCCTTTCGATCCGGTAGCGCTGGCCCGCGATTGCGTAAAATCTATGAGCCTTGCCGCGGCTTCTAAAAACTTAACCATAAATGAAGAATATGACGAAAAATTAAGCCGTTCGCTTCTTGGCGATCAGACAAGGATAAGACAGATAATAACCAACCTTATCAATAACGCTATTAAATTCACTCAAAAAGGCTGCGTCAAGGTCGCCATAAAACTTACCGGAGAAGCTCCGGACAGTACCGACGTTGAATTCAGCGTATCAGATACAGGTATAGGCATAGCGCCGGAAATGATAAATAAGATCTTCGAAAATTACGTCCAGCAGGACTCGGAGCTTCACCGCGCACGCGAGGGAACGGGCCTGGGATTGAATATCGTTAAAAACCTTGTAGAACTGATGGGCGGAAAAATATCGGTAAAAAGCCGGCCGGGAAATGGAAGCGAGTTTAGCGTCAATATAAGATTCCCAAAAGCCTCCGGCGGGGAAGCTTTCGAAAAAACGCCGAAAATCTCCGCATCTCCGGCAATGCCGGAACCGGCCGGAAAAAAACTTAAACTTTTAATAGCCGAAGACGAACCAGCCAACCGCAGACTTATTAAAAAAGTTATAGAAATGAAAGGCTGGGAGGCCGTCATAGTAGACGACGGCGAAAAAGCGGTCGAAAAAGCCTCGTCTGAACATTTCGACGCGGTCCTTATGGACATCCAGATGCCGGTAATGGACGGAATAACCGCTTCTAAAGCCATCAGCCGCATTTTCAGCGAAAAAGGCCAAAAACGTCCGCCTATAATAGTTTTAACGGCAAGCACCATGCCTGAAGAATTCGAGTTTTATATCAGGGCCGGAATGGATGGAATAATTCCGAAGCCTTTAAACGTAATTAATTTTTACGAAACCGTAGAAAAAATAATTGAAAGCGGTACTAAATGAGAAAAGAAAAAGATTTGCTGGGAACGCTCGAAATAGACGATTCGCTTAATTACGGCGTCCAGACGAAAAGAGCAGCCGATAATTTCAGCATTAAATACAAAAGAGTCAACACAGAAATAATACGCGCTTACGCTATTGTAAAAAAAGCCTGCGCCACTGCCAATTACAAAACCGGAAAATTGAGCGAAGAAAAGCACGGCGCCATAATATCCGCCTGCGACGATATAATAGCCGGAAAGCATGACTCCGACTTCGTTCTGCCCGCTATTCAGGGCGGGGCGGGCACTTCGATAAATATGAATTTAAACGAAGTTATAGCTAATATAGGCTTATCCTATATGGGCGTTAAAAAGGGCGAATACGGCAGGCTGCATCCGCTCGAAGACGTGAATATGTCCCAATCGACGAACGACACGTTTCCGACCGCTATAAAAATAGCCATAATAAAGCTATTGAGAGAGCTTACCGACCATGTCATGGGCCTTCAAACGGCGCTGCAGCAAAAAGAAAGCGAATTCGCCGACATATTCAAACTTGGCCGCACGCAGCTCAAAGACGCCGTCCCGATAACCCTGGGACAGGAATTCGGCGCGTACGCCGAAGCGATATCGCGCGACAGATGGCGTTTATACAAATGCGAAGAGCGCATACGCCAGATCAATATAGGCGGCACGGCCATAGGCACGGGAGTGGGCGCGACGCAAAAATACCGGTTCGCGGTCACCGAAGAATTACGCTGCCTCACCGGATACGGCCTCGCGCGCGCGGAAAACCTGATTGACGCAACGCAAAACCTCGATACATACGTCGAAATAGCCGCCATAATAAAAACCCTCGCCGTCAATTTAAATAAAATATCGAGCGATTTGCGCCTCATGGATTCCGGGCCGGTCGGCGGGCTTTCTGAAATTTTTCTCCCTCCGCTGCAGGCAGGTTCCACTATTATGCCGGGTAAAGTCAATCCGGTCGGGCCTGAATTTATAAAACAGATCTATTATAAAGTCATCGGCAACGATCTGGCGCTCACTATCGCCGCCGCCGACGGCAATTTCGAACTCAATCCGATGCTTCCGCTCGTGGCGGACTGCATACTCGAAAACCTGGAACTCCTGCGCGACGGCGTAAAGTTTTTCAACGAAAAGGTTATATCCGGAATCCGGGCCGACAAAAAACGCTGCCGCGAATATATAGAAAAATCCTGGTCGCTCTCTTCGCTTTTTATAGAAAAATTAGGCTACGAAAAATTGACTGAAGTTCTAAAAGAATCGTTTAAAACCGGCAGGAGCTATAAGGAAATAATTCTTGAAAGCGGCCTTCTGGACGAAGAAACGATTAACCATATAATTAAAAACAATACCGAGTCCAAAAATAACGAATAAGATTTTATAAAGCCCGAATTAATATTAAGCAATATAAGAATTGACATACTGCCGCCCTATATTGTATAATTACCTCACTGTAATTATTTTTTTGCCTTATAAACTATACGGCTGTTAAAAAGACAATCAAACAAATATATAAAAATAATTAATATTCGGAGGAAGAAAATGCCCTGCAAAGACAACAATGAAGAAAAAAAGAATTCTATGGATAGTTTTGAGGTTTTGCAAAAAACCAGAACTGTAGTAATCAGCGAAGAAGTCAGTCAGAAACTCGCGGCGCGCGTATGCAACCAGCTGCTTTACCTTCAGGAATTATCGAACGACCCTATTAAAATACTTTTAAATACACAGGGCGGCCATGTAGAAGCCGGCGATACGATCCACGACATGATTAAATTCGTAAGGCCCGAAATTATAATGATAGGCACCGGCTGGGTAGCCAGCGCCGGCATATTGATATATCTCGCCGCTAAAAAAGAAAACCGCTACTCGCTCAAAAACACCCGCTATCTCATTCATCAGCCGTCGGGCGGCGCATACGGCCAGGCTACCGATATAAAGATCGAAGCCGAAGAAATAACTAAAATGAAAAAAAGGCTCAATAAAATAATCAGCGACGGCACAGGCCAGCCGCTCGATAAAGTGACAAAAGATTCCGACAGAAATTTCTGGCTTGGCGCGGAAGAAGCCATAGAATACGGAATAGTCAATAAAATAATAACATCAATAAAAGAAATAAAATAATTATATAATTACTTAACCCCAAATAAAAAACCGGCTGAGTTTTATTTTTCAGCCGGTTTTTTATTGTTTTTTATCGGGCCGACGCCTGATTTTTATAGATTAAAAATTTATTCGGTCATATCCGAAGCTTTATATTTTGCTTTGAAAGCGGCGGTTTTTTCTGCGCCAAGAATAGCTTCAAGCGCTTCGGTAGCGGTTTTATAAGGAAGGACGCCTACCGCTTCCCTGGCTTTTATGAATTCGAGCACTTCGGCTTCGGTAATGCCCGCGGCCTCGAATTTATTTAAAAGCCAATTTTCGGGTTCAAAAAGGGAAATATTGATATTTTCATCTCTGTCGGGCTTATTGTCTTTAGAGGGTATTTTGAGATTAATCCAGAGATCCGGGCCTATATTTGAATCGATATTATCGCTCTGCATAGCTTTTTTGAAAAGCTCTTCCTTGAATGTAAGCCATTTATTTCTGATTAATTCCGAAGCGTTTTTATCGAGCTTGCCCTGTTTGAATTTAACGCCGGCCTGGTAATAATCGTAATAAAGCTTGCGGGCTTCGTTGGACATCGTAACGTATCTGGTTTCTTCGAGCAGTATTCTGTATAAAACCTGTTTATCGGCGCCGAACTCTTTAACCCAGCATTTTATGAATTGAATAAAATCGGAAGGTTTGTATTTATACATAACGGTTATCGACTTCAAAAACGGAGACTCTATTTTGCGGGAGGTCATGATATCGAAAAACAGGCCGGCCACGGCGCCTTCGGTAGAGATAAGCTGAAGGCCGTTTTTTAATATGCCGCTCTTTTTGCCTTTATAGTTCTGCCATATATAACGGTCGCGCCTGACAGGGTCCTGCCTGGTAAACTGAAATTCGCTTATGGCGTATTTTTCCCTTTCGGATTCTTTTAACAGCAGCGGGTTCAGCTGCCCGTATATGGCTTCGAAAGCCTCCGCCCAGCCTTCGGTATAAGCCATATGGCGGTCGGATACTATCGGCCCGTCGTGGCCGCTGGTAGAAACGCTTCTGAGCAGGCGCCAATCTTTTAAATACATGTCGAGCATCATCGCATGGGCGTTTTCGTGGGCGAAACCGAGGCACAGCGTATCGTTTTTTATGCGGTCGGCTACTTTAGCTATACCGTCGGTAATTTTGATATAGCTGTTAAAAAAATATTCTATATTCGATTTATAGCCCATATAAGAGGAAGAATGGCTCATGGCGCATCCGCCGCTTCCGAACGGGCATATTAAGATAGGCGTCATGACGTATTTTTTGTAATATTCGCCATACTGCGTATCGCCGGACGCGTTTATAAGCTCGAGTTTTTTCATTCTGGCTATATGCCTTAATTTTACCGAATCGGCGACCACTTCTGAATTTTTTAAATAATCAACCATATCCGTAAGGTTATATCTTTGCGGCTCGACGGCGACGGATACGAACGCCGATTTATATCTTGTTTCGAGTTGATCGAAACCGGGCTTCACTTCGACTATTTTATTTTCGTCGGTTTTGAGTTCATTAATTAAAAAACCGGCCGGTATCAAGGATTTTTGCACATCGGTATTTATGCTTTGATAACCTGGAGCGAGAAACGTGGTGGGCGCTTTGGCGTATAAAGGCTCTGAAACGAGCAACGCCAGAGAAAAAAGAACGGATAGCACGGTGAAGATTTTAATTTTATTTTTTGATTTAATCATAAATTTCATCCTTTCATTTAAGCCGTTTTATATATTTTTTAAGTGATTTAAAGTTTTTTGGTAACATTTTTTAAGATATAGATCAATTATAACAGCCGAAAATAAGTCTGTCAAGTTTTCAGGAATCTATTTAATCTAACGGCTTAAATCATAAAATATACCGCTTATCGTTTCTATTATTCTTGACAAAACCGGATGTAAATATTATAATTAATGAGTAAGGTTAAATGTCTTAATTATCAGCGTTTAATTTGTTATTGTTAATATTTTATAAAAAGGCGGAAAGTTTATGAAATATAAAATTGTTATATCATTGTTTCTCGTCTCGTTAATTTGCGCGGGCATAAGTTACGCCGCGGGCTCCGACGACGCCGGCCTTAAAGAATGTTACTCTCAATGCGTAAAGCTTTTCGGCGAATATAAAGAAGCCGTCAGAAATAACGCAGGACAGGACATTATCGATTCGTGCTTTCAAAAATACAGAGCGGCTTTAGATAAATACAAAGAGCTTTCAAATGAAAAAGGTTCAGACAATGAATTAAAAACATCGTCGGACCTTCCAAATTTAAATAATAACGGCATAAACTACGAAACCGTTCAGGATATTATAAATTCCGGAGCCGTAAGCCAAAAGGCGCAGGACACCGCCGTAATATCCGCAAAAATATCTTCAGCCCCGGCGAGCGGCGGAGTCGTGATGGCTTCGGTTTTAAACGTCAGAAGCGGGCCGTGGGGCGAAGTTATAGGCCAATTAAAGGCTGGCGCCAAAATAGAAATCATTTCAAAACAGGGGTCATGGTATAAAGTGAACTTCGACGGGCGCGAAGCGTATATACACTCGGGTTATATAGCCACAAAAGATTCGGTGGCGGAAGCTTACGAAGGATACGCCGTTTCAGAAAACGTGAGCGTAAGCGCGTCCCAGGGCGGATCGGCCATAGGCTCGCTTAAAAAAGGCGAAGCCGTCGAAGTCCTTGAAAAACGCGGCGAATGGCTTGTCATAAAATTTAACGGCCGCGAGGCCTTTGCCCGCGCGGACGCCATATCAAAAAATTTAGCCGGAGAAAACGCGGCCGGCGCAAAAGTTTCGGCTTCCACGCCGGATCCCGGCTCCATACCGGCTTCAAGCACTATCATGGCCAATATCGGAACCAAAACTGAAAATTCCGTAATATCAAACAACGGCTTTGGATCGGGCCCCCCGCTGATAGGCGGTCCCGTGCCCCCGGCTAAAGTCACCTCCACATACGGCCCGCGCGAACTTTTCGGAAAGAACTTCCACTATGGCGTAGATCTCGGCGTTCCAACCGGAACTCCGCTGCGTTCGTTAGGCGACGGCAAGGTCATTTCCACGGGCTACGATTACGGCGGAGGCAAAACCATAGTCATTAAATACGCTAACGGCATGACCTCGTCTTACGCGCATTGCCGCGACGCGAGCGTCGCCGTGGGTGCGACGGTCAAAAAAGGCGATCTGGTAGGCCATACCAATAACACCGGCGCTTATACCACCGGGCCGCATCTTCATTTCAGCCTCAAAGACGCCGGCAATAAATTCGTCGATCCTCTGAAAATACCCCAAATATGGTACTAAAAACTTAATTTATAATATATACAAATTCAATAGTTCTTTACAATCAAGGCTAATTTATTTTATGACTAATCAAACGCAAAAGAATATATTGCTCGTAGAAGACGAATCCACCACGGCATCTCTTGAAACAACCATTCTCGAAAGTTATGGCTTCGATGTTATCTGCGTGAATACCGGCGAGGCGGCGATCGAAAAAATATCTTCGAATCCGCAAATAGATATGGTCCTCATGGATATAAACCTGGGGCCCGGGATCGACGGAACGCGGGCCGCGGAAACAATCCTGAGCATCAGGGAACTGCCTTTGATATTTCTTTCGTCGCACACGGAAAGAGAAGTAGTCGAAAAAACCGAAGGCATAACTTCTTACGGATATATCGTTAAAAATACAGGTGAAACGGTTCTTATAGCCGGCGTAAAAATGGTGTTCAGGCTTTTCGAAGCGCGCAAGAAAGAAAAAGAAAATTATGAAATGCAGCAGATGGTCTTTAACCAGACCTTTCAATTTATGGGCATTCTCGACACGGCCGGGCGCGTGGTCAAAATCAATCAAACGGCCCTTAATTTCGCAGACATTACCGAAGATAAAGTGCTGGGCCTTCCTTTCTGGGAAACGAAATGGTGGAATCACGATCCGGCGCAAATACAGATGGTAAAAGAAGCCGTTAAAAAAGCGGCCTCAGGAGAAACAGTTCGCCTTGAAACTACCCATCGCGACATAAACGGCCAGCTTCGCAATATAGACTTTTCATTAAAACCTATTAAAAATTCAGCGGGAGAAGTTATTTACCTCATTCCCGAAGGGCGCGATATCACTGAGCAAAAGCGTACCGAAACGGAACTTTTCGAGCATAAGGCGTTCCGCAGTAAAATGTTCGAAAGTTTTAAGCTTCCTATAGTCTTAATGGATTCCACTACTTTCAAATATCTGGATTGCAACCCGGCGGCTATAGCGGCATACGGTTATTCCTCCGCCGGAGAAGTGATCGGCAAAACGCCTTTAGATGTTTCCGCTCGGCTGCAATATGACGGAACGCCTTCAGCCGAAAAAGCGCAGCATTATATACAGCGCGCCATGAATGAAGGTTCAGTCACGTTTCAATGGCTTCACCGGCGGCCCGACGGCTCGCAATGGGACGCAGAAGTGCATCTTATGTATTTCAAGGTCAACCAAACCAGTTTTCTGCAATTTATCCTTATAGATATAACACATAAAAATGGAACCGGCGCGTTCAATATGCAAAAGAGGTGTTAAATGATCGACACTACGAGGTTTTTAAGCAAACTTATCGAAACGGCCAATATGATGATCGTAGGAATCGACAATGCCGGAAACGCTATAATTTTTAACGCCGAAGCCGAAAAAATTTCAGGCTATAGCCGCGAAGAAGTAATAGGTAAAAACTGGCTGGAAAAAATACTGCCCAAAGAAATGTTCGCAGACCTGTGGAAAAACGTTAACGATCTCATTATAAATTACGAAATACCCGCGTCTTATGAAAACCCTCTCATCACTAAATCAGGCGAAACAAAGATAATTTTATGGCACAGCGTCACGCTTATGGACGACAATTCCCAAACGGCGCATATATCCTTTGGAATCGATATCAGCGAAAAAAGAAAAGCAGAAGAAAACCTTAAATTAAAATCAACGATGCTCGATACCATCGCCGACAGCATATTTTTGACCGACGAAAACGGCAATATAGAATATTTTAACAGGGGCGGCGGGCTCGCGCCGGAAAACGCCGCAGGAAAGAATATAAGAGATCTTTTCGATGAACCGGGCGTTAAAATTCTCAACGAAAACCTTGAATTATTAAAAAACACTGCCGAAGCCTCGTTTGAAATTATTTATAACGGAAAGTCTGAAACGCCTTTAATTTTAGAAATGAGAATATCAAAAATATATTATGGCGGCAAAAAGTATATACTGTTTATAAGCCGGAACATAACTGAACGCAAAAAAAATCAAATTAAACTGCAGGATTTAAACGCAACTAAAGACAGGCTTTTTTCCATAATAGGCCACGATCTGAAAGGGCCGGTCGGCAGCGCTTCAAAATTTTTCGACATGATAGCCGATAATCAAAATGATATGCCTAAAGATCAGCTGTCTGAATTTTTAAAATACCATTCCAACTCTTTAAAAAATATAAAAATTCTGCTCGATAATCTTCTTGAATGGGCAAGAAGCCAGAAAAATGAAACCGCCGTCAAAATCGAAAGAGTAAATATAAAAAGTACTGTAAGCGAATGCATGGAACTATTAAAAGGCTCCGCCGATTCAAAAAAGATAGAATTATCCTTCGATATAAACGAAAATTTAAACGCGCGGGCCGATTCTGTAATGATAAAAACCGTTATACGCAACCTGATATCAAATGCCGTTAAATATTGCCGGGAAAAAGGCAAAATAAAAGCGGCCGCAAAAATTAAAGGCGAAACTATACTAATTTCAATCGCCGATAACGGAATAGGAATGGACGAAGAAACGCTTTGCAAACTTTTTAAAATATCCGAAAAAGTGAGCCGCAAAGGCACCGGCGGTGAATCCGGAACCGGATTCGGCCTTATTCTCTGCTACGAATTCATATCAAAAAACGGCGGAAAAATTTGGGCTGAAAGTAAAAACGGTTATGGCAGCACATTTTACATTGAACTTCCGGCGTATTAAAAAAGCGGCGTTAATATCATTAATCTTGACTTAAAAATCGAGTTTTGATATAATTAGGCAATTCGCACCGCATAGAAAGTTTTTGCTTTAAGCGTATTAAAAAGGGGCTTTATGAGCGAATCGGATCCTTTATCTTTTTCAAATTCAAATGTTATAAAAGAAGGAAGCCACATCCTTCATATCTACGATAATGACGGCGATTATTACGGCGCGGTTATCGGCTTTATTCTTCACGGGCTTAAAAACAATAACAAAATAATATATATACTTTCAGAACATTCCAAAAACGATATTTTTCGAAAAGTTAATAAATTCGCCGGCCGGGATTCAAATTTCCCTCATTTTCAGCCTGGAACGATAGATTTCATTGATTCAAAAATTATTTTTGACGAAACCAATTTATCCGATCACGAATATTATCATAATTTTTTAACCGGCAAAAACGAAACCGCTAAAAAAGAAGGATATCAGGGCATATCGGTTATAAACGAAATGTCGTGGATAATGAACTATCCGGATAAAATAAACGATTTTGCTTGCGTGAGAGCGGCGGACAACGATTTTTATTCGCAAAATCTCATAAGCGTTCTATGCTGCTTTAACAAAAAACTTATCTGTCCTGAACATATATTGAAATTCATGGATTTACATCCTTTTTTAATCGTCGATAACGAATTGCATCGTAATGTTTATTATATTCCATATGCTTTCAACTGCGGTGATGCGCTGCTGAATTTCAAGATAAATAAAATTGCCGAGCATAAAAAAGATCACGGCAGGCTCAAAAAAAGTGAATCGAGACTTAAACTCGCCCTGGAAGCCGCCAACGAGTCAGTATGGGATTGGGACATAAAAAACGACAAGCTTTACTGGAACGCCAATTATTATAAAATGCTGGGCTACGAGCCTTTTGAAATAGAATCGTCGTTTCTTAACTGGGAAAGCCTGGTATATCCCGAAGACGCGCCGGCGGCCAAATCTAAGATCACCGAGCACTTTAACGATCCTTCAAAATTATATGAAATGCAGATGCGCATGAAAAAAAAAGACGGCGGGTTCGTCTGGATACTTGCGAAAGGCTGCGTAATAGAATACGATAACGATGGAAAGCCGTCTCGAATGATCGGCACGCATGTAGATATAACAAACCAGAAGGAGCTCGAAAAAAAATACAGCCTGTTATTCAGCAAAATGCTCGACGGCTTCGCGCTGCACGAAGTAATTTGCGATAATAGCGGAAAGGCTGTAGATTATAAATTTATCGAAGTAAACCCCGCGTTTGAAAATTTAACCGGGTTGAAGCGCGAAACTATAGTCGGAAAAACGGTTCTTGAAGTAATGCCGGATACGGAGCCTTACTGGATCGAAAATTACGGCAAAGTCGCATTAACCGGAGAATCGTTAAGGTTCGAAAATTATTCGGTAGAGTTGGACAAATATTTTGAAGTAGTCGCCTTTTGCCCTGAATACGGAAAATTCGCCGTTCTTTTTATGGATATAACCGGCCGAAAAAACATAGAAAAAGAGCTCATTAAGTCCAGACAGAAAGCCGAAGAGGCAAACACCGCCAAAAGCCTGTTCTTAGCCAACATGAGCCATGAGATAAGAACTCCCATGAACGGCATTATAGGCTTTTCAAATCTTCTCGAATCAACGCAACTCGACGAACGGCAATCCGAATTTTTAGATTTTATCAAAATATCCGCGAACCATCTGCTTGAAATAATCAACGATATACTCGATTTTTCAAAAATAGAAGCCGGAAAATTAAAACTTGTATACGGCAAATTTAATATCAGGCAATTGATCGAGAGCACCGTTAATCTTTTGTCCGTCCAGTCCGAACAAAAAAAGCTTAAAATTTCGGTTCGCATAGATGAAAAAATTAATTACGATCTTATGGGAGACGCCTTAAGAATCAGGCAGATTATAGCCAATTTACTTAGCAATGCTATTAAATTCACCGACGAAGGCTTTATTAAGATCGGCGTGGAAGAAATCGAAAAAACGGTTCATAAATCAAAACTCAAGATAAGCGTGAAAGACAGCGGCATAGGGATTCCCGAAAATAAAATCGACGATATATTCGAAAGCTTTAATCAGCTCGATAACTCTTTTACCAAAAAGTACGCCGGAACCGGCCTCGGGCTTGCAATAGTAAAAAGCCTCATTGATTTGATGGGCGGCGAAATTTCCGTAAAAAGCGAACCGGGACACGGCACTTCATTCGATATAATTATTTCTTTCGACATAAGCGGTTCTTTAGAAACACCTATCCGCGCCGCGGAAGAAAAACAGGCGTTCATTTGCCCGGCTGCCGACATAAAGATTTTACTCGTCGAAGACGACCATATCAGCCGCGAACTCATTAAAATCCTGCTTAAAAAGAATAAAATAAATAAAATAGACGCAGCTTCAAATGGAAACGATGCAGTTGAATTGCTGGCTAACAATAAATACGATCTGGTTTTAATGGACATACAGATACCTCATATAGACGGTCTGCAAATAATAAAAATGGTCAAGACCGACGGCTCGGGGCATAAAAATTATTTTACGCCTATAATAGCCATCACGGCTTACGCGCTAAAAGGCGACCGGGAAAAGTTCATAGAAACCGGCGCTTGCGAATATTTATCAAAGCCGCTGTCGGAAAAAGATTTTTTTTCCACTATAGATAAATTTTTACTTCCAGTAAACAATAAGTAGTAAAACAACGCATTAAAAATTTTGGTGAAAACGATGAAACTTCAAAATAAAATTATAATATATCTTTCTACCGTGCTGCTGATTATAGGCGCCGCCAGTTATTTTTATCTTTCAAGAATCAACGACGCGCAGATGGAAGCGTTTTGCCTTGCATCGGCGCGAAGCGTTTTTAATAACCAGGTAATAACGAGGCAGTGGGTTACAAAGCACGGCGGAATTTACGTAGAAAAAAAAGAAGGCGTCTTTCCAAGCAAGTTTTTAGAGTCTATTCCGGGGCTCAAAGTCAATTTAAAAGACGCCGAAGGCAAAGAATACACTTTAAGAAACCCCGCGTTCATGACTCGCGAAATCGGCGAATTGACATGGAAAAACGAACACGGCATAAAATTTAAAATAACGAGCCTTAAAAACGTAAACCCGCTTAACGCGCCTGACACTTTTGAGGCGGCGGCCCTCAAAAAATTCGGCGAAGGCGTTAAAGAATTGTGGACATATTCCGAAAAATTTCATGAAAACAAAGATTACTTCAGATATATCGCGCCTTTTTACATAGAGGAATCCTGCTTAAAATGCCATGCGGCGCACGGCTATAAAGTGGGCGATATCGGCGGCGGCATCAGCGTGAGCGTACCGCTTTCCAGCATAAAAGCTTCCCACGAAACCCTCGCCCGCAGCATAACTTATTTCTGGGCGCTGCTGATAGCCGTGCCTATATTTTTAACCGTTTTTATAATTAAAAGAAGCGTTATAATACCGCTCCAGCAGGTTAAAATAAAAAGCGAAAAGATCAAACAGGAAAATTACGACGAAAATATAATAATAAAAACCGGCGACGAACTCGAAGAAGTTTCTTCGGCGCTCGAAAATATGAAAAATTCACTGCGCGATCAAAACGCCGTGCTGGAGAAAAAAGTTGGTGAGCGCACCGCCGCGCTCGAAAAAGCGAGCCAGGCGAAATCGGATTTTCTGGCCAATATGAGCCATGAGCTGAGAACGCCTATGAACGGAATCATAGGCTTCACCGACCTGCTTCTTCTCGACGATAAAATAGAAGGCGAACATCGCGAGCTTCTCGAGCTCGTCAAAAAATCAGGGCACAGCCTTTTACGAATAATCAACAATATACTCGATATTTCAAAAATAGAGGCAGGAAAAATAGTCATTTCAAACGATGAGTTCAGCCTTTATAATCTTTACGCCAAGCTGATAAGCATTTTTAATATCAGGGCATGCAGCAAAAATTTGAAATTATATTATAACGTGCAGAAGGGCGTTCCGGAAAAAGTCATCGGCGACGAAGCCAAGCTCGAGCAGATTATGACTAATTTGATAGACAACGCCATAAAATTCACCGAAAAAGGGATTATTGAAATAGGGATTAATTTACTGGAAGACGGACCGGAAACGGTAAAGCTCGAGTTCATAGTAAAAGACACCGGCATCGGAATTCCGGATTCTAAAAAAGAAGCCGTATTCAATAAATTCGAGCAGGGCGAATATTTTTTAACTAAAAAATACGCCGGAACGGGTCTCGGCCTTTCAATATCCAAGCAGTTAATAGAATCGCTCGGCGGCGGCATCAGGGTTGAAAGCGCGGAAGGCCTCGGATCGCGTTTTATTTTTGAACTCAGCTTTAAAAAATCGTCGGAAATTTGCGAATCGCAGGGAATGGATTCGTGTATAATAGTGGAATCGCCTGCATATAAAGACAAACATACGTTTTCAAAAAATTTCAGGGCGCTGCTCGTCGAGGATAACGAAATGAACCAGCAGCATATAAAAAAGCTTCTCGAAAGAAAAAATTTTCTGGTGGATATAGCTGAAAACGGCGCCAGAGCGGTTGATCTTTATAAAAACAAGCTGTACGACGTAGTGCTTATGGATATCCAGATGCCGGTAATGGACGGCCTTGACGCCACCAAAGCCATAAGAACCGTAGAAAAAGAAACCGGACGCTACACTCACATCATAGGCGTAACGGCTTTCGCCATGAGAGGCGACCATGAAAAAGCACTTGAAAGCGGAATGGACGATTATATCCAGAAGCCGGTGAGAGTGGAAGAATTTTACGAACGCTTAAATAACGCGTTAAATAAAAAAAACTGACCGCTCGCCAAAATACGAAAAGGCGTCTTCTTTATTTTTGAAAGATATGCAGGGGAAGCCTTTCGATTATAGCCTGAAAAACTTTTTCCGCGGTAACTATAACCGTTTTAGCCTCTTCTACATCGGTTTTAAAAGTAGTGTTCCTCGGATGCGGACGCATCGCGGAAACCTGATCGCATATTGCGCTTAAATCAGGGTCGGATTCTTTAACGTAATCGCAAAGCTTTTTAAATCCGTCATTTTTATCAAATTTAAAGCCTTTGAATATCAAAAACGCCATAAACGACTTTTCTATCGAAGTCTGACAATGAAAAATTGCGTCTTCGAGAAGCGGCGACGGCGAAAAAAAATTTATGCCCGCAGCGCGAAGCTCTATAGTGGCCGAAGATAAAAGTTTTTTTATCTCGCGCATCTGTTCCGGCGTTAATTTAAACGATTCTTCCATAATAAAACCTTCATATTTTTTACTTCATTTTACTTTAATTCTTATAAATTTTCAATAAAAATTTTATTATCTTTACAAATTCAAGCTTCGCTGGTATAATTACCGGCATGAACAATCTGGAAAACAGCAACGACATAATGAACCGCGAAAAAAATCAGGTGGCGCTCACTTCGGTTATAGCCGCCGTTTTTTTAACCGTGATGAAGCTGATAGTAGGCTATATGACCGGCTCTCTCGGCATAATTTCAGAAGCGCTGCATTCTGGCCTCGACTTCGTGGCCGCATTTATAACATGGATAGCCGTCAAATTGAGCTCGAAGCCGCCCGATAAAAAATTCAATTACGGGCGCGGCAAGATAGAGAGTTTTTCGGCCCTTATAGAAACCCTGCTGCTGCTTGTTACATGCTTCTGGATAATACACGAAGCGGTGGACAGGCTCAAGGGCGAAGGCGGCGCGGTCGAAGTTACCGTATCGGCTTTCGTGATAATGATAATTTCAATAATAGTGGATTATTCCAGATCGTCGGCGCTTTATAAAATAGCGAAAAAATATAACTCGCAGGCTTTAATGGCGGATGCGCTCCATTTTTCGTCCGACATACTGAGCTCCGCCGTTGTAATCGTCGGCCTTATATTCGTAAAAATAGGATACCCTTACGGCGATCCCATCGCGGCCCTCGGCGTGGCGTTGCTGGTAATTTTCGCCAGCTACAGGCTCGGCATGGAAACCATTAACTGCCTCATGGACAGGGCGCCGGAGGGCCTCGACGAAAAAATAGAAAGCGCCATAATGTCCGATAATAATATCGATAAAATAACCAGATTAAGGATCCGTGCGGCCGGCTCCGAAATATTCGTAGACGCTAATATAGACGTGTCCAGCAGTCTTTCTCTTGAACGCGCTCATGAAATAGCCGCCCTGGCCGAAGAAAACGTTAAAAAAGCGGTGGCG
The DNA here is from genome assembly GCA_002069765.1 of bacterium ADurb.Bin243. Taxonomy (GTDB): domain Bacteria; phylum Muiribacteriota; class UBA9980; order UBA9980; family UBA9980; genus UBA9980. The sequence goes on from MWBZ01000011.1 coordinate 49,256, forward strand.
GGCGCCGCCGACGTGGTAATACATCCGGACCCGACTCATATCGACGGCGATCCCTTGAGCAATAAAATCATCGGCATAGCCAATAAATTTCAGCTGATAAAAGAAACCCACAATATCGCGCTTTTGAAATTTGACGGAGGCAAAATGGCGGCCGAACTGCACGTTACCGTATCGCCGGAACTTTCGCTCATTGAAGCTCACAATGAAATAAGCGCTTTCGAAGAGCAGCTGATCAGCAGCATACCGGAAATCAACTTCGTAAATACGCATATAGACGTGACTGCGCCCGAATTGCTAAATTGCGTGGAAGCCGGAAATAAAAATAAAAATTTGACCGGTAAAATAAAGGAAATAGTAGATTCCATGCCCGGTTCAACGGCAAAATGCATCGATGTGAATATAAGGATGATCGGTAAAAAATTATACGCTTCGGTCCGCTGCACCACAAAACCCGATATAGACATGGCGCGCGCCCACGAAATAAGCGACGAAATAGAGCACCGCATACATAATCAGATAAAAGAAATAAAATACGTGCTGGTTCATATAGAGCCTAACCCTGATTTGATGCCGGAAACGTCCCGCTGATCGGGAATGCCTATCACATAAATCTTTCCGCCGCACGAAGCCACCTGAAGGGCCCTGCCGGCCCCCGCCGCGGCATCCGCCATATAAGAAATATATTTTTCGCGCAATTGCTTTTTTTCGGATAAAATTATCATATTTTGATTATTTGAACCGCGCCATTTTTCATTTGAATATGCGCCTTCCATAAAAGGCGAATCGACGAGCGCGTCTATTTTATCCAGCGCTAATGAATGATTTTTTCTTAAGATATCATAAGTATATCCGCTATAGACCATTATATCTTCTATTCCGCCCTTCTTTAATAGTATAAGAAGTTCGTTAAACGCCGCGGGCTGATCGAAAGGTTCGCCGCCGGAAACGGTCAGCCGGCCCGAGCCGAAGCTCAATATTTTATCCGCGGCTTCTTTTACCTTCATTTTATATTCGCCTGAAAATTCCCATGTATAAGAGGCCACGCAGCCGGGACACCTTATAGTGCATCCCTGCGTCCACAGGCCGGCCCTCTCGCCGGGGCCGAGAACGTTGATCGGATAATATATTAAATTGACGTAAATGAATGTTTTTGAAAGGGACGGTTTCATTGCGGCGCTTACTTTACAAGCTCGTTATTAGCGAGCGGGACAGGTTTAAAGGTGAATCGGGAAGTGAATCTTTCGGGCATTTCAATATTTCCGGCGCTTTTCGCGCCTTCGAGCAATACGACCCTGTAATCATCTGAAATAAGCTGTTTTACGGGTATGTAATCGAAATATTCCTTATCTGTATTCAAAATAGTTCCCCATATGAATTTTCCGTAAAAAGGATAATCCCTGGAGTTATAAATCCTGAATTTTTCTTCGACGCTCGCCCGGTCCATTTTTTCGTTAAAAATTACCGTTATTTTGCATTCAGGGCCTATATATTTTTCTTTCGGCGTTATTTCCACCACGGCCGGAACCGCCATTCCTCTTTTTTCGAGCGTTACGGGATAGCCGTTGATATTCTGCGGATCGTAGTCGGCGTTTTCGCCCGAATGGATCACGTCTTGAATACAACCGCTGGAAGCGCTTATCAAAAAGAAAAGCGCGGCTATTAAAAATATTTTTTTTGAGCGTGTGTCGAATTTATTGATTGACTGCATTTTCCGTATGAACTTCCCTGGCAAGGCTTATTAAGCCGTCCGCCTGCGAAGACTGAAAAGCGTATGAGTTTTGCATTTCGCCCGAGTCCATCGACTCGTTCGAATCGAACGCAGCGGCCGAATAGCTTTCCATTTCGGCTATCGCTTTCGAGCAGAGCGAAATGACTTCGGTGTTTTTTTCGAACAGCTCGTGAGACATCAAAGTCTTTTTCAGCTCTTCGAAACGTTCTGTTTCGCGCTGGTTAAAACATCTCTGGGCGAGCATTTTAAGCGCCGTAATGGCGCAGCACCTTACATAAACCGTTTCGTGGTTCATGGCGTCTATTATCTCGGGCGCGCATTCTTCGTATCTGGCGAATTTTGCCACGTTAACGAGTTTTATTCCTTTTACGTAATCGTTCGAGCCGCTGCGGCCGGAATCGCTATCCGCCGGAGCTTTGGTTTTAATATTGGCCACGTTTTTCGCCAGCTGTTTGAAGCTGGTTTTACTTTCGGGCGCTCCCGGCTTGAAAATTTCGTCTATGGTCATAAAGCTGAATTTCTGAATATCGGCGCCGGACGGTTGGTCTTTAGAGTTTTTAATGACGGCGGGCGTTTTAACGGCCTGCATAACCGGGCCGGCGGCCGGCGAGCCTTTTAAAATATTGGAACTTCCCGCGAATTCTCCGTTAAGTTTGGAGTTTATATATAACATGGCTTCCACTATTACCGGATCGTCATATTGAGCCAGCGCGCATGATATGGCAAAAAGCCTGTCGCGGTCGTCGGTCTGGTAAGCTTCTATAACCAGTTTATGAGGCTGTTCGAAAAATACCGACCGGTCCACGCCTAAATCCATGCCGGCGTTATCCTGCAAGTACGCTTCGCCGGCCGGCGCGCCTGTTAAATAAGAGCCGGGATTATATTCCGCCTGGGAGTCCACTTTCTGAACGCTTTTGATATATTCGCTGTTTTCGATAATGTTGACCATCTCCTCGGTAATAAAATGCTTGTTGGTGCGCATTATAAACCCGTTAACCGCGCTCTGGACCTTCAAACTTTCATGTGATAAAAGCGGGGTGAGTATCATTAAAAGCCTGTCGTCTTCGCGGAAATCTTCCAGCTGCTCTATAAGGCGGCAAATTTCATCTTCAGAATGCGCATGAACGAATTTTTCGTAAATTTTAGCGAAATCGTCGTATGCGAAAGTATCTATAAGCAATTGAAGCGTTTTTCCGTCTATTTCATAGCGGGCCTGATCGTCCGCCGAAGTGTCTTCTTCGCTAATCCGATAATTTGAATCGCCCGTATCAGGAAAAGTTTCTCCGGTCGAAGCCGATGCGTTAAATTCTTCTTCGTAAACCGCCGCGCAAGTTTTAACGGGCTCGGTAAAATCAGGAATGTTTGACGCGCTGCGCTGCGTTTCCGGCGCTTCGCCGCCCGCGGCTTTAAGGTTCGCCGCCCCTTCGGCCTGCGCTTTTTTTATCTTACGGCCGATTTCATACTGAGCGTTATAAACCGGATCGGTAAGCTTTTCGAGCAGGTTATGCTTGCGCCTGAATTTAAGGCTTTTTTCCTTTACAGGCTTATCCTGCTGAGTTTTGCCTTTACGCAGCCCTAAAAAATAAACCAGGGCCACGGCGCCCATAATAAACGAATATGTAAACAATAAAAATAAAGTTACGCTATTATCCATATATGCAATTTATCGTCAATTTAATGATTAATTTTATAATCGTTAAAAAGTTATTTTAAAAATAGCATTATAAAATATTTTAAAAAAATAAAAAAAGATGTTGACTTTATTTTAGAATTATGATACAATTGCATTACTTCAATTTAAGCCATGTTTGGGGTTTGACAAATATAACACATACGGGCCTATAGCTCAGGTGGTTAGAGCGCACGCCTGATAAGCGTGAGGTCAGTGGTTCAACTCCACTTAGGCCCACTGATAATCACTTATAGGCATGTGTTTAAAGAAAGATTTTATGGGGGTGTAGCTCAGCTGGGAGAGCATCTGCCTTGCAAGCAGAGGGCCAGCGGTTCGATCCCGCTCACCTCCATGTCATAATAAAAAAGGACTGCATCATTGCGGTCCTTTTTTATTTTCCGCTTTAACGCCTGCCGGCGCCGGGCGTAAATTCCGGAAAATACCGCTAATATTATTGCGTTGACAACGGGTAAAGGTTTGTTATATAATTATGACTCATAAAGTTAATATATAGAAGGGTGTTTATGTTGAAAATATCAAAAGCGTTAAAATTCATAATCCGTTTATCCCTTTATGTTACTATAATCACTATGCTGCCGGCTTTTAATCAAAGCTTCGTTTACGCGGCCGTAAAACAGCCGGCCGGGCAAAGCGTCAAATATATTTTAATAAAAGCCATCGATACCGATTCCAGCCGCGCCATTAATTCGGCCGCAATAACCATAAATAAGCGCATATTTTTATCCACTTCGCCTTCCGGCATAATAAAGGTCGATATAAGCTCGAAAGAACTTTCCGGCTTCGACTTTTTAGATATACAGGCAAAGCGTGAAGGGTATTTTGACGAAAGCCTCGAAATTTCCATCAAAGACCCCTCTAAAATAGCCCAGCCGGTTAAAATTAAAATGAAGCAGAAAATGGGAACGCTGAGCGGAGTTATAACCGGCTGCTGGAGCGATAAAGACGGGCATTATAAAGATTCCTACTCCAACGAGGAAATTAAAGTATTCGGCAAAGCTCTTTCCTCGCAGCATATCATATATAAATTCAAATCGGACGCCGAAGGCTATTTTAAAATATTCAACCTGCCCGTCGGAACTTATGAGATCGAAATCAGGCACAAGCAATGGCCCGTTTCCGTGGAAAAACAGGGCGAAGATATCAGCCGCGAGTTCAGCATAAGAAAGTGCAACCGCGAGCAATACCATAAAAACGATAAAAACCCGTCTAAAGATAAAGACGGCGGCGGAACCTCAAAATTCGACCTGAACGAAAGCCTTAATCAAAAAGACGGCGGCGCCGTTAAAAATTATCTTAAAATAGACGGTTATAATGTTAAAGATAAAAAGAATACTGAAAAAACAAATGTTAAAAACGGCGATAAAAATAAAAGCAAATAAAAAGCTGGCGTTTTTTTCTATATACGGGGGCGTAATAAAGGCCGCAGCGCTTTTTTGCGCCGTTTTGCTGGCGTTCGCTCTTTACGGCGGCCCGGCGTTCGCGGCATCCACACTTTTATTGACCGATTCAAAAACTTTCTTTCTATCGGACGCGGTAAAGGTGGTTTTTTACTTCAACCGCCAGCCGCAAATAAAACCGGTTAAATCAAATAACCGGCTCGAATTCGTAATCGATTTCCCCGAATGCGACTTTTTAATTAAAAAATATAAGCAAAATATCAAAGACGAATTGCTCAACGGCATACTTATATTTAAAACTGAAAACGCCACGCGCGCCCTGGTCAGGCAGCTGCAGATGACGCAGGTGAGAATAACTCAGGGATACGATAAATCCAGAAAAAACTTTTACGTATCGGCGCTTTTTTACAGGCCTTACGAACGGTATTCAAAATACGAAGCCCGTCTCGCCGAAATAGAACGATATAAAAAAAAGGGAGTACCCGTAGTTTTAATAGACGCCGGGCATGGCGGAAAAGACCCCGGCGCCAAAAGCATTTACGGCGATATCGAAAAATCGCTCAATTTAAAGTTCGCGCGGATGATCGTAAGCGCTATCAACGAAACCGGCCTTTGCAGAGCTTATCTCACAAGAAGCGGAGACCAGTTTTTATCGCTCGGCAGGCGCGTCTTTCTGGCCAACCAATACGGGGCCGACGCTTTTATTTCCATACATTTCAACGCCAATAAATCTAAAAAAGTGAGGGGTTTTGAAATATATTATCTTTCCAGCGGAACGGCTTCAGACAAGGCGGCTGAAATACTCGCAAATATAGAAAACTCGGCCGAATTTCTCGACGAAAATATAGCGGGCGAGCAGGATTATCAGGTACAGTCGATATTACTCGACCTTAAAGAAAAAGAAAATATAAAAGAATCCGGAATACTATCTACCATCATAACCGGATGGGTTTCAAAGATAGCCGCATATCCAGCTTCAGAGCCCAAGCAGGCAAACTTCGCCGTATTAAGAAACCTCAATATGCCTTCCATACTGGTCGAAATCGGATACCTTTCCAACGAAAACGATCTGTCGTTTTTGCGCTCGTCGTCGAACTTCGAAGAAATTTGCTCCAGAATAGCCATCGGAACCATTAATTATCTATGCCCGAAGGCGGCCCTCGACTACAGCATAATTAAAAATAATAACGGCGGCGAAGTAAAAGCCGCCGCGCCTAAAAAAAACCAGGCCGTAAAGGCACCCACCGGCGCGGACGCTCTGGCCGAAGTTATAATCGCCGCTAAAAATAAAACCAGCCGGAAAAATTTAAAACCAGCCGAAACGAAAAAAATCGAATATAAAGTAAAAAAAGGCGACACGCTAAGTAAAATAGCAAAAAAATTTAAAATAGACCTTAAAAAACTCATGGAATTAAATAACAAAACGGCCGCTGGCTCGATCTTTCCCGGCGAGGTTTTAAAGATATCCAATGATTGACGATCGCGCGCTTAAGATACTTGTAACCAGGCTCACGCCCGAAAAAACCGTTTCGCTTTCATTTTCGCATAAATTCATACTGGATCTGCTCGAACGCCGTTTCAACAAATCGGTATTCGTAGATTATTTCTTTTTTCCGGAATATAAAAAGTTTATAAGCCTCAAAAATAATAAATTCCAGGGCGCCGTTTCGCAAAAAGCCGGAATAGATATTTCATTATTCGACATTATCGCGGTTTCTAATTCTTTTCAGCTTGAATTATTCAATTTATTTCACCTGATTTCAATTTTGAAAGCCCCTTTTAAATTAAAAGACAGGTTGAAAGACGAAAAAGTTCCGCTTATAATAGCCGGGGGGGTGAACACTCCATCGATCGCCGCCGTCACAGGCGCTCCGGAAGGAACCGAAGGCATGACCGACGACGGTTCGTCCTCCTTAATCGACGCTATTTTTATGGGCGAAGCCGAAACGAACCTGCCGGCTTTTATACAAACCCTTCTGAATAACCCGGACTGGAAAAAAAATAAATACGAGCTTCTCGGCAAAGCTTCGCAAAGCATAGCGGGCGTTTATTTTCCGCCGGCATATATTCACCGGTTCGAACGCACAGGTCCGGACGGTGAAAACGCGCTCGCCGCAATACTAGCGGCTGACGGAAAAGATTCGCAGTTGAAACCGGTCCGTTCGTCTTATATTGAAAATATCGACACGGTACATGAATTCAACGGGGCCATATTCGACGATTCGCCCAACGGCGCCACCGTGCCCGTTGAAATATCCAGGGGCTGCGCTTCCATGTGTTCTTTCTGTAAAGAAGGCTATACGCAAAAGCCGTACCGCGAAAAAAGCGCGGATGAAGTCGTTAAAATATGCGGCAGGCTGCGAGATAAAACAGGCATTTCACGGTTCAACCTGTATTCTTATAACTTCAGCGACCACAGCCATATCCACGAAATCGTAAAAGGCCTGGCCGAAAGATCCATGGAAGCCGAAGTTAAAAGCCAGCGCGCGGATACAGCGCTTAAAACGCCTAAACTTTTATCGTATCTCCAATCGATCGGTTCGGCTTCGCCGACCTTTGCCATAGAAGGAATTTCAGGCCGGCTGCGAAGCTATCTTTCCAAAAACCTCGATCAAGCAACTATAAATAGTTTCGCAGATTCGGTTTTCATGACCAAACCGCGACAGATAAAACTTTTTTTCATTATAACCGGCCTCGAAAACGAATCGGACCTGGCCGAATTCAACGATTTTTTCACGAGACTCGTTAAAAACAGAAAAAACTTTTCCCCTTCGACTTCTATCGTGATTTCGCTTATGCCTCTGGTGCCCTGCCAGAAGACCCCGCTGATGTTCGCCCCTGCGCCAGACGGCGAGCGGGTTTATAAAATAATAGATAAAATAAGCAAAACCGCCGGCGGTTGTGAAAAAACCGTCGTAAGAAGCTCTATCGGCCGAAAACTTTATGAAATTACGGCGATAATGGAGTACGGCGGGCGTGAAATTACCCGCTGCCTTTACGATCTGGCGATCAACGGCGGGTTCGTTTACTATGAAGATATCGACGACAAAGCATATAACCGTTTTATACAAAGCGTCAAAAAAGCCGGGTTCGCGTTTTCAAAGTTTTACGGCGAAAAAGATATGAAAACGGTCTTTAACTCCGACGACCGCGAATACGGCGTCACTAAAATTTTTTTATACAAAGCCTGGATTTCGGCGAAAAATTTTAAAGACATGCCGCGCTGCCTTAGAAATTCGGCAGATAAATGCTGCGGCTGCGGCGCCTGCTGCGGTGAAACCGCCGTTTATAAAAACGCCGGGGCCGAAAAAAACGACCGCGATTTCAATATAAAAAGAGATTCCGGCGCTAATAAAAAAAGAAGCGTTCTATCGGTTTTTATAGGCGATAAAATAGATATCCCGCATGGGCTTATTTCACCGCTTATGAACGGCAGTCCGTTTAAAATACTCGAAGATTCTATCTCAAAATTATCGCTAAACCCGAATTCGTTTTACGGAAAAAATTATTATTTAATAGAATGCCCCGAAGGTTCCGCCAAACCTTCAAAAATGCCGGATAAAAACAAAAAAGCAGCCGGCGGCGAAGCCTTAACTCTTAATAATCCGGCTGTTAACGATTATAAATCTTTTGATTTTCTGCTGGAATATAATTATATTTTCGCCAGAGTCAATTTCGACCCGCGTTTTTTTAAGCCGGGCGACACCGGCAAATCGGCCGCAACGCTTTTTAGCAGGCTCAATCCTAAATTCAAACCGGCTAAATTCAAATCGGATTGCACTTATTTTAAAGAAAACCGCCGCGCTTCCGGCGCCGCCGGATTCACATGCCTGACCAACGCCGACGGGCTAAAAAAAAGGCCGGCAATGCCCGTAATATTAATAGATAATGAAACATCTGCGATTTACGCGCTTTTCAAACTAGATAAAGAAATACTCGATATTATCGCCGGGGCCGAAATACTCGAATACGTTAAATTTTACGACTATAACGTAAAAGACCCCCAAACCATCTGCGGCAAATGCGGCAGGGTCATGTCTCATACGCCGGAAACTTTTAAAAGCTTTTCATCTTCCGAATGCTTCGTCTGCGGGCTTCTTTCGTAACAATACTCTCTGAAATATAATCCCATAGATTGAATTTACCGCTCGAATTTAGTATAATTGAATTGAGAGAATTAAAATAAAACACGAAAGGAGGGGTTACCATGAGTGAAAAAAATGAAAAAGAAAACGTCGTCTCCGATCCAAACCCTGTGCAATCGGCTTTTTCAACAAATTCTCAGGCGCAGTCCGTTCCCGGACAAAATTCAAACAAAACTAATTTAAACGGCCCTTTCGGCCCGGTTTACAACCCGCCGGAAGAAGATTACATCCTGGCATTTAAAAAATGGGTGTTTGCAAACAATCCGTTTTACCTTTTGAGCGTGTTTTTAATGTTCTGGGGGCTTTACATAGCCAGCGTCGACGGCTCCACGGGCCGCGGCCCCGAATCGCTAAAAAGCCTCATCATATTCTACGCGATAGAAAATATCTACGAAATAATAATGTTCGCCATGGCCGTATATCTTTTACAAAAGCGCGTCAATCAGCCTCATGGAAGGCTTTTAGTCTTTTTTATAATTATATTTTTATGCGACGCGACCATGTATCAGACGGTCATAGCCAATTCATGCAGCCTTAACACCATGTGGGCGGGCATAGCCGTGTCGTTTATTTATTTTATACTCGCGGTATGCAAAATAGGGCTGTTGATACATTTTCTAAGGATCAGCATTTGCTACGAAGCTATTTTCTACTCGCTGTCGTCGTTCGCCCTGATATATTTAACCCCGCAGATAATAAACAACATGGCGCTTAACGGCGGCGCAAAATATAACGTGTGGTGGGTATTCTACGCCATAATGATCGCGGCGTCGCTCACGCAGCTTCCCGTTATTTTAATGAACTGGAACAAAAAATATGAAGACTTCGTAGAAGAACGCGAAAACAAGTATTTCGGCGCATCGGAACTTTATTTTTATAAAATGATCGTCATTATTCCTTTTATAGCGGTTCCGGCGCAGATACTTTTAAACGCCGCGAGCGATCTCAAATCCATCGACCCGTCGTTTTCCAACTTCGACTACGGCTTCGTGCCCTATATTTTCTTTTCGGTCTTCTTTATACAATCGGTTTTCAAAAACCTTGTCAATACTTATTTCATTTCCCTTAACGCCTACGATTTCACCTGCTCGCTGGTTATATTCGCCTTCGCCGTTATTACCAAACCAATAGACATTTCAATATTCGGCGATACCATGCTTTACCCCCACCGCATTAACGTTTTGCTTATAATGACGGCGAACCTCGCTTTTATAATAACGCGTAAAAACTATATGAGCCTGTCATTTCTGACCGCGCTCATTTTGTTCTACACAAAAAGCTATTACTATGGCGTCATCGATTATTTCAATTCGTCTTCGACGATGCGGGCCGCCGCGTTTATCATAGCGTCATTCGCCACACTGGCGGCCGGATTCGTTCTGAGCGTTTATTCAAAAGAACCTGCCGCGGCCATTGTTATACCAAACCCAAACGGCAAAAACGATAATTTAGAAACCAAAAATTAAATTTTTACGGGCATAAACTAAATGATTAATGAAAAAATATATTTAAACGGCAAAATAACTCTTTTAGACTACATAGACTATTCATACGGTCTAAATTCATCCCGCGCCGCGCTTTTTTATAAAAAAAGCGCGGACGCCGGTTCTTTTAAGATACGCTACGGAAAATCAAACGACGGCTTCGTTAATTCTTTCGTTCTGGCCGGCGGCGTTCCCTTATTCAAATGGCGCTCGTCGAAAAGCGAAACTTTTTACCATGCCGGCTTCGGAATAAACAACATAGAAAACGGCTCGTCTGATGAAAAAAAAACGCAAACAGATGAAATAAAAGAACGCGACATAGAAACTGCGTTTACAAATTCCCTTAACTTGCTAGAAAAACTCGATACCGGTTTTTATTTATTGACTTTTGCCGATCATTACCCGGTCGGACTCGACGCAAAATTTTTCGGCGAACTTTCAAACAATCCGCTAAGATACAAATTTAATTATACGGCAAGCGCCGCCAGGGCTTTTCCCGCATATCTTGCGCCCGCTTCGCCCGCATCGTCTTACGATATAGATAAAATCAATCATTACCGTAAAGCCATGCGCAACGGTGAATTTATATTCTCTTCGGCTATATATTTCGACGATTTTATAAGCGTAATTCTTCGGGGCCACCACAAAGCCGCGGCAGCATACTTAGAAGGCAGGATTATTCCCTGCCTCACCGTCATTCCATGTTCCGGATACGCTCACGACAATAAAAGCGTGACTTCGCTATTTTTCGCTTCGAACCAGATAGACGCGTCCGGCATAACAAGCGACTTTCTTTTTGAAATGATGCAGAATAAAAATAAAAAAATCATTACCGAAGCCGAAACTATCGGCTATCTTTCAAAAACCAGCGATGAATGGAATAAAAGGCACGAGCTTTTCATCGATGAAAGCACAGATGGAAAGTTTTTGAAAATAAAGACGATCGAAGGCATTTCCATTATAAAAGATATTAGCGACGATAGAATAAATTCTCTTTTGTCTTCGCCGTCGCCTGATTATAAATCCTTAGAAATGCTCTTTGACGTGCTTACAGGCCTTAACGACGGGCGCGCATACGCTCTGGCGCTCAAACTGGCCGGCTCTGAATCATACCTCGGCTTATGGCCGCAGGCTTTTTCGCATCTGGCCGCTTTTAAAAACAAAGAAGTCGAAAAACTGTTCGTCGATTATTTAATAAACGATGAATACGGCCTTTCAGATATCACAAAAATCATAGACGCATATTTTGAACATGACAGAATTTAAAATTTAATATTATACGGAGGCGTTATGAAAAAATCCGCTTTATTTTTACCGCCGGTCATTTTAGCGTTAATCTTTACGGTGCTTTTTATAATTTTTAACTTTAACCCGGCGGTCTGCGCCGAAACCGGCGAGGTCAAAACCGTATTTATCAAAGACGGCGAAAGCTTCGATTTCATTTATATACCCGCCGGAAGTTTTTTAATGGGAAGCGATCTTTCAGACGCCGACCGCGATCAAACCGAATGGCCGGCGCACACGGTAAAAATTTCCAGAGGCTTCTGGCTGCTTAAAAATGAAGTAACCCAATCGCAATGGCAGAGCGTTATGAAAAGCAATCCTTCATATTTCAAAAACCGCTCCGATGCCGGAAACGAAGATTCGCCGCTGGACAACCCCGGCGGAGACACTCAAAAATATCACAGCGGCCGCGATAACTGCCCGGTAGAAAAAGTTTCATGGTACGATTGCGAAAAATTCATAGCGGCGCTTAATTCAAAAGAAGTAGGCGTTTTCAGGCTCCCGAGCGAAGCCGAATGGGAATACGCATGCAGGGCCGAAACCCAAACTTCTTACTACTGGGGCGATTCCATAGACGAAAAATATTTCTGGCATATGGATAACGCCTACAACAAACCGCAGGCGGTATGCAGTAAACTGCCCAATAAATGGGGCCTTTACGATATGAGCGGAAATATGTCGGAATGGTGCGCGGATTGGGGTAAATCGCCCCATGACAGAAGCGGAGAAACAGTATGCGACCCGAAAGGCGAGCCCGTCGGCGAATATAAAGTGGTGCGCGACGGCAACTGGGCGATTAGAGCCGTTCATTCGCGTTCGGCCCGGCGTTCGCTGAAAAAGCCCGACGACAAAGACATGTACACCGGATTTAGAATAGTATGGGAACCGGCCGTTAAATAAAGCGCCGCTTTTCATTTATTTATTTCTCGACTCTCCAAATATAAAAAGGCCGTCTGAACAGACGGCCTTTTTAATTTAATTTAATTTAAACTATGCAGATATATTATTACTGCGATCTTCTGTTTTCAACGTTTATGACATTTCGTTTCATAAGCGTATGCAGTATGACCGCCGGAATTTTCATGACCGTAACGTTTCCGGAACTGTCTTTGACAGCATAGAACATATAAGGCTTGGGGCTGTTTTCCGGAGTGGGATCTCTGAAAATACCGTAGGCCGCCTTGCAATCCATTAGCGTGCCATTGCTCAGCTTTGCTTTATCCGATCTCCACATTTTTATAACTTCGTCAAGCATTGCCTGATCGCCTAGGTTTTCGGTGTCGAGATATAACTGCTGGGCTTCGACCTTTCCGCTGGCTTCGTCGTATGGGGCGGGAGCGATAACGCCGTCGGCGTTATCGCAGCATATAAGCTCGAATTTAGTTCTCGAGTCTTCTATGATTTCGAGCGTTTCACCCGTAACCTGATCGTAATCGAGGTATGCCAGGCCGTTGGGCGAATAATCGTCATAACCCTGCGTTAATTTTATATTTTTACCGCTGAATTTAATCCTGTACTCCGGTTCGCCCGAAGAGTTATCTACGGCTATTTCAGGATTGCCCGGCGAAGTCGGAATAAACTGGCGGAGTTTTGAACCGTCCGGAGACATTGAAAGAGATTCGAACTTAGTTTCTTTGACATCGCCGTTCAAATCTAGCGTTTGCAAAAGCACCGATACCGGCCCGAAAGAAGTGTACTTGAGACGGGGCTTAATGGAAGTCGGATCCCATGTCAAAGTGTCTTTGAACGAATCATGATAGCCGCCGAGATCTTCGGGCTTGGGCGAATTCAAAGCGAACCGCTTGATAATGCCGTCTCTTGAAAGCAGCACGCTGATTATAAGCGAAGGCGAATCGTTGTCTTTGATAGTTATATGCGCCGGGGCGTTTGAATAATCGCGGTTTTTAGCCTTCATATCAGCGTCGGCGGTAAAGCCGAGCTTAATTTCAGACGTGGAATTATCGCCGTTGGCGTCGCTAATTTTATTTCCCGCGCCGTCTTCGCCGCTCGCAAAAAGCGGTATGCTGCCGACCATATCGTAAGGCATCTGCTCGGCTTTTATGCTATTGGCCGGTAAAACGTAAATTGCACGCCTGAAAGGCGCATCGTTGCCGTAGCCAGGATATTGGGTAAAATCCAGTTTGGTCGGATCTACGTCCTGTATGACGCGGTTCACTCCGACGCCGTTTCCTGACGCCGTAGGAGTTATGGTCTTTTCCAGGACTTTTTTAACTTTATCTTCGTCAAAAAGCAGCATAACGTCTTCGGACTCATCGACCGGGAAATCGGCCTGCGCGATATCGCTCATCTTTTTGCCGACATGCGCCACAAGCGTTGATTTTAATTCACGGTTCGGGTTGTTGTCGCATACGTTGTACTTAATTTCCGACGGATAGGCGTCGCCGGTAGTTCCGCCCTTGAACGGAACTCCTGCTTTTGGAATAACGGCCGCCAGCTGGTCAGTTTCAAGCTGCGGAGTGAACGTGGGATCGTTTCCCATAAAATATGCCTGCGGTGATTGCCTGTCTTTGACCCTTATTTTATAGCCGATAGGTTTCGGGCTGGCGTTTTTGATAGCCGCAGCGCACTCGTCCACGATAGTTTCGCCGTATCCGTCATGAACAAGGTCGTAGTAAGAATACATGGGCTTGCCGGTAGCCGGATCGTTAATGATTTTGTTATCTTTGTCGCGCTTTTCTGAACGGCCTTCCCATTTGAGTTTAGGGTACTTGAATTTGATATACAGATAATAATCGCCGGGCTCTAAAGGCATATCGAAAGCGTATCTGAGCTTTACTTCCACATTATATTTGCGATTGGGGCTTATATAGCTGTTAGGCGTCCACGACACCACTTTTTCGTTTGCGATACCGGGTACTACGTTAGGAAAATCGGCTTCGTCCGAAAGGCGCCCTTTGGCTATCAATATATCGGGCTCCCTGGTGCCGGCTTTAGTCTTGATAAATTCGCTCGCCAGCCCTTCCTGTTTTTCCGCGGCCAGATACCATTCATACTCGATACATCCTCTGTCGGCGCGGTTAAGAGGTTTCGTTGGATCCGAAGTGGTTCCCGCGCCTTCGACCCATAAAGCGGTGTTAGTTGACGTTCCCCAGACCTTGACCGGAGCCGGCGCCAGAATCTCGGCGGGCGGAGGATTTAAAATCTTTCTCGTACCGGAAGGTATGTCGGGCGGCACTTCGCCGAAATTTCTCAATTTTGCTTCGATAGTTCCGGTGCGGCCTGCGGCCGGGCCGCTGTAGCAGTTAGACGGCTGCGCCGCCGCGCCTATTAAGAAGTTTTCACCCACGTCATGCCTGGGATTGATGGTTTTTAAAATCCATTTATCGGCCACGTCAGGATCGTAATCCCATACGCCTATGCCGTTATAAGTTTCCATAAGCTTCGTTTTTTCTTCATGGAGCATGGATCTGATAAATTTTATATCGGCGGTCGCTTTCCATACGCCGGCTTTATTTTCGTCGATTTCGTCCGGGCCGGTGATATTTATGTTGGTAATATATCCGTCGCCTTCCTCTTTTTTGGCGGTCACTACAAGATATCTTTCGGCCACGTAGTCTTCGCCGCCGTCCCTGACGCCGTTTTTGGCCGTTCCGCCGTCGGCGCCGTTATCGAAGAAGGAGTATTTATAATCGGAGATGTAGGCGTCCCTTGCGGTAATATAAGTGGGATATGGCATTAAATCGTAATTGTAACGCTTGGTGCCGGCGATCAGGCTTATCTTATATATGCCGGGCTCTTTAGGCGTAAATTTGAAATCAGGAAGCGCTTCGTCAGCCCCCGGTTCTGAAACATACCAGTTTTCATCGGCCGAGAAATTTATGACCGAGCTTCCCGCAGGTCTATCGGCCGGCGGCCATTTAGGCGGCTTAGCCGCGACTTTTTTCGTTGGAAAGTCGGGATTTACGAGTTTACGCATGGGTTCTATCATTTCGACTTTCCAGTAATAAGTGGCCGTTTTGGGCAATATCGAATATAAAAAACCGCCTATTACATTGTTATCGTTTTTATCTTCGAGCTCCATACCGGAATTCTTGTTTTTATTGACCGTGTCATGAGTAAACACTGGCGGCGCGTTTTCCATTATGGCCTGGTATTGGGTATCTTCGGCTATGCTGTCTACAAGCGAACGGTCTATTTCAACTTCTTTGATTCCGGTAGGCGTCGGAAGGTTGAACTTTATCCCCTTTACGCCGGTGCCGTTGGCATTTGTGCTCAATATATCGACGCAGTCTTTTTCGTTATTGCCCGTAGGCGGGCCGGCCAGGTTGATCGTGGCTATATCGAGCTTGATATTAGCCACAGGATTGCCTACTACCTGCGTTTTATCACGATATTTAAGTTCCTTTGCCTCGGCGTCTTTAAATACTTCCCTTACCATTACGGTTTCAAACCCTACCGTAACGTCGGTCAATTTATTGACGGTCCTGTTGTAGTAATCGCAATAATAAACTTCGGCGGCCGCGCGCACTTCGTATTTACGCTTCCATGCAAAAACTATGAGCCCGGTGTTATCTTCTACCATAGGCTGCGGCGCCACTACCGGTTTCGATTCGTCTTTCGGGTCGAAAGTCCCTAAAATTTTGCTGGCGCCGTCGACGACTGGACGGGCGTCGGTAAGATAATAAGCGCTTCCGCTGCCGTCGGCGGCTATGCACTTAACGTCCTTGTCGAGAGGCATTTCACCGGCTTTAACGTTTCCCGGATCGACCAAAAACATTTTATATCCCCTGTCAGGATCGGTAGCGGGCGCGTTGCCGTATTTATTCCATTTGAGTTTTTTCTCTCCGCTGGCGGGATTTTTAAGAAGCCTGTAAGCCACTCCGCCGTGGCCGTCCCACTGGTCGGCTATGCAGTAATCTATAACGTCCCAGCCTTCTTCTTTTTCCGGCGAAGCGTAAACCCAGTCTTCGTTTTCGTTCATGGTAGCCGCGCCTATGGCAAGAGTTTTTTCGGTAAGCGGAAGCTGTCCGCCCATCTTGCCGTTATATCCGGCCGAAGCGCCGAGCGGCACGCCGTATTTATAAACGTTTGTCCCGTCTTTGATAAGGCTTATCTGGCCCTGTTTTACCGTAGGTTTCGGAAGAGAGGCGTAAGTATAGCGGCGCCCCGCGCCGGTAGTGGTAAGACTAAGTTTTGGATCGGTGGAAATAACGGTAGAAACGCCAAGCTTGGTATCGGCATGGTCTTCTCCGCAGCCGCTGGCGAAATCGGCTTTGTAACTTATATTTGTGGTATTGAAAGCGGTTTCTATATCGGTTTCAGTTTTAAGCGGCCACGGGGTGACGCCGGCCGGAAGCACGAGCCCGCCGGGCAGGGTTTCGACCCATCCGGTAATCCACAATTTTATATACTGCTTTTTAAATTCATATCGTCTCTGCCAGTTTCCGGAAGCCTGAAGGTTTTTTCCGCCGTTGGTACGGCCCCATGCGCCAGTGGATTTATAATCGCCGTGGTAATACCATCTGGCGAAAAAACCTGGATACCAGCTGTCGGAATGGGCGGTAACGGTCCCGACCGTCTGTTTGCCTATTCTTCTGACCTGGTCGGGATCAAGCGTCGGAACGACCGTCATAGCCTTTACTTCGAGCGGCGAACACGGGCACCCTCCGGCATGAGTTCCCCAGTACCAGGGCTCTTTGCCGCATCCGGCCTGCACGTTTCCGGGTATTACGTCTTTGCGGGTGCTGCCGTTGGGAAAATTAACCGTAATGTTCTGGTCCGGAGTGGATAACAGAAAAGGCACTACCGGATTAGGAACGAGCGTCGCGGGACTGTAATCTTTTAGATATTTTTTATATATGTCGTCCGGCGGCTTATTAGCTCCTCCGACAAGGCGGGTTTTGGCTCCGTTTGCATCGTTAAAATCAGCGGTGACGCCGTCATAATAAAATGTAGTGTCTTTAAGTCTGGTAAAAAAGCCGAGGTTGAAGGCGCCATGATATGTGAAACTGGGGCCGTATGCGTAGTTGATTACGTCATAAAAAAGTTCGCCTTCGTCGTCAGCTCCTATACCGACTATGCCTTCGCCGGCAGGCGGATCTATAGGAAAATAAGTTCCCTTGCCGGGAATGCTGGGATTTTTTTCGCAATCGGCGGAAAGCACATAAATATTTCTGAATTGATCGACCGAAATTGAATAATATTCTTCTTTCGCGCCGAACAACTTGTGACCGCCCGGAATTGTAACTCGTTTTCCGTTCACGTCGATATCCTGGCATTTATAAACTCCCTTGAAGTCGCCGGAACCGACCATAACAAAGACTTCGCCGTTTCGTTCATAAACTGAATCGACGGCGAATAACGGCTGAGAAAAAATTAAATGAAAAATAAAAACGGCGATAATGAATAATAATGGTTTTTTTAGCATAAGCCACACTCCTTCCAGATTGTTTTATTGTTTATTTTTTATTTATTATCGAGTTCACTGACCGCGTTAAAAAAGTCTTCCGCCTGCCGCTTGTCGAAGCCATAATTTTTTAAAATATAAATAATTACGGCGGCGGTAAGATCTTCGCCTTTAAAATATTCCGGATTTAATTCCTTAACGAAATCCGGCTTTTCTATAACGGAAGTTAAGCGGGGAGCGGCGGACATTAAATCGATACTGTTTATAACTTCTTTCAGATGCGATTTGTTTTTTTCTTCGTCTTCAAAATAAGCGTCGGAACCGAAAAAAAACATCGCTTTTGAATAATCCGGCGCGCTATCGCTTAAAACTCTAACGGCGAACGGTTTGTAAGCCGCTGCCTGAGTTTTTATCAATGCGGCTGCGTTTTTTTCGCCGGCAGTTTTTTCAGATGTTTGTACGGCTTTAGCGGCGGAATTTTCAGTTAAAACCCCGCTCAACTCGGCGGCGGTAATATTAGCCGCAATGGAAGCCTTTTTTATAGCCGCAACCGCCGTTACCGCACTAATAATTTCGGAATCGATCTTATCCATTAATGCGGCGCTTTCTTCAGGCGATAAATAATGTGTTTTCAGCGAATCGAGCTGAGTTTTATATGTAAGCGTTACAGCATCGTCTATTTGCCTGCGTATTTCACTAATTTTTTCATCGTATTTTTTACGCGCCTCATGAATTTTATCCATCGAAAATTTTTCGCCGGCCGTTTTATTTTTTGATGAAATTGCCCTGTTGACGCTTTCACTTAGTTTATAAATTTCTTCGGATTTTTCGTTTTCCAGTTTTTTCAATTCGGACGAAAGCGACGTTATCTTATTTTTAAGTTTATCCACCTGAGGCAAAGCGATTTTTTTAGATTCTTCGAATAAAATTTTGCGCTTATTCAACTGCTTTGAAAATTCTTCGGAAGTTTGCGCATCGACAGGCTTAATAAAAAGATGCAGCTGCGGATCGTAATATTGCATAAGCGGATGCATGGAGTAAATAATATCGATTTTTACGCCGATCACACCTTGCGGATCGCCGTTATCATTTTCAACTGCGCCCGCTGCGCCGGAAAGCAAAGACAAAAAAGATAAAAAATAAAAAAATAAAAACGTTTTAATTATTTTATTTAAACCGCTGGTACGATGCATTTTACCCTCGCTTTTCAACGATTTTCGCCGCTCAGATATCCGGTGATTTTTTCGCCGGCTTTTTTAGAAATATCGGAATTAGTTAAAATTTCTATTATTACGGCATTAGTTATATCTGTTTTTGAATTTATAAACGGGGCTTTAATTAAGCCGCTATATATCGGAATAACTCTTAGCCCGGCTTTAGATTTAAGCAACTCTTTAATTCTGCGAAGATTTTCATTTTTAATATACTGCGAATGTTTAGGGCCAGCCTGGCTTTCTGTGACCGGCTCGTTTTTTACGCTGATTATACGCTCCGCGAGGCTATAATCGGGGCCATAATGAAAAACGGCGTCAATATCTTCAGATTTAACGGCACCCGATTTAACGAGTTCGTCAAAATCAGCCTTTTTGGTTATTTTATTCTTTTCATACGTACCATTAGAAAATGTATTTTCATGACCGGATTCCGATAAAAACACATCGGATATGCCGAGCTCTCCTGATACTTTTAAAATTGCGGAATCTATATCTTTTTTTATGGCCTTTAATAATTTAGCGTTTTGCGAAACGCCGGCATAATGGATGGATATAAGCGGAGAAACAGCCTGTTCATATGATTCCAGAAGCCTGTTCAGCTCCGAATTCAACCTTGAAATTTCAGCGTCGAGCTCTGAAATTCTTTTTTTTATCTGTTTTTTATCGGCCATACCGCCGGATTCGCCGGTCTTTTCTAAATTTATAATATCTTTCGTTTTAATGACGTTTTTAATTTGACCGTTTAGATGTTCAATTTCGGTTTTCAGGCTGAATAATTTCGGTGAAATCTGCCTGTATAATTTGCCGTACTCTTCGTTTCTTTTATCGATGACATTCCGCTGGGCCAATTTATCGCTAACGCCAAGCGGCTTTAAAAACAAAGCCGCGGCCGGATCGTAATATTGCATCATGGGGTGAAATGAATAAACTTTATTTAAACTTATAAAGGCCACCGGCTTGACCGTGCTTTTAATGTTTTGTGAGCAAAAAGCGGGTTCATGAAGAAGAGTCAAAATAAAAAAAAGGAAAATCACGGCTGAAACGCTAAAATAAAGCCCTGATTTTAAAAATTTTTCAACCTGTTTTAAAAGTAAAAAACGGCCTGTACGACGCCAAAAAAACTTCATTTTACACTCCTGATTTACGGTTTATATTAACTGAACTTGCCAATACGTAACAATAAAAACTATATAATATTCCTATTCTAATTATAACATATAAACCGTTTGAAAACCAGTAACTAATTTTTAAAAAGTAACTGCGTTAAATAAATAAAAAAATTGCCGTAAAATAAATAAATAAATTGATTTTTTTACTTTTATATGATAGATTGAAGACAATTATAGTTGATTTACAAAATTAATAAGGGGTGAAGCCGTGGCTGAAGAATTAAAGGGTATAAAAAATCAACAGTTAGTCAGCTTTAAAATCGGTTCGGAAGAATTCGGCATCAATATAATGAAAGTTCAAGAAATCATAAGGATGCAGGAAATCACCAAAGTGCCTCAAATGCCTCATTTTATTGAAGGTATTATCAACCTTCGCGGTAATGTCATTCCAATCATCGATCTTAGAAAAAAATTCGGGTTGCCTATCATCGAAATCACAAACGAATCAAGAGTCATCGTAGTTTCAGTCCTCGACAGGATTATGGGAATAATAGTCGACGGCGTATCTGAAGTACTGCGCCTTAACGACGAGCAGCTCCAGCCTCCTCCGCCTATAATTTCAAATATAGGCCGCGAATACATTAAAGGCGTCGGGAAGCTCGACGATAAAAGGCTTCTCATACTCCTTGAAATCGACAAAGTCCTTTCACAGCAAGAACATCAAATGATCGGAGAGCACATTAACTAAGTTTAAATTATTTAAAATCTGGCGAACATTAACATATTAAAAATTGAAATTATTTAAAAATTACGGAGGTAATCAGGAGTTTATGGACAATATTACAATCAAATCCAAAATCTTCGGTCTCATAATTTTCGCCGCCATAGTAGTCGGTGTAGTGGGATATATCGGCATTAAAAATCTTCATACCATCGACGCCGCCGACACCATGTTATATGAAAAAATGACCGTTCCCATAGCTCAAATGGCCGATGCGGCGACTTTTTATCAGCGCATCCGCGTCAATATCCGCGACACTATATTAGCCAGCGAAGAAAAAGATATCAAAGCGAAAGCCGATAGAATCGCCGAACTTGAAAAAATGATGGACGACGTTCTTAAAGAATATGAAAAGGGTATCATTTCAGCCGAAATGAAGGCACTTTTCGATCAATTCAAGAACAACTATAAAGAATATAACGATTCAGTAGTGTCGCAAGTCGTCGAATTAGCCAGGCAGAACAAAGATTCAGAAGCCGTAGCTATAATGAACAGCCCTGAAGGCTCCAGGCTTGCCGCCGCATCGCAAAAAGCCCTCGACGATATGTCCGAAATGAAAGCGAAACAGGCGAAACAGACGGCCGACAACAACACCAAAACAGCTGACGCGGCCACAAATAATATGGTGACTCTTATAATCATAGGCATCGTCCTCGCGCTTATAGTCGGCTGGTTAATCGTAAATAACGTTTACAGCGTCCTTAATTCTCTTATCGCCGAAGCCAAAAAACTCACCGCCGCCGTTAACGACGGAAAACTCGATATGCGCGGAGACGTAGCCGGAACGAACTTTGAATTCAGAGGAATCGTTCAGGGCGTTAATGAAATGATAGACGCTTTCGTCCGCCCGATCAACGTAACCGCCGAATATGTAGATAGAATCTCCAAAGGCGATATGCCGCCCAAGATAACAGATAAATACAACGGCGATTTCAATGAAATAAAAAATAACCTCAATCAGTGCATCGACGCGGTAACTCTGCTCATTAAAGACGCCGGAACACTCGTCGTAGCCGCAGTAGAAGGAAAGCTCGATACCAGAGCGGACGCTACAAAGCATCAGGGCGATTTCAGAAAGATCGTCGAAGGAGTTAACAAAACCTTAGATTCAGTTATCGGACCGCTCAACGTGGCCGCTGAATATGTTGACAGAATATCCAAAGGCGACATTCCGCCCAAGATAACAGATAAATACAACGGCGATTTCAACGAAATCAAAAACAACCTCAACCAGTGCATCGACGCGGTCAATCTCCTGGTCAAAGACGCCGGAACGCTTTCAGTAGCGGCTGTAGAAGGAAAGCTCGACACCAGAGCTGACGCTACAAAACACCAGGGCGATTTCAGAAAGATCGTCGAAGGCGTTAACAAAACTTTAGATTCGGTTATCGGACCTCTCAACGTGGCCGCTGAATACGTAGATAGAATTTCCAAAGGCGACATTCCGCCCAAGATAACTGATAAATACAATGGCGATTTCAACGAAATCAAAAACAACCTCAACCAGTGCATCGACGCAGTTAACGCGCTTATCGCAGACGCCGCTATGCTTTCGGTGGCAGCCGTAGAAGGAAAGCTCGACACCAGAGCGGACGCTACAAAACATCAGGGCGATTTCAGAAAGATCGTCGAAGGCGTCAACAAAACTCTCGACGCCGTTATAGGACCTCTCAACGTAGCGGCAGAATATGTAGACAGAATAGCGAAAGGCGACATTCCGCCCAAGATAACCGATAAATACAACGGCGATTTCAACGAAATCAAAAATAACCTCAATCTCTGCATAGACTCGCTTAAACTTCTCATAGTTGACGACGGCGGCGTGGTGCTGCAGACGGCTTCCGAAAAGAACCTCACCGTCAGGATGAAAGGAAATTATCAGGGCGCTTACGATACGATGAAGCAAAACATCAACACGCTGCTAGAAAACCTCGACGACGCTTTCTCGCAGGTAGCTTCGGCGACCGAACAGGTGGCCGCGGTTTCCAACGAAATATCGTCTAACGCCCAGAGCGTTTCGCAGGGCGCGCAGAGCCAGGCTTCCACGGTAGAAGAAATTTCCGCGTCCATTACCGAATTAACCAAATCCACCAACGACATAGCCGAATCGGCCCAGAAAACCAACGCCATGGCCGAAGAAACCAAGAAAGAAGCTAACGAAGGCGGAATCGCGGTCAATAACTCCATAGAAGCGATGAAACTTATCAGCCGCTCTTCAGAGCAGATTTCAGCCATCATCGGCGTGATAAGCGAAATAGCCGACCAGACCAACCTGCTCGCTCTCAACGCCGCTATAGAAGCCGCGCGCGCAGGCGAACACGGCATGGGTTTCGCGGTCGTCGCAGACGAAGTAAGAAAGCTCGCGGAACGCTCTTCTACAGCCGCTAAAGAAATAACTAACCTCATCAAGGAATCTACCAATAAAGTGGCCGAAGGCTCCAAACTTTCGGAACAGGCCGGAGACGCGCTTAAAAAGATCCTCGAAGGCGTAGAAAAAACGGCTAAAGCTATCGAACAGATCTCCGCGGCAACCGAAGAACAGGGCGCTACGGCTAACGAAGTTTCCAAAGCCGTAGAAAACGTAGCTTCCATAACCGAAGAAAACGCAAGCTCGTCCGAAGAACTCGCCGCTTCCAGCGAAGAACTTTCCGGTTCCGGCGAATCGCTCCGCCAGTTAATAGAGGAATTCAAAGTAAGCAAGGGCGGATCTAAAAAAGAAAAAGCAGTAGCAGCTCACACTTACCAGGCTATCGAAAAAAAGGGCAGCGAAATAATTAAAAAAAGCGAAAAACTTACAAAGTAATCCAGGCCAATAAAAAAACTAATCGACGCTAACCATAAAAACGGCCTTTCGGCCGTTTTTATGGTTACAATTAATAAAAAAAAGCATAGAAAAGAGCATCAAATAATGGCATTTACATTTTTTTTCAGAGACCTTCACACTATAGAACTTACCGTTAAACATCTTCTGCCGTTCATTTCCGGCAGAAATAAAGTAAGGATATGGGACGCCGGCTGCGCCATGGGGCCCGAGCCTTATACGGTGGCGATAGTTCTGGCGGAAAACATGGGAAGATTCGCTTTCCGTAATATACTTTTCGACGCCACGGATATCGACGAGAGCAACACTTTTGAAAAAATCGTCACCGAAGGCATTTATCCGGAAGACGAACTTAAAAGAATACCGGCCGACATATTCGAAAAATATTTTAAGCCTGCAGATAAACCCGGCTTTTTTATGATCGACGAAGCGATCAGAAGCAGAATGCAGTTTAAAAAGCATAATCTGCTCTCGCTTAAGCCGGTAGGAGAAGATTACAGCCTGATAATATGTAAAAACGTCCTATTGCACTTTCAGCCGGAGGAAAGAGTCAAAGTAATCAAAATGTTTTACGATTCGCTCGCGCCGGGCGGGTATTTTATCACCGAGCAAACGCAAAAAATGCCGGAAGAGCTGGCGCACCTTTTTCAAAAAGTCGTAGACGACGCGCAGCTTTTTAAAAAAATATGAAAGTTTTTTTATTTCATAACACCGAAACTTATTCATGCAACACATATATGGCCCTTGGAACGTGGAACGCCATATCAGACGTTAACACGCTTATAGACGTAGGCACCGACGACTACATATTGAGCCGGATACCTTTTATATCCACCGGCGTCGGTAAAAAACCGGTGGAGCAGGTTATTATAACTCATAACCATTTCGACCACGCGGGCGGCCTCAGGCATGTAATAGAAAGATACCATCCCGAAGTGCTCGCTTTTTCAAAATTTGAAGGCGTAACAAGAGTTCTCGAAGACGGAGAATATATAAAAATAGGCGACCGCGCCTTCGAAGTGCTTAATATAACGGCACACTCAAACGATTCGATATGCCTCTACTGCAGCGACGATAAAATGCTTTTCGCCGGAGATACGCCGTTAAATATAAAAACAGTCGGAGGCTCTTATTCATTTTCATTTATCCATTCATTAGAACGCATAGCGTCGCTCGATATACAGACCATTTATTCGGGCCACGACGATCCCATAACGCATAACGCCAATAAAATTATCGCCGACACGCTGCAGAACGTCAAAAGAAGCACCATAATAGCCAATTAGAATTAAAATTATATTGACTTAAGTCATTTAATTAAAACACGGTTTTTGCTATTATAATTATAGATAATTTTGATCGAGTTATTTTTATTAAAGTAATAATAAAGCTGGCAGGAGGTTTTTAATGAATGTACTATCAAAACTAAGCGCGCGAACCAAGATTTCGCTCATCACGGTTTTATTCATAGTATTTACAATGGGAATGCTCTACTACACTATCGCTTCGTTAAAAAATCAGCGCATCGACTCTCTGGTTATAGATCTGGCGGGCCGCCAGAGAATGCTTAACCAGAAGTATATGAAAGAGCTTATCCTTTCGTTGAACGGAATTAAATCCGATTTCGAATCCACTTATAATATTTTATTAGAGTCGGCCAAAGCGCTTAAAGACGGAGGAAACGTCAGGCTGAACATTAATTCCGATGAAAAAACTTCACTGCCGCCCGCACCGGATAACGCAATCAAAGAAAAAATACAGGAGCAGATTACTTATCTGGATAAATTGAAAGAAGATTCCCGGAATCTTCTAAAAGCCGATAAAAACAGCCGGCAGTATCAGCAAGCTCTCGGGCAGCTGCTCGAAGACGGAAATAAAGCGCAGAACGCCGCAAATGAAAGCGTAAAGCTTTTTACGGTCAATTCCGAATCAAAAATAGACCGCATGATAAATATAGAACTTGAAATAGCGCTGCTGCTGTCTTTGATAGGCGCGGTATTAAGCTGGATAGTCACCGGCGGAGTAATTTCGAATATTAAATTCATGATGGACGAAACCGAAAAGCTCTCTGCCGCGGTAGTCAACGGACAGATCAACGTGAGAGGCGACGCCGAAAAAATCAACTTTGAATTCAGGCCGGTTATAGAAGGCGTAAATAAAATAATGAACGCTTTTGCGGGCCCTATTAAAGTAACGGCAAGCCATGTGGATAGAATCTCGAAAGGCGATATCCCGCCTAAAATTACCGACGAGTATAAAGGGGATTTTAACGAAATAAAAAACAACCTCAATCAGTGCATAGACGCGATAAGCCTTCTTATCGCCGACGCGGGTACGCTCGCGGGAGCTGCCATAGAAGGAAAGCTCGATATGCGCGCGGACGCTTCGAAGCACCAGGGCGACTTTAAAAAAATAGTGGACGGCGTCAACAATACGCTGGACGCGGTTATCGGCCCCCTTAACGTGGCGGCCGAATACGTGGACAGAATTTCGAAAGGCGATATCCCGCCTAAAATCACAGACAATTACAAAGGCGATTTCAACGAAATAAAAGGCAATCTTAACCAGTGCATAGACGCCGTAGCCCTGCTTATCAAAGACGCCGGCACGCTCGCGGAAGCCGCCGTCCAAGGAAAACTCGCCACCAGAGCCGACGCCTCTAAACATCAGGGCGACTTTAAAAAAATAGTGGACGGCGTTAACAAAACGCTCGATTCGGTCATCGGGCCCCTCAACGTGGCGGCTAATTACGTGGACAGAATCGCCAAAGGCGATATTCCGCCTAAAATAACCGACAAATATAACGGCGACTTCAATGAAATTAAAAACAACCTCAACCTCTGTATTAACGCCATAAACGCCCTTATCGCCGACGCCAATACGCTGGCAGTCGCCGCCGTGGAAGGAAAACTCGCAACCCGCGCCGACGCGGAAAAGCACCAGGGCGACTTCAAAAAGATCGTCGACGGCGTCAACAAAACGCTCGACGCCGTTATAGGGCCCCTCAACGTGGCGGCTAAATATGTGGACAGAATCGCCAAAGGCGATATTCCGCCTAAAATAACCGACAAATATAACGGCGACTTCAATGAAATTAAAAACAACCTCAACCTCTGCATCGATTCTTTAAAACTTCTCATAATCGACGACGGAGGAACCGTGCTCAAAACCGCGTCGGAAAAAAACCTCACCGTAAGGTTAAAAGGCGAATATCAGGGCGCATACGACATTATGAAACACAATATAAACACTCTTCTTGGAAACCTCGACGACGCATTCTCCAAGGTGGCCCTTGCGACGGATCAGGTGGCCGAAGTGTCCAACGAAATATCTTCCAACGCCCAGAGCGTTTCACAGGGCGCCCAGAGCCAGGCTTCGACTATAGAAGAAATTTCCGCTTCTATTACGGAACTCACTAAATCCATAAACGATATAGCCGTTTCAGCCCAGAAGACGAATGAAATGGCCGATGAAACCAGAAAAGAGGCTAACGAAGGCGGAACCGCCGTTAATAAATCAATAGAGGCCATGAAACTTATAAACCGCTCTTCCGAACAGATATCTTCTATCATAAGCGTAATAAGCGAAATAGCCGACCAGACCAACCTGCTCGCTCTCAACGCCGCCATAGAAGCCGCGCGCGCAGGCGAACACGGCATGGGGTTCGCCGTAGTGGCCGACGAAGTGAGAAAACTCGCCGAACGCTCATCTACGGCCGCAAAAGAAATAACCAACCTCATAAAAGAATCGGCAAGCAAAGTGGCCGAGGGTTCCATTCTTTCTGAACAGGCGGGCGACGCGCTCAAAAAAATACTGGAAGGCGTGGAAAAAACGGCGAAAGCTATCGAAGAAATATCCTCCGCCACGGAAGAACAGGGCGCTACGGCCAACGAAGTTTTCAAGGCCGTGGAAAACGTGGCTTCCATAACCGAAGAAAACGCAAGCTCCTCTGAACAACTGGCGGCTTCGAGCGAAGAACTTTCGGGCTCGGGCGAGTCGCTGAGGCTGTTGATAGAAGAATTCAAAGTCAGCAAAACTAAAAAAAAATAATTATTTAAAAACCTGATTAATAAAAAAGGCGCGCATATCGAAAAATCGGTATAGCGCGCCTTTTTATAATAATTTAACCTATTTTTTAATGCGGGTTGACAATGAATTTAAAATTAATTATAATGACTAAAAAGGTTAAATAAACACATATAAATATATTAAATTAATAAAGGAGTGGTTCTTATGCAATTAAGCCTGAGTAAAAAACTCGCCATAATAGTCATACTGATGGCGGCCGCCATAATAATTATCGGCTACATCGGCTACAAAACTTCAAACGATTCGCTGGTCACATTTAAAACGGCCACTGAAAACAAATTTCCCATTCTGGTAAAACTCGAATCCTTTCAGAGCGAATCTATGCGCCTTCGCAACAAATCGAACGAATTGACCAACCACTGGGGCGAAGACGTTAAAACAATAACCGCGGAATATGAAGCCATAGAGAAAAATTTCGATTCGAAATTCGCCCAGCTATCAGATCTGAAAAACGATAAGAATTTCTCGAAAAACTACGCTGAACTGGAATCGCTGGCGGAAGCCATCAAAAAAAGCGCGCGTTCGATAGTAGCCGGCCATAAAATAAGGGACCAGTACACAACTGTATTAGAAGGCATACCCATACCGATACCCTCCCTGCTCAAAGAAAAAGAACTCGATCACATGAGGTGGGTAATGATGCTCGAACATGCGATCGAAGGAAATACCGAATTCAAAGGCCAGACGGATTAT
Source organism: bacterium ADurb.Bin243 (assembly GCA_002069765.1). Taxonomy (GTDB): domain Bacteria; phylum Muiribacteriota; class UBA9980; order UBA9980; family UBA9980; genus UBA9980. The sequence goes on from MWBZ01000011.1 coordinate 78,062, forward strand.
ACAAAATGCGCGTTCGGAAAGTGGATGTCGGGTTTCAAAACCGAAAACGAAGAAATTAAAGCTCAGCTCGAAAAATTCAACGAACCGCACAGAAAATTACACGAACTGGCTTCTAAAGTGATAAATCTGCAAAAATCCAACGACCAGACGAGCCTTTCAAGAATCATGAAAGAAGAAGCGGAACCTCTGTATAAAGAATTGCTTAATATTTTCGACGAAGCGCACACGGCGTTCCAGAAAGAATATCAAAAATCCACTCAAACAATAGAAAAAGCCATAGACGAGCTCGTAGAAAGCGGAAAAAAATTAAGAGTCGCAAGCGAATCGGTAACTAAAATCGTAAACGAAGAAGTTAAAAAATATATAACCGATACCGAAAAAGATTCCAACTTCGCTTCTAATATGATATTGTTTATAAGCATAGCGGCGCTTTTAGCGTCATTAATATTGAGCTACACGATTTCGGCGGGTATTCTCGGAATCATAAAATTCCTTCTCGACGAATGTGCTAAGCTCACTAACGCCATTAATGAAGGTAAGTTAGATATCCGCGGCGACGCCGATAAGACTAATTTTGAATTCAGAGGAATAGTAAAAGGCATAAATGAAATGATAGACGCGTTCGTCAGGCCGATTAACGTAACCGCGGAATACGTGGATAGAATTTCTAAAGGCGATATGCCGCCTAAAATAACCGATAAATACAACGGAGATTTCAACGAAATTAAAAATAATCTTAACCAGTGCATCGACGCGGTATCCCTGCTAATTAAAGATGCCGGAACACTTGCCGGCGCAGCGGCTGAAGGAAAACTCGACACCAGGGCCGACGCTATGAAGCACCAGGGCGGATTTAGAAAGATCGTGGACGGCGTCAACAAAACTTTAGATTCGGTTATAGGACCGCTCAACGTGGCCGCAGAATATGTTGACAGAATTTCTAAAGGCGATATTCCGCCGAAGATAACCGATAAATATAACGGAGATTTCAACGAAATTAAAAACAACCTCAACCAGTGCATCGACGCGCTGAGCGGCCTTATCGGCGAAATGAACAACATGAGCAAGCAGCACGATCTCGGCGATATCGACGTAATGATAAATAAAGAACTATTCCAGGGCGCTTATAAGCTTATGGCTCAGGGCGTAAACGACATGGTCAACGGCCATATCAACGTCAAGAAAAAAGCCATGGCATGCGTCGCCGAATTCGGACGCGGAAACTTCGAAGCCCCTCTCGAAAAATTCCCGGGCAAAAAAGCTTTTATCAACGCCACGGTAGAGCAGGTAAGGGCCAATCTCAAAGCGCTTATAGCCGACGCCAATATGCTCGCCGTAGCCGCCGTAGAAGGAAAACTCGCTACCCGCGCCGACGCATCCAAACATCAGGGCGACTTCAGAAAAATCGTAGAGGGCGTCAATAAGACGCTGGACGCCGTCATAGGGCCTCTCAACGTGGCCGCGAAATACGTGGACAGAATAGCTAAAGGCGATATTCCGCCAAAAATAACCGATAACTACAACGGCGATTTCAATGAAATCAAAAACAACCTCAATATGTGCATCGACGCGCTTAAACTTCTCATAGTTGACGACGGCGGCGTAGTGCTGCAGACGGCTTCCGAGAAAAACCTCACCGTAAGAATGAAAGGAAATTATCTCGGCGCTTACGATAATATGAAGCATAACATCAATACGCTTCTTGAAAACCTCGACGACGCTTTCTCGCAGGTGGCTTCTGCTACCGATCAGGTGGCCGCCGTTTCAAACGAAATAGCGTCCAACGCCCAGAGCGTTTCACAGGGCGCTCAGAGCCAGGCTTCCACGGTAGAAGAAATATCGGCGTCCATAACCGAATTAACCAAATCCACCAACGATATAGCGCTTTCTGCTCAAAACACCAACGAAATGGCCGAAGAAACTAAAAAAGAGGCGAACGCGGGCGGCGTGGCCGTAAACAACGCCATAGAAGCCATGAAATTAATAAGCCGCTCTTCTGAACAGATTTCGGCCATCATAGGCGTCATAAGCGAAATAGCCGACCAGACCAATCTTCTCGCTCTCAACGCCGCTATAGAAGCCGCGCGCGCGGGTGAACACGGCATGGGTTTCGCCGTCGTCGCCGACGAAGTTAGAAAACTCGCAGAACGCTCGTCTTCAGCCGCAAAAGAGATAACCAACCTCATCAAGGAATCGGCCAATAACGTGGCCGAAGGCTCGCGGCTTTCGGAACAGACCGGAAACGCCCTTAAAAAGATCCTCGAAGGCGTCGAAAAAACGGCTAAAGCTATCGAACAGATATCTGCCGCTACCGAAGAGCAGGGCGCTACGGCCAACGAAGTTTCAAAAGCGGTTGAAAACGTCGCTTCCATTACCGAAGAAAACGCGAGTTCGTCGGAAGAACTTGCCGCTTCCAGCGAAGAGCTTTCGGGTTCCGGAGAGTCGCTGCGCCAGTTAATAGAAGAATTTAAAGTCAGCAAAGCTAAAAGCAAAAAGTAAGTTAATTTTATAAAATTTTAATTTGACTTTTAAGCCGTGATTAATTATAATATACGATACAAAAATAAAAAGTTAAAGAACTATTTTATTTTTAATATATAACAACACAAAATGGAGGTGAGTCAAATAGATAATCCCGTAATACTGAATTTAGTATGGTTGCTAGTAGGCGCTTTAACAGGCGCAGTTATAGTTTTTTTATCTAAAAAATTCTATACCGACAGTAAAATCAACGCTACAAATTTAAAAATACAGGAAATGCTCAAAAAGGCCAAAGATGACGCTGAAGGCTTGTTGAAAGAAGCGCATCTCGAAGCCAAAGAGCAGCTTGTCGAATTAAAAAAAGAGCTTGAAAAAAGGTTTCAAAAAGAAACGCGTGAAAAACGCAACGAGCTTTTAAAATACGAGCAGAGAATAAACGCTAAAGAAGCTAAAAACGATAAAAAAGCGGATACTCTCGAAAAACGCGAAAAAGTTATAACCGAAAAAGAACAGGAAATCGAAGTTTTAAAAGCCGAAACGGAATCCTTGAAAAAACAGCAGGTCGAAAGGCTTGAACAAATCTCGGGTCTCAGCATGAACGAAGCCCGCAATCACATCCTTAACACTATCGAGATGGAGCTGCAGGGCGAAATTGCGAAGAAAGTCAAAAAAGCCGAAGACGAGGCCAAAGAAACGGCCGACAGAAAAGCTAAATGGATAATAGCCACAGCCGTAGGGCGTTGCGCTATAGACCACAACGTCGACTCGATGGTGACGGTGGTTAATCTGCCCGACGAAGATATGAAAGGCCGCATAATAGGCCGCGAAGGGCGTAACATTAGAACGCTCGAAAGCCTCACCGGCATTTCTATAATCATCGACGACACGCCGCAGGCCGTCGTTCTTTCGGGCTTCAACGCAATAAAGCGTGAAATCGCAAGAATTTCGCTTGAAAAACTCATACGCGACGGAAGAATTCATCCCGCGCGCATAGAAGAAGTAGTCGCTAAAACCACTTCGGAAATAGAGCAGACGATCCACGAAATAGGCGAACGCGCCACCATAGAACTCGGCGTTCAGGGCCTGCATTCGGAGCTCATCACGCTCATAGGCAAACTCCACTACAGAACATCTTACGGTCAGAACCAGTTGCAGCACACCGTCGAAGTCGCTAAACTCTCCGCCATAATGGCAGGCGAACTCGGCGCCGACGTACAGCTCGCAAAACGCGCCGGACTTCTGCACGATATAGGCAAGGTAATAACCAGCGAAGCGGAAGGCTCGCACGCCATAATAGGCGCGGACCTCGCCCGCAAATACGGCGAACCGCCAAAGGTGGTCAACGCCATACTCGCGCACCACGAAGAATGCGTCCCCGAAACGGTAGAAGCCGTTCTCGTAGGCGCGGCCGATGCAATATCGGCGTCGCGCGAAGGCGCCCGCTTTGAAACGATCGAAGCGTACGTCAAGCGTATCGACGCTCTTGAAAAAATAGCCGGATCTCACGACTGTGTCGCAGCGGCCTACGCCCTGCAGGCCGGACGCGAAATAAGGGTCATCGTCAAGCCGGATATGGCAGACGACAACACGGCCGCCAAGCTGTCGCACGACATTAAAGCTAAAATAGAACATGAACTCGAGTTTCCCGGTCAGATCAAAATAGTCGTAATAAGGGAAACACGCGCAATAGAATACGCAAAGTAACAGCGACAAACAAACAAAACTGCAATGGGGGCATTTATGAATTTAAATCGCCCCCATTGTTATTTAGGCTGGTTTTCATTATGAGCAATACGAGCGATATAAACAACATCGGCGAAGCTAAGAAAGAAAGCGCGCTGGTTTCTTATTTTAAAAAATTTTCGATCGCTCTTATGTTATGCCTGCTGTGCGCCATAACGTTCATACACCGCTACGCTCTAGAGCTCGAAACGCTCGATATGCAGATAATCTGCGCCGAAGAATTTTACGGCAAAATACTTCCCTATTCGTTCATTAAAAGCTCGGTAGCCGCCGCTGAAGATAAACTCGATCGTTCCTGCGAAGACATCATAATCCTGCTTAGAAAAAACGGCATATACGATTGCAGGTACTGCGCTTCTATATACACAAAAGAAGCCGTCAAATTGATAGGATTTAACCCCGTACGCTCCGCCGCGCTTTTAAACTGCGCTAAAAAATTCTCGCCCGGATATCAAAAAGCTTACTTTTACCACGCCATACTTTCCATTTATAATTTCGATTTCGCCGGAGCATTAAATAACGCCGCATCTATTTTTTATTTCGTTTTCGCATCGCCCGGCGCTATATTCAGCACTATGAACCTGGCGCTTCTGGCGCTGATTTCTTTTATAATAATCCAGTTCATCTTCATCGCCGCGCTTTATTTAAAATACCGGCGCATGATCATGCACGAAGCCCACGAATTCGAAATCGGCGCGGCCAATATTTCTATAACCCCGTATCTGGATTCCAGAGAGAGTTTCGTTTCATCGGCGCTTGGAAAAAATATTATTATATGCCTCATGTTCGTTATTTTTTATTGTTATTTTTCCACCGGATTCGGAAAATACTTAAAACTCGCCGTGGAAACCAACGATTTTCTTAAAAATCCGCATGAATTTCAGGCCATAAACGCCATGCCCATAGATAACTCCGCCATGGCGAACCTCGATAAAGCTTTACTGAAGGCTTTTAAAAACGAAAAGCTTTCCATAGACTTTTACCATTATTTTTCGTACGTTTCTAAATTACTATCGCATGATCCTCAGGCCGCGTCTTTTCATCATAAAAAAATAAGCCCCGCGTCTTTTTTATCCGGCAAGTTAAAGAATAAAGAAGGGATTTCATTTTTAGAAGATTCCGATTTATATTACGCTTTTTTTTCGCCGATGAGAAGCAACCCTCTTTTTATGATAGCGGTGCTTTTAAACGTGCTTCTGATAATTATTTTCATGGGCATCATCAGAAAGGTCATCGTTTTAAAAAACGGCGCCAAAGCCGATTTATGCGCATGCTCGACGATAAGCTGCCCCGAATGCCGGGTGCAGGTAGGCCTGTGCAACTCGTGCCTCATGCCTTTAAAACCGCAAAACGCAAAAAAAAATATATATAATATTTTTTATCCGCATGATAAAAATATTATATATTACGCGTCGCTCGCGCTGCCGGGGTTTTGCTTTTTTTATTTTTCGGAATTCGCTCTGGCGTTTTTTTATTCGATACTTCTTATAAACCTTTTTATATTCAATATCGCATCGGCGGCGGGATTTTTTTTATCGGGAGCCGGCCAGGCCGCACTGATAATACTGGTTTATATAATTTATGCGGTGGAATTTTCTTATTATCTGAAAAACAGGCAATAATAAATAGACGGCTAAAGAGCCATTGACTTGATTTTTTCCACGGCCCCGTCGAGCGTTTCGCAAAGCGTAAAAACATGAAGAAGTCCGGTAATATCGAAAACTTCTTTGATTTCTTCGGATACCGAACAGAAAACAAAATTTCCTTTATTGTTTTTTATTTTTTTAGAAGCCGAAAGAAAAACCCTCAGCCCCGCGCTGCTTATATATTCAAGCCCGCACAGATCGAGAATATAATATCTATCGTTATTTTCAAGCATTAAATTCAATTCGGCCTCAGCCTCTTCGGAATTGCTCGAATCTATTTTTCCGCTTATATTTATGACCGTAAAATTTTCTATTTTATATACTTTAAGCTCGTACTTCAAAATTATTCTCCCGGTTATAATTAGTTAATATTGCGCTTATCTTTTTTTATTTTTAAAATTTTCTATGGCCGCCGTTATTTCGGCTTTTTTCTTTTCTATTATCCTGCGGCCGGTTTCAATAATAACCGGCATTTTATCCACATCCCACATATTTATCAGCTCGTCGAAATGCATATTGATAACCACAATTTCGTGATGGTGCATATCTATGGCCAGCGCCATCTGTTTTTTCTGGGTGGAAGTATAGCTTCTGCTTATAAAATGATGTAAATATTCAATAAAACTTTTAGACTCCGTTTTTAACTGCTGCTCGATGGCTACCGCGATGATAACGTCGTAATTGCGGTTAACCGCTTCCAGCACCGGAAGAGGCGAACTATACGCGCCGTCTACGAACCATTTATTCCCGATTTTTATCGGGGGGAAAAACGGGAATTGCGCCGCCGAAGCATAAACGGCAGATGCGATATCGCCGGAATTAATCAATGCGCCCTCTCCGGTATCCACATCGGTTACCTGAACCAGAGTAGGTATTTTAATACTTTCAAACGACGAATTTTTAAATATTATTTTTAAAACATCTATAAGGCGCTGAGGCTTTAAAATCCCGCGGGTTTTATCGAAGCGGCCCATTGGCATTTTAGCTATTCCGAGCAGAGTGCGGTAATCTATATGTGAAAAAAGGCTTTTAGTAAGGTAGTTTGAAAATAAACCGGCCATATCCGACGAATCATATCCAAACCCGTGCATGGCCGCCACAATAGCGCCTCCGCTGCAGCCAATGAGAAGATCAATATTTATTCCGCTGGTTTCTAAAAATTCAAACAACGGTATGGCGCAGGCGGGTTTTATACCTCCGCTGCCTATGACCACGGCTATTTTTGGTTTTACCGGCGCGCCGCCGTCGTTAGGATTCAATTGCATATCCATAATTAAATTACTTAAATATTATAACAAAAATAATTACGCAATAACAGAATTTTTTAAAAATTTCTTCTTAAGTATAACATTTTTTATCTCTTGACAACGAATGAATTAAATAATATACAAAATTACATTTTACATATATACTTAAAATAGCTGAAAAAGAGCGCAGGAACATTCAATTGAAGTAGCTTCCTGCGCTGAAGAAATCGTTGAAAAATACCATAACGGCATACGCGATGGAATCCGACCGCGAAAAGTGCCTGCAATCAGGCATGGATGATTATATTTCAAAACCGGTGAATATTGAAAAACTGACCGCTATTATAGATAAGCACCGCTCGAACTACGCTGCTTAATAATGACGAACGGTTTTAAAAGCGGAACCCGAAAGCCCTTATTTCTTTAAAAATGTCTTTTTAAGATAGATAAGCTGCTCATCGACCGACATGATCTCGTTATTGACTATTTTAATTTTAGCTTTTCCAAGACAATCGCCGAATTTGCCGGCGTTTAAGATACAGGTTTTTCCTATATATTCAGGCTCGTTTAAAAAAGTGTGCGAATGCGCGCCTATTATAAGTTTTACTTCAGGAAACTTTTTAGCGAATTCACGGTCTTCCGGAAGGCCTAAGTGTGAAAGATGTATTATAATATCGGCTTTTTCTTTCAGTTCTGACCGTATTTTAAGATACGCCTCATCGGTGCCTAGAAATGTAATCTTTTGTTTCTCTTCGTCGGAAAGGGCCGTAAATGTATTTGAAGCGGTAATTCCAACTATGGCTATTCTGGTTTTAGCGAAAGTTTTTATAATATAAGGCTTGAACAGATAAGTTTTAGTTTTGTTATCGATTATATTAGCGCATAAAACCGGCATTTTAATAGTCGAGGCAAGTTCGCTAAATTTATAAAGCCCGAAGTCTATTTCATGGTTGCCTATAGTCATAGCGTCGTAGCCGGCGGCGTCGAGTGCGTGAAGGTCCGACTCCATAGTGTCGAAACTTACATCTTTATAGCTTGTTATATCTCCCGCGTCGAGCATAAGTATATGAGCGTCTTTTTTATTGTTGACGATCATATTTTTAAAGCCCGAAACGTTTTTTAATAAAGTTATCCCTTCGTCAAAAGGTTTTTGAAGGTTGCCGTGAGTGTCGTTGGTGTGTATTAGCTCTATTTCAATTATGGACTTATTTTTAAGCGGAGCCGCTTGAACGGCGCTAAAAAGAATCGCCGATAAGTAAAAAAACGACAGAATCAAAAGCTTGATTTTATTATTATTCCTGTTCATGAAACTCTCCTCGTGTTATATGCTAAGTTTTATCATTACCCGATACGCATTTAAATTCATGAGTTATTATATCATAATCATGGCCGGCAATACAAGGCGCTTTTTAATTTTTATTTTTTTGATAATTTTTGATAATTAGTTGACAGACGAACTGTAAAGTTATATAATATATAGATACAAAATAAGTACGGAGGGTATTATAGTATGAAGAAACTGTTTTTTATCGTTCTTATCCTTACTTTAGCGCTTGTTTTCACAAACGCTTACGCGGACAGCGCTAACGTTTTAAGATTCGCTAAATTCAATTCCGACAACGGCAACAAGTTCAGCGTGAACTTCGACGAAGACGGCAATATCAGAAATATCATCAACAACGACGCGAACGCCTATTCGGCAAAACAGAACAAAAGATCCGAAAATGAACTCGTTACCGACGCTATCAAATTCTTAGAAAAAAATTCAGATTTAATAAGCGGCGTGGAAGTCAGAGACCTCAGAGTCGAAAACGTATCCGCCAGCGGCAATATTACCCACGTACTTTTCTCGCACTACTACAAAAACAAAAAAGTTTTCGATTCGCAGGTTTCAGTTCACATAAACAACGCCTCCGAAGTGGTCATGCTCAATAACGCACTTTCTCCGATAGGCAAAGTCAATTCAGTAGCTACCGTTATTAGCCATGATAAAGCTTTAGAAATAGCTAAAAAACATATCAAATGCCAGGGCGAAAGAATCAAATCAAAAGCCGCTAACGTTATCTACAGCAAAAATAAAATAGCTTTCGAAACGGTTAAAGTAGAACTCGCTTCCAAAGATCCTCTCGGCGATTTCGTATTCGTTATAAACGCCGCGAACGGCGAAGTTATCGAATGCTTCGATATCATGTTCCACGCCGACGCTCCCGAAGCGCCTAAAGCTCCTCAGGGCACTATTTACATGTTCAACCCCATGAAGGGCGGCATAGTAAGCGAACCCATCATCAATCTCACAAACCCCGGTAAAGGCCTCGTTGGCAAATGGGTTACAGTAGTAAACGAAGACACGGCTCCCGCAGTTTTAAACGCCGCCGGCAACTATGTTTTCGACGCTGACGATACTCATTTCGACGAAGTTAACGCTTATTACCACACTAATAAAGTTCACGATTTCGTAGCTCAATACGGTTTCACCGGCCTCGACCGCTCTATCAAAGTTACCGTCCACTACGGCACAAAATACGACAACGCGTTCTTTTCCCCTATGGAAGGCGCTATAGCCCTCGGCGACGGCAATAGATTGAACGATCTTTCAAAAGAAGAAAGCGTTATCTATCATGAATACGGCCACGCTGTAACGAACGCCATGGTTTATATGCCTTACTCAAGCGAATCAGGCGCCATCAACGAAGCTTTCTCCGATTATCTCGCATGCACGATGACCGACGACTCCATGGTCGGCGAATGGGCAATGGCTAAAATGAACAAACCTTTCCTCCGCAACATGGATAACAAAACTCACTATCCCGAAGATATCCAGAACGAAGTCCATTATGACAGCAATATCTACGGCGCAGGCCTGTGGGATTTAAGAAAAGCCCTCGGCGCAGAAGTCACCGATAAAATAATGCACTTTTCAAGAAATTACTTGAAAGGCATCAAAAATCAGAAATTCACCGACGGCGTTAACGCTTTAATAGCAGCCGATAAAGAATTTTACAAAGGCGTAAACGCCGAAACAATCAAAAAAGTATTCGAAGCCCGCGGCATAAAAGCGAAACCGCTTACCGCAAGCTCCGGCCCCGTTGTCGACGCTCTCAAATTCGAAGCTCTCAACGGCAATAAAGAAGCGAAACAGATGCTCGAAAATATAGAAAACGGCAACGTAAAATAATCAAATTATATAAAAGCCATAAATAACTTAAAGAAGCTATCCATTCAAATAATCAGGATAGCTTCTTTTTTTTATTTGTTCCAACCGTTGCAATAGTTTTTACCGCATACCGCCTGGTTAAAATTGTCTTTACTTTTCATAAAAAAAGTGCTATAATTATAATAGAAGATAAAAATTGCCCAGTTTGCAATGTTTTTCATTCTTTTTTCGCGTACGTTTTCAAATTAAAACGTAATTCGATTTAACACGCCGGTTTTGCGTGATAAAACGAGTTGTTTGAGAAACGAAAATTCAGGCCGGTCGAACGGTTTTGCCGCTCGAGTGAAGCAGGCGATTAAAAATGAAAAAAAGCGCGCTTTTTTACATTTTTATATTTATTTGCTTTATATTACCAGCCGCCATCACAAGTTACGGCTGCCGGTCAAGCCTGTTTCAAAGCGAAATAAATCCAGCCGAAGAACCTCCCCGCATTTACGACAAATCAGAATTAATCATAAAGCCCAACATAGCTTCCGATATTAACGTATCTTCGAATATCCAGCTTAAAATACCGGCCGGCTCAGTCAGCCAGGCCGCCCGCATTTCAATTTCAACCGCGCCGCCGCCGTTTTCCGATAACGGATCGCTGTCATACCGCGGAGACGTTTTCACCATAGACAATGTAAATTCCCTTAAATACGCTTCGATTTCATTTAAAATACCCGACGATAAAATCGGCGAAATCGAATCGCTCAAAATTTTATATTTTTTATCCTCAGACGAAAGCGCCGGATTTATAACCCCCGAATTTATAAACGGCAAGGCGGCCGTTTCGTTAAAAAATAATTTCAGCGCGGGCGAAACTATAATAAACGCAAGCCCGCTCCCATACATAAGCAGGCGGCCTGAAATCACTTTCAACGCCTCTGAATTTGAAAGAACCGAACTTATGGTCAGCCTGGTTTCAATAGATATCAAAGCTAAATTCAAAACGGCCGGATTCAATTTTTACACCGATAACGCCGCTATCGGCGAAAATGAAATGGCCCATATAGCCGCCGAATTAAACAGAGCTGCCGTAGCGGCCGCCGGCGCCGGATTCAAAACCCCTTCTACCGCCGCTAAC
>MWBZ01000012.1 GCA_002069765.1 bacterium ADurb.Bin243
GCGCGCATAGGCCCTAATAAAAAATCCGGCGCGTACTGCTCTTCTTCCATACCGCAGCTGCATCCGTACGTTCTTATGAACTACACCGGCAATCTGCGCGAAGTCATGACCCTTGCGCACGAACTGGGCCACGCCATACACGCCGTGCTTTCGTCTAAAAACACGATCCTCAACTATCACGCGATCCTGCCGCTGTGCGAAACGGCTTCTATATTCGCCGAAAGCGTCGTCACCGACGACCTTCTCAAAAAATTAAAAGGCAGAGAAGAAAAAATAACGCTTTTAACCAGCAAGCTCGAAGACTACTTCGCCACTTCGTTCCGCCAGAACATGTTCACGCGTTTCGAGCAGGAAGCCCACAAGCAGAGCGCTTCGCGGCTGCTCAGCCCCGAAGACCTCAACGCCATCTATGAAAAAGAGCTTAAAATAATGTTCGGCGACGCCGTCAACGTCACTAAAGACTATTCGGTTGAATGGTCTGTAATCCCGCATATTTTCCATACGCCTTTTTACTGCTACAGCTATAACTTCGCTCTTCTTTTAGTGCTCGCGCTCTACCAGAGCTACTGCGAAAAAGGCGCTAAATTCAAGCCGGGGTTTCTCAAGCTCCTTTCTTCGGGCTCTATTACCACTCCCGAAGATATGCTCAAATACGTCGGTATCGATATCCGCGATAAAAAATTCTGGCAGAAAGGTTTCGACTATATGGCTTCGAAAATCGACGAGCTGGAAAAATTGCTAAAATAATCGGTAAATAAAAAAAATCGCAAAATCGAATCATTTTGCCAACCAGAGAAAAAACTTCCAATTTTTAAGGAGGAGAAGTAAAGTGGAAAAAGAAAAATTACCAACATTCAGGTGCACAACGGATTTCGCGAGTCTGAAAGTCATTTCGGAACCATACGTGGTATTCACAAACAGAGGCTACGCTCCCGTAGTAGACGTTGAAAACACCGGCGACGGCGTAAAATACCAGTTCTATATCCAGGCGCTGTCCATCGCTAAAAAATTCGAAGAACTGAAAAAAGATAACAATGAAAATTTCAGCGGCCTTTCATTCAGAGTAAAAAAAGAATCCAGCGAAAAATTCGCTCCTTACATAATCGAAAAAATATAATGTTTTTTTGAAGCGGGACGCCTTGAACGGCGCCCGCTTTAAAAAAACTTACCCGCAAAAAATAAAATTATCCGTTTAAAATTTTTCACGCTTTTATGTTCAGAAAGTCTTTATTAATTTTTTTCACATTTTTCATAACGCTATTTTCCGCCGCGGCCGGGGCGTTCGGCGCCTCCGACGATTACCGGCTGGATTTCGATCCTGCCGATCTCAAGCTCATCAGGATAGAAAACGTAAACGGCGAGCCGTTTTCGGCCGCGATAAGAAATTTCGCCACGGGCCGCGAATTCGAATATTTCAAAGGCGATTACATAGGGCCGCTCGAAGTATATAAAATCGAAACGATGCAGGTAGAGCTGCGCCACAAGCTTTCTCGCCAGCGCTATATGCTCGCGCTTCCCATAGACAAAATCGACCGCTACGCGGAAAAGAGCTTCAAAGACCAGGCCGAGCTCGATTACGATCAGGCGGCCCTTTATTACAAGGCCGGAGACGCCTCCAGGGCGGTCGAGCTTCTGCAGAAAGCCGTCGCCGGAAGAAACGGCTATGAAGACGCGCTTTTTTTCATGGCATATATTTACCACGAAAATAATTACTTCCGCGAAGCTTACGAATATTATTCACAGGTAATGGTAGTCAACCCGCGAAATTATAAATGCCTTTATAACATGGCCGAAATACTAGCAGCAAACTCCAGGGTAAACGACGCCGTGGCCACGCTGAAAAAATGTCTGAAACTCAGGCCGGACTATCAGAAAGCCATAAGCCTTCTTGATAAAATAAACGACGAGCTGGAAGCCCGCGATAAAAAGGATAAATTGTCTAAAGAAAACGCCTCGATGCGCGTCCGCGAAGTCGAAATGCTGAAAAAAACCGTGGCTCAGTACGCGGAAAATATAAAGCAGCTCGAAACCGCTCTGGCTGAAGCAAAAAAAAGCAAGGCCGATATCAAGCCCATAGAGGCCGAACTCAGCCGTTACAGGCTGCTGTACAATAACAGCGCCTCGTCTCTCGAAGAAAAGCTTAAAAAATAACGCTCAAGCCTATCAGGCCGTAAATTTCGTAAACGTCTACAACCGGAAATGCCGGGTGTTTTTTTACGCGCCCGCCGGCGCCCGTTCTTATGTAATAATCCTCTTTGAGTTTGTGCTCGTAGCGCAGCTCTCCGCTTAACATGGAATATCCGGCGAAGTAAACGCTCTCGTTCGCGCCGGTTCTCATCAATTCAAAATCCGAGTCCAGAACCAGACGGTTTTTAGCGCTGAGATATTTTATCCAGTTTGATATGACGTTGATTTTGGTCTGCTGCGGATAGCCCACCCTCGATTCGAAGGGCATATACGAAGTCCTTTTAAAGTCGAGGTTCCAGTAAATATCTCCGCTGTATTTAAGCGAAAGATAGCTTCCAAGGCCAATTTCGGTCATATTAAAACCCGACAGGTTTAAATAATTTGTCTTGACGAAATCGATATAAGGAGTGAAGGCGCATTTCGGCGTAAGGTCGTGCGAATAAAGAAAATTCAACCGGCTCCTGTCGTAGTTCAAAAAATACCCGGCCACGGCTTCGTTTACATACGCCCTTCTGTCTATAAATCCGTTGATATTAATTTTAGACACTTTAGACATATCCAGGTTAAGCGAGTAATCGATTTTAAAGTCGTTGAAAGCCCCAGCGGGGTTATATGCCATCCTCTTATTGCCGTAGGACGCTTTCAATTCATACGTAAGGTCCATAAAATGAACGAATTCGGGATCGTCTATAATCGGCTCGTCGTGAAATATATAAGCTGAAAAATACGAAGGCGCCCTTGATATTTTAGGCATTTTGTGCAAAATTTTAAAACTCGTTCCGGAATATGCGAAATCATCGGCGGAATGCGTCTGGTATTTATTTATGGAATTTTCGAATTTCAAAGTGTAAAAAGTGTTGTCTGAAGTTTTGTGGTCGAAAATATATCCGCCCGTGATGGAATCGCTGGAAAGGTCGGAAAGCCTGGCATGGCTGAATTTCGTAATAAGGCTTTCCATAAAAACCGCCGAAACGCTCTGCTTGTTATGCGAAACCGCATATTGCATATTAGTGATATTATATATATTCGAGATATTTCTGAAATCGAGGTTCTGCGGGGTATTGCTCACTCCGCGGAACTTATTTTTAAAATCGAAAACCTGTCTGGCGTTGATATCGTGCATGTGCTCGAAATCAAGCCTTGCGTCTATGCGCTGGTTGTCGTTAGAAAAAAGCGAGCGGTAAAGGCTCAAGGTGAGCGGATCGCGGCTCATAGAATCGTATTTTCCGATTCCTCCGTCATAGTTTAAAGTTCCGCTAAGCTTCATATCGCCGAATTCGTAGGCGAAAGCGGCCCCGGCGTATGCGCAGATAATAAAACCGGCAGCGGCGGCGATTAGAAGCCGGGCCGCGGAAAAATATTCAGTTTTTATTATACTCTTTCTTTTCATGCCGATCTCTTGCAGTCCGCCGTTTTCAGATAAATTAAACGCGAATTAATTCGCTGGCGCAGCGTCAGCCGCAAATTTCCGTTTAACCAGGATTAGGCCCTGTCTACATAGTAAGAGCCGTCTTTTTGAATCATATCCATCATTTCTTTATAATTGTCGTACTTTTCGAAATAATTGCGCTTTACCGTCCTGAAAAATTTGTCTATGATATCGTTGTATTTTTCGAACTTTATTTTGACGAAAGACGAATAATCCAGAAGAGGATCGGCCGTCACGGCCTGTTTTACAGTCAACTTAAGCGAGCTTGCCGCAGAAGCCTGCGAAGCCGCGCCGAACGATAGAAACGACGCTATTAATAAAACGGCGATGATTTTTTTCATGATATTACCACTCCTTAGCTTTGGGCGTTAAATTTAATTTATTTTGTTCTTCGTTTATGCCGCGAAGGTTTATATTTATATATTCGAGTTCTTGAGTTATGTCGCGCAGCGATGCGTTCAGCGCGTTAAGCTGCGCTTCTTCGGCCGCCGCGCTCACGCCGTCGGCTTTGCGCTTGATTATAATCTTTGTAAGGCTTGCCGCCTGGGACATTTTAGCGTAAACGTCCCTTTCTATCCTCTGCTTTTCGCGCTCGCAAGAATTTATCCTGTTATCGTTATTTATTTTGCTTTCCGCGTTGAGGTAATCGAGCGTGAAACCGTTTCCGAAATTTCTCGCCTGCATTACCCTGCCGCGCAGGTAATTATTTTCTTCCCGTTCTTTATGAACACGTTCTATAACTTCGGCATTGGATTTTTTAGCTATTTTATTTTTAGAATATTCCAGTTTCAAATCGCGGTTTTTAATGGCGCCCCTGAATTTATATTGAGCCAGCCTGGAGGGCTCGCGCACGACGTCGGAAACGTAAGTTCCGTCTTTATAAGTCGTTCTGAACAGGGCTTCGTTTATCAGCTGGGTAATTCCGGCGGGCTCTATAGTCGTAAGCTCCGACTCCGGCAGGTGTATATCGAACTCGTCGTAAAAATTAACGCTGGCTATGGTTCCCGGAACCACTTTGAGCTTGTCGCCGGTTATGAGCTTCACGTTATTTTTCGCCGCGTCCCAGCGGTTGGGCCCTACCATTATATAAACAGTCCCCTTTTCTATGGTAAGCACGATATCTCTGGACCTGAGCTTTTTAAAGCTTTCCACCGCGTAGTTGTCGGTTTCGAGCTTTGCCGCCGAAGAATGGGCGGCGCCGCAGAATACGCATAATAAAACTGCCGCAAAACAAGCCGCAGCCCTGGCCAGCTCAAAAGCCCCCCTGCCGCTCGAAACGAAATATTTAGCTATCGTTGAATTATACTGATTATCCGCCATAAATATTCTATCGGCAAAATAATAGTTATTTTGACAAAAAAAAAGCGATATGCTATAATAAGCGCTACCGCAATAAAGAAAGGATTTTATGGAAGCGAAAAAGGAAACCTCCATTTATTTAAAGGCCGCCCTGGCCGGAATCGCCGGGGGAATAATAATCTGCATGGTTTATCTTTTCGCCGAACGCGACAGGGAAGCTGCGGACGGATACCGCGATTATTACAAACCGTTAGTCGCCTCCATAGAGAATTTCAAAAAAAGCATGGCCGCAATCTATACGCAGGCTGAAGCAGCGGCTCTCGCCACCGAAGAGACCTCATTGGAAGCCAGGCGCGAGTTACTGGCCCTTATAAATACCAATATCAGGGAATGCGATAAAAGCGTCGCGCGCCTTAATTCGGATTTCGTGCCGATAAGCGCAAAAAGCGCGCAAAAAGATATGATAGCCTTTTTCGAACGTTCGCGCGCGCTTCTTGAAAAAATAGCGAAAGCGCTCGAAGCCGGCAAAAAAGAAGAGACGCTCGAAGCCGAGTTCGACCGCATCGGAAACGAGCTGGAAAAACTCAGCCTTACTCAAATAAGCGGCTATACTTATTATTGATTATTATTTTAAAGTTTATATATAACTTACTTATATAAATCAAATCTGGTTTTTACGCGCGCCATGTAATTATCCACGAAACCGTTCGGCAGGCCTTTTTCCCTGTCGCAATCGCCCTGCCTGCTCAAATGGCCGTGGTTCTCGCACGCTACGTCTATAAAATTTATCTCGTTTTTATCGCGCTTATAAAAAATCTTATAATTATCGCTTCGCGATGAATTTAAAAACTTGCACGCGGCCAGTTGTTCCATGTAACCGTATTTTATGAGTTCGTTCACAGATACTTCGCCGGTGAATTTCGGCCGTTCCATAAGGTAAAAATAGCTCGCGCCCTGAATTTTCTTCATGCCTTCCAGGCATTCCTTTTTTACTAAAAAAGGCCTGGACTGGCCGTCGCCCGAACTCAGCTCGAACGCGGCTATCAGCACGGAAGTTATAATTAATAAAATTATTATGGCTTTCAGGAAATTTTTTATAATATTCATACTAATCATCTCATGATTAGTATAGCATTATTTTTTATTTTTGAGCAATATCCTCTAAATATTCCCATCTCTGTATTTTAAAGGCGATTTCGTGCTGAAGCTGATCGTATCTTCTGGTCCAGCCGGAAAGCTTGTCCGCGCTATTTTCTCCGGAATTAAAAAGAGCTTCGAGCTCCGCTTTTTCATTTTCGAGCTTTTCTATTTCGCCGAGGATGGACTCATATTCTTTTTTTTCGTTAAAGGATAATTTCTTTTTTTCGGAAGGGACGGTGGATTGTTTATATTCTTTATTTTTTTGCGCTTTTAGTTCGGCGTTCTTTTTTTCTTCTTCTTCAATCTGCCTGCTATATTCGAGATAATCGGAAAAATTGCCGGCGAAACCCATTATATCGCCCGAACCGTCGAAGACGAATAAATACTGCGCCAGGCGGTCCATGAAATACCTGTCATGCGAAACGGTTATAAGGCAGCCTTTGAACTCGTCGAGAAAATCTTCGAGTATCGCAAGCGTTTTAATGTCCAGATCGTTAGTCGGCTCGTCGAATATTAAAAAATTGGGGTTCTGCAATAAAACGTGAAGCAGGTAAAGCCTTCTTCTTTCTCCGCCGGACAGTTTAGATATCTTCGAATACTGAAGCTCCGGCGGAAATAAAAAACGCTCGAGCATTTCGCTTACGTGGATATATTTATTGTCTTCGTTTTGAATGAATTCGCCCGATTTTTTAGCGAAATCTATAACCAGCGAATCGCCGTCGAGCGCGGAACTGTACTGATCGAAATAGCCTATCGCGGTGTTAACGCCGGTATCTATCTCGCCCGAGTCGCTCTCGATACGCCTGGATATCAGGTTTAAAAAAGTGGTCTTGCCCGAACCGTTAGGGCCTATTATTCCTATGCGCTCGCCCTTTTTAAAGACGTAGCTGAAAGGATTTATAATTTTTTTGCCGCCGTATGACTTGGATATGTCTTTCAGTTCGAGTATCTTTTTGCCCAGGCGGCGCTCCGATAGTACGGACGCGTCCATTTCCTCTTCTTTGAGGCTTACATTCGAACGCAGCTTTTCGATGCGCTCGATACGCGCTTTCTGCTTGGTGGAACGCGCTTTAGCCCCCCTGCCGAGCCATTTGAGCTCATTTTTCAGGACCGTTTTATTGCGCTGTTCGGTTACGAGCTCGCTGTTGATAATTTCGGCCTTTTTTTCCAGGTAATACGAATAGTTTCCGCCGTACTGAATTATTTTGAGTTTTTCTATCTCTATAATGCGGTTGCATACGCGGTCTAAAAAATAACGGTCGTGAGTCACCATTATAAGCGCTTTATCGGTCTTGCGCAGGTACTGCTCGAGCCATTCGACGGTGGCGATATCCAGATGATTGGTGGGTTCGTCGAGAATCAGCAGGTTGCATTCGTTGATAAGCGAAGCTGCCAGAGAGACTTTTTTAAGCATGCCGCCCGAGAGTTCGCCCATCTTCTTCTCCAGATCGAAAATCGAGAGCTTTTCGAGTATGGATTTGACCTGCCCTTCAAAATGCCAGGCGCCGCAGCCGTTCATTTTTTCGGTTACCGCGTCTATTTCGTTTTGCAGCGACTGGTCGTAAGATTTGCCGATCTGCGAGTTCAAGTGTTCATATCGTTTGATAAGCTCGATTTTTTCGCCGCCGCATTTAAAGACATGCTCCAGAACGGGGCTTTGAGGATCGAAGGGCGGGGTCTGCGCCAGCATGCTTATCTTCAGCTCGTTATTGCGCGATATCTGTCCGGAATCGAGAGGCTCGCAACCCGCTATCATGTTCAGCAGCGTGGTTTTGCCGGAACCGTTGATTCCGATGAGCGCGACCTTATCGCCCGAATCTATGCCGAAAGAAACGGACTCTAAGAGCCTTTTATCGCCCTGCATTTTTGATATGCCGTCAATGGATATTAGATTCATAATTTTAATTTCGGTTGTTAAGCGCGCGGGCGAGCGTCATGGAATCGATGTGCTCGATTTCGCATCCGGTGGGTATTCCCTGCGCGAGTTTCGATATTTTAAGGGGCCTCTGGATCATCTTTTTAATCAAAGCCATGGTGGCGTCGCCTTCCACCTTGGGCGGAAGCGCGAATACTATCTCGCGGACGGGGCTGTCCGCGGAATTGATCCTGGCGACAAGCGGCTTGATATTGAGCTTATCGATCGTAAGATATTCCAGCGGCGATATAAGCCCGTTGAGGACGTGATATACGCCGTTATACTGTCCGGTGGCTTCTATGTGAAAGACGTCGGTAGGTTTTTCGACGACGCAAACCTTTGAATGATCGCGTAAAGAATTCGAACAGATATCGCAGATATCCGACTCGCATATGCCGGCGCAGCTCGAGCAGTATTTAACGTTTTGCGACATTTCGATTACAGCCGAGCTCAGGGCGCGCGAAAAATCGGCGCCTTTTTTAAATATAAAAATGGCCAGCCGCTGGGCGTTTTTAGGGCCGACGCCCGGCAGCTTCTGCAGCTCGTGGATCAATCTGTCTAAACTCGGAGTCAGCGGCATAGTAATTCTTTACGCAATGCTTTCCTTAAATTTTTATAGCTTTATAAAAACGGCTTTCCTTAAAAAAGCCCGGGTATCGAAAGGCCGCCGGTGACTTTTGACATTTCGCGCTGCGAATGGTCGGTGGCTTTCTTCTGGGCTTCTTTTACCGCCGCCACTATAAGGTCCTGCAGCATTTCTATATCGTCGGGGTTGACGACTTCTTTGTTGATTTTAATCTCGACCAGTTCCTGTTTTCCGTTAGCTACGGCCGTAACCATACCGCCGCCCGCCGTTCCGTTCACTCTGTAACCTTCGAGTTCTTCCTGCATTTTAGCGATTTTGTTCTGCATGGACTGGGCCTGTCTGACCAGGTTCTGCATTCCGCCCATCATAGGCATTTTAGCCACTATAACCACCCCTTGTCGTTAATTGAGTTCACTTATTTTATCACAACAGGCGAGGATAAGTCAAGACGCTTTGATAAAAATAAGGCTTTCAGGGAAGCGCCGTATAAAAAAAGATTGAAAACCGGGCGGTAAAATGTTATCATTTATCTCGTAATTAATGGTTCTTTTTCATGTCGTATGGGTAAAATATTTAAATTAAGTTAAGAGTTCAGAGTGGAGAGTTGAGAACTAAAGGACTTTTGAAAATTTCGATAAGGCGTTTTTTAAAATTTTATATAAAAGCTCGCAGGGCGAGCCCCAGCCTTAACTATTCACTATCCACTCTACACTATTCACTAATAAACTTACCCTCATGAAATGAATAAGAGCTTAATTTATTATAGAAAGGGCATAATTCATGACGAAAAAAATAAAATGCGAATTATATCTAAAAAACATATCTTCTCTGGCCACCTGCGCCAATCCCGGCGGCAGGCCAAAATCCGGAGACGATCTTCTCGACGCCCGTGAAATCAAAGACGGCGCGGTTTTAATCAGCGGCGGTAAAATATTAAAAACCGGCGCCACGCAAGAGATAGAAAGATATATAGCCGAAGCCGGCATTGAAGTGGAAAAGCGGTTATGCCTCCATGGCAAGACCGTCACGCCGGGATTCGTAGATCCTCACACGCATATAGTTTTTTCCGGCAGCCGCGAGAACGAATTCGCGATGCGCGTGGAAGGAAAAACATATCTTGAAATACTCGAATCCGGCGGCGGGATCCTTAACACGCTTAAAAGCCTTAGAAATATAAGCGAAGACGATCTTTTCGCCGAGTCAAAAAAACGCGTGGAGCGCTCGTTCATGCACGGCACCACTTCCATGGAAATAAAATCCGGGTACGGCCTGGATTTCGACGCCGAAATAAAGACGCTTAAAGTGTGTGAAAGGCTTTCGCGCGAACCTTTATGCACCATAGCAGCCACTTATATGGGCGCGCACGCGATACCGCCGGAATATAAGAACGACCGCAACGGCTACATAAAACTCATGATAGATAAAGTTATACCTTATGTGGCCGAACATAAACTCGCAAAATTCAACGACGTTTTCGTCGAAGCCGGAGTTTTCACCGCCGAAGAAGGCCGCCTTATACTGGAGGCGGGTAAAAAGCACGGCCTGGTACCGAAAGTCCATGCCGATGAAATAACCTGCTGCGGCGGCGCTGAACTCGCCGCTGAAATTGGGGCGGTATCGGCCGATCATCTTCTCATGGCGAGCGAACGCGGCCTCGAAATGATGAAAGAAAAAGGCGTCGTGGCCGTGGCGCTGCCCGGAACGCTTTACAGCCTGCTTTGCGGAACTTACCTCGACTTTAAAAAGCTTATGAAAATAGGCGTGGCTGTAGCTTTGGCGACGGACGCAAACCCGGGTTCAAATATGTGCCTGAATATGCAGACTGCCATAAACCAGGCGGTCTGCCTTATGAAAGCGCCGCCGGCCGCAGCCCTCAACATGGCCACCATAAACGCCGCCCACGCCATAGGCCTTGCCGGCGAAAGGGGCTCCATCGAAGAAGGCAAGTACGCGGATCTCGTGGTTTTAGAAGGCCCGTCATATAATTACGCCGCATATTCCTACGGCATGAACCTGGCTGAATATGTCGTAAAAAACGGCGTATTATATTCCGTCACAAGCGCTTTGAGCAGAGAGTAACGGAGCGCGGCAATTATGAAATATAGTCAATTTTAAATATAGTCGACAAACGCCGCCGCAGATTAAGGGCGGCGCAGGCATCAATGGAGGAAAAAATGGTTAAAACCGAGGATTTCATAGTAAAAAATCTTGGAGAGCGCAATTTCATGTCGCCGCTCCCGCTTTCGCACAGCGACGACGACCTGGTTTCCAATTTCATCGACGACGACGAACGCTTCCTGCACGAAATTTCATTTAAAAAAGTCAGGCAGGTCGTCGCCGGGACCGCCGATAAAAGCTGCTGCTCCGATCTCATAACTTTCGAGGCCGCCGGGCCACGCGAAAAAATTTATTTCGAGCCCGGAAAGATAAAATGCGGAATCGTCACCTGCGGCGGGCTCTGCCCGGGAATAAACAGCGTCATACGCGGGATCGTCATGGAGCTTTACTACCGCTACGGCTGTCAGTCCATTTACGGCTTCAGGTACGGCTACCTCGGCATGGTGAAGGAATCCGGAATAGACCCGATACTGCTCACGCCCGACATAGTGGAAGACATACACGCAAAGGGCGGCTCTATACTGGGCTCTTCGCGCGGCCATCAGGACGTGAATAAAATGGTCGACCGGCTCATGAATTTCGGCATCTCCGTGCTTTTCTGCATAGGCGGAGACGGCACGCTGCGCGCCGCTCACCTTATCGCCGAAGAAATCCTCAACCGCGGCCTGAACATATCGGTAATCGGCGTACCAAAAACGATCGACAACGACATAAATTTCGTCGAAAAAACCTTCGGTTTCGAAACGGCGTTTTCCATAGCCGTAAATTCCATACAATCGGCGCATACCGAGGCAAAAGACTCTCTCAACGGCATAGGCATAGTAAGGCTCATGGGGCGCGAATCCGGCTATATCGCCGCCAACGCGGCCCTCGCCTCGCAGGACGTAAACTATATACTGGTGCCGGAAATACCCTTCGATTTGGAAGGGCCTCACGGGCTGTACAGCATACTTAAAGCGCGGCTCGAACGCAGGCGCCACGCGGTAATCGTGGTGGCCGAAGGCGCGGGCCAGAGCTTTTTCGGCAGCGAAAAAGAGCGTGGAAAAGATTCTTCCGGCAACACCAAGCTCGGCGATATCGGAGTGTTCCTTAAAGACAGCATAAGCAAATATTTTAAAAGCATCGACTTCAAGGTCAATATAAAATATATCGACCCGAGCTATATTATACGCTCCGCGCCCCCCATACCGTCCGATTCGATATTCTGCGCGCAGCTTGCGCAAAACGCCGTACACGCTGCCATGGCCGGCAAAACCGATATGCTCGTGGGCCTGTGGAATTACCACTTTACGCACGTGCCCATCGCCACCGCGACGCGCGAAAGAAAGCTGATAAACCCCGAAAGCAACCTCTGGCTAAGCGTAATAGAAGCCACGGGACAGCCGTCGTATATCGGAAACGATCCTATATTTTTATCTAAAACAAGAATTATCGATCAAAAAGATTAGCCGGCCTTAAAATATTTCATCACGGCTGATTTCAGAATATCGGGAGCCGTGACAGGCTTGGTAAGATAATCGTCCATGCCGGCGGCCATGAATTTTTCGCGGTCGCCGCTCATGGCATAGGCCGTCAGAGCTATTATCGGCACGCGCCCGCCTTTTTCCGCCTCTATTTCACGGATGCGGCGGGCCGCTTCTAATCCGCTCATTTCCGGCATCTGCCCGTCCATTATTATCGCGTCGAATTTTTTCGCGAGATAAAGCTCTACGGCTTCACGGCCGTTTTGGGCCCACGAAACTTTCCACTTATACTTTTTCGCCATATTCGTTATTATCGCCGCGTTTATTTCGTCGTCTTCGGCGAGCAATATTTCGAGCTCGCGCGCGGTTTCTTCCGAAGCGCCTTTCTTGGAGCCGGAATCGGTCTTATCGTAATCGGCCGCGGCTTTTATTTCGCCAACGGCGATTTCAAACGGGATGCGCACGCAGAAAACGCTTCCTTTTCCTTCTTCGCTTTCAACGGTGATTTCTCCGCCCATCATTTCCACCAGGCCCCTGACGATCGCGAGCCCCAGGCCGGCCCCGCCGTAGCGTTTCTTGCTCGAATCGTCCAGCTGGTAAAACATTTCAAATATTTTATCTATTTTATCGGCTGGTATCCCTATGCCGGTATCCGAAATCACAGTTTTTAAAATCACGGTATTGCCGTTCACCGCTTCCCTGGTAAGTTCTACGGAAATAGAGCCCTGCGCGGTGAATTTATTGGCGTTGGTAAGGATATTTATTAATATCTGCCGGAACCTCAGCTCGTCGCCGTTCACCAGATAATTTATGCCGGAATCGATTTTCATTTTTATATCCACTTTTTTATCCCGCAGCTGCTGCGATATTATGGAAACGCAATCGGCGACAGCCTTGGTTACATCGAAAGGGCTTTTAACTATGGTGAGTTTGCATGCCTCGATTTTTGAAAGGTCGAGTATGTCGTTGATCAGCTCCAGAAGATGAAGCGCCGATTTTTTTATGGTCCTGGTGAATTCGGACTGCCTTTCCGCCAGGCCGCTGGACGCGAGAAGGTCGGTAAAGCCGATTATTCCGTTCATTGGAGTTCTCAGCTCATGGCTCATATTGGCAAGAAAATCGCTTTTAGCCCGGTTGGCCGCTTCCGCCGCCTCTTTGGCCCGTACAAGCTGCGACTGCGTTTTTTTCAAATCGTCGAGCGTGTTCTGCAGCTCGGCCGTTCTCGAATCAACGCGGGCTTCGAGCGTGTCGTTGTACTCGACCAGCTTCAGTTCGGACAATTTTATGTTTTCAACCATTATATTAAAATTTTCCGCGAGCTCCCCGAGTTCGTCTTTAATCTTCACGGCGAGTTTTCTGGAGTAATCCCCGCCGGCTATGGCCTGGGTAATGCCTATAAATTCGCTAAGCGGCGACGTTATGCTTTTCAAAAGGAGTAAAGCCAGCAAAACCGCCGCGGCGAACGAAACAAAAAAAAGGGAGGTCATAAACAGCGAATAACGGACTGCATTCGATTTTATGTCGCCTTCAATAAGCTCGATGGCGGAAGCGAAAATCGTTTTTATTTGCGCGGAGATTTCTTTCAGCTTCTTCTCGTTTTCTAAAAGCATTTTCTTTACGTTTTTATACTTGAAAAAGAAATCGCGGTATTCTTTAAAATTCTGAATCACGTCGAAATAAAAAAGCTTATTGTCTATTTTTACCGATGCGTCTTTTTTTTTCTGGAAGGCGTCGATAAGCTCGTCCAGCCTGGATGACATTTCGGCGTTTTCGGTTTCATTAAAGACGCCGGCGTTGATTGAATCGGTTAACGCCGAAGACCATACGATCAAAAATGCGATATTCGCTTTATCTTCGCCGGCGAGTAAACCGGCCGCCTCTTTTTCGCCGGTCATCGAAATGAAAACCTGTTTAAGTTCTTCGGCGCGGCTTTTCAAAGCCTGCTGCCGGTCTTTAACGTTCAAATAACCGTTGAATATATTTTTATATTCTTCTAAAAACCGAAAAGCTTCGTCTATCTTGTTTTTTTCCCGTTCGTCCGAAAATACTCGCCTCATTTCATTCGACTGTACTATGGTTTGAGAAATAAGATCGTTGACTTCCGCCGAATAGTTTCTGCTGTTTTCGATTATATATTCTTTTTCGTTAAGCCTTATACGGTCTATAAGATCGATAATTTTTCTGATTTTATTGGATTTTTCAACGCCGGCTATAAGATAGTTCTGGCCGAAATAGCTTAAAACCGCATTGAGCGCTATTATTATTATAAAAACGCCGAAACTGAAAGTGATTTTTGTGCTGAACTTAAAACGGTCTAACATAAGAATACCTGTTATTTATTAAAAGCTTCGGTAAAATCCGGCAGCGCGTTTTTTATGATTACCTCGTAATCGGCCGGAAATTCGATGATCCTCGTAAACATGGCGAGCCCCGCCGTGGCCGCCGCCGGAGGCGTGGTGAGATCGTAATGGAACGCCAGCTTCGGGCACGAAGCCGCTTCGGCCAGAAGCCTCTGCTGCATATCAGTATAAAAATTCTTTTCTATATTTATATTCGGCGCGAGGGTGCCCCAGCCGCGGCTCATATTTTTCTGGCTTTCCACTCCGGCGAGATGAAGCAATGCCTTTTTCGCTCCCGTCACGTTGACCGCTTTTTTAGGGATTACGAGTCCGTCAAGTCCGCCCAGCATGGCTTTCGGTATTTTTTCGTCCACCGACGGAAACGGGAAAAAGTCGTAATCTTTTCCCTGCGTCCATTTATGCTTCTCGTCGGAATAACTGCCGGTTATCCAGGCGCCCATAAGCGTCATGGCCGCTTCGCCCTTAAATACCATTTCGTTGGCGCCGCTTTCCCAGTCGGTATCGTTGGGTTTAGCGTTGAAATAGCCTTTCAGAAGCAACCCGCTCCACAGCTTGAACGCCGCGAGCGATTCGGGATCGTCATAGCCGGCTTCGCCCTTTAAAAGCTTTTCCCTGTATTCATAAGGCGCCGTCCTTAAAAGAAGATAATCGAACCAGAACTGGGCGGGCCATTTTGTTTTAGAGCCGAGAGCGATCGGAGTGATGCCCGCTTTTTTTATGGCGTCGCATACTTTTATAAAATCTGCCCAATTCGCCGGCGGAGTTAATTTTAAATCTGCGAAGATTTTTTTATTGTAAAAAAAGGCTATAAAATGCTGTGAAATCGGAATCAGATATTTTTTGCCGTCATAGGTGCAGGCGGTATCGATCAAAGAGCGGTTGAAGGCCTTATCGAGATTTCCTTCCTTCCAGATATCGTCTATCGGCTCGAGATGCTCTAAAATGGCGCGTACTCTGGCGCCCGCCCAGTTGGAATATATGTCCGGAGGATTGCCGGCTTTCAGCGTTTCATATATGCTCGTCTTAAAAGCTTCGTGGTCGAGCGTGGTGGCTTCGAGTTCGTATTCCGCGGAATGGTCGTTAAAAGATTTTATCAGCTGAGCGTTTCCATAACTTAAAGTGTTTGAAAAGTAATGAAGAAAAGTGATCTTTTTCTTCTGCGCCTGCCCGCGGCCGGCGGAAGGCGGCGTTGCGCCGCATCCGGCAAGAAATAAAATAAGCGAAGCGAGACATGCCAGAAGAGCTGTTTTTTTCATTTCAAAGGTTCCTTATTTATAAAAAATTTCGTAAAACATTACTACACATAATATATATTTTATCTTAATTTGTCAACAAAATTAAGATGTTTTTATTGAATCGAGCTTTTTATTTGCCGGTCAGCAAAGGCTTGAAAATCTCATAAAAAACCAGGGCGGAAATTATATTGACCGCCAGCAGAACCAAAAATTGGCTCCTGCCGTATTTTTTAGATAAATCGGCGACGGTCAGCGGGCAAAAGTAATCCACCGCGCAATTTTTATTCGAAGAAGCGTCCAGGTCGGCATTTTTAACTATGCGGTCCTTAAAAACTTCTAAAATTATCTCCACAGATTCTTTTGAAGTGTCGCAGTAAAAAGGCGTGCCGTCTTCGGCGCCGCCGTCTTTATCGTAAACGATGAAACCTATGGCATAAGGCGTCTGCACGAACCGGCAGAAATAATTAAACTCGAGTTTTTTGGCTTCGCCCGCGGAGTAATTACGGCCGTTAAATTCTACGCTGTATATATTTCTGTCAGAAAGCCTTATAAAAGCGGTGAGGTCTTTTATATAAAAAACGGCGTATAAAAAGCATATTATTAAAAATGAGTCGAGAGCGGCTATAAGAAGCCTGCAGTCGAATAACGCCGGAAAATAAAGGCAAATAAAAATTGAATAAACGGAATTTAAAATCAAAAACAGCGACTGAAATCCAAAATGCGTTGAATAAGGTCGGTTTATAAAATGGCGGAAGCCTAAAACTATCATAAGGCAGTTGAGCGCGAAGTAAGAAAGCGCGGCCGCGTTAATAAAGCCCGAATCGGCCGCCGCGGCTCCGCACGAAACGTAAAGCGCGAAAATGATCATTGAAATCGAAAGCGACAAGAAAAAAGGCGGAAACGCCACATAGTAATCGCTTTTATAGGTGATAAAAATATCGCCTTCAAGCCGCCTCGCATCGCCGGAAACTTCGACTCCTATTTTTTTTAGAGCTTCTAGCGCGGCCCTGGCGGCGAAAGCTCCATGCTTTAAATTCAAATTTTCTTTATCGGCGTAAATCTGAAGATTAGAAAAAAGCATGCGCTTCAGGGGAAGAAGTATATAAAATATCCCGAATATTATGTAAACGATGAAATAAAGGCCAGCTGTTTTAAGGAGCGTCGGCTTATGCAAAAATACGAAGTTATAATAATAAATCGCGCCGAAAACGATAAAAAGTAAAAAAAAGGAATACTTAAAAAGCTCTTCCGACAGCTGCAGATAGTATCCGCTCTTGTAGCCGTTCGAGCCGGAGCCGTTCCTGCTTATATTGGCTTCGTTATTTTCACTGCCCGCCATGCTTCCTCTTCTTTCGTAACCCGCCAGACCGGAAACTCCTGCCGATGATTAACTAACGCCGCCGCGGACGGCAAACCCCCTGCTTGTTAATTCCGCCATCACCGCTTTAGTGCGGGCGTTTTTCGCGCTTAAATAATTGCCGATAAATTTTTTTCTGGAAATAAGCGTTTTCAACACCAGATCGCGATAAATCGAAGCGGCCTGCCTGACGTCGAGCGTTTCGGTAGGAAATATTATCTCGCACTGATCGTTTTGCAGCACCTTAAATTTATCGACGCCGTGCGCGCCGGAGCGTTCTTCGAAATACCGCGTGCCGTAATGGGCCAGCATGGTATTCGGGCCGATAACGTCGCAGTGCTTTACCATGAAATCCAGGTTTTCGCGGAGCGTCTCTTCGGTATCCGAACGGTCGCCCCACATCATCATTCCCATCAGGAGCACGCCGTTTTTTTTCATAAGCGCTGAAACCGACCTCATAGTATCTGTGGATATTATTTTTTTGAAAGATTTTTGGACCCTGCCGGAAACGCTTTCGAATCCGCACATTATCTGATAAAGCCCGCAGGCGCGGTACCGCTTCAATAAATCGGCGTTACTCAGAATATTAGCCGCCGAGCTCTGTATCCAGAAGTTGATTTCAAAGCCCCGTTTTTTTTCGAATTCCAGCAATTCTAAAAATTCTATATTCCTGGAACGGTCCTGCCAGAAATCGCTGTCGCCGAAATAAAACACCCTTCTGCCGTATGCGTTGTATAAAATTTTTAAAATTTCGAGGCATCTTTTCGCGCTGAACCCGCGCCATTTGTGCCCCCAGAAAGCCGAATCGGCGCAGAAAGAACATTTTTTAACGCAGCCGCGGCTGAAACTTACTACGAAACCTACCGATCCGCCCAGCGGCGGAAGGGTATAAAGGTCCATGTCGAAATACTCGAAGGCCGGAATCTGAAGCTCGTCGAGGTTTTCAATCTGCGGCATCGGAGGCGTAAAAATTGTTTTGAAAATTTCCGCGCGGTCAAAAAGGCCTTCGCCGCAATTAAACCCGCTGAACTTTCCGGAACCGGCGAAAATCTCTTTTAAAGTTTTGTAAAAACCGCGGCCGCGCGCGGCGAATTCTTTGCAATACGCTATTCCGCGAAGATCTGCCAAAGCGGATATCCGGTTTTCTTTTACCGCCGAAAGCAGCCCTGCGAATACCTTTTCGCCTTCGCCCGCGGCGATAACGTCAAAATATCCGCGGCCGATGACCTCGGCGGCGTATGACGATAAAAAATTACCGCCGCCGGCGATGATCGAGCGGGGAGAGTATTTTCTGCAAAGCGCGGCAGTGTTGAGAGTTTCATATGCAAAAGCCGATTTCGCGCCCGAAATGGCTATGACGTCCGGCGCAAAATTTTTGCAGGCGGCCGCGAGGGATTTAACTGGATCAATTTCGAGCGACAGGTCCAGGACCGAAATGCCGTCCGGCGCGGCGAATTCGCGCGCGGACGGAATAATGGCCAATAGCCCCGGCGAAGGCATTATACCCGGAAAAAATTCCCACGGCTTATGCGGCGGATCGACGAATAATATCTTCATCTGGCCATAACGCCCGTTTTCTGCATCTGATAGACAGCTCTTTTCGTGATGAATTCCCTGTAGAATTCGTCGAACTCCTGGTAATTTTTCTGCACCCACGGCTTCATCGTGAAAAAACTCCAGCCCATCTTGACGAACATGTTGACATAAGTCCTGTAAAGCGGTTTCTTTGAAAAAAGATAATTTCCTAAAAACTTTTTATTGAACATAAGGTGCCTGCCGACGGTTTTTTTATAATAATAATCCGCGTCGGCCGCCGATAATTCGGCGGTGCGGGTAATGCAGTTTGTCATATCGTATTTAGTGAGATCGCGGACTTCTATGGCGCCCAGTTTTTCGCATTCGTCGTAATAAGGCGTGCCGGGCCATGGAGTTACTGCGTCGGGCCCTATTATATCGCAATGCTCGTTCAAAAACTCCAGCGCTTCTACAAGGTCCTGCATGGTGTCATAAGGCGTTCCCCACATCATCATGCCCATTATTATGAACTCATGGGGTTTGAGCGTTTCCAGCGCGCGCATTACGAGATCGAAATCCTGGGGCTTATTTAAAACCTTCAGCCCTTTTGGCTTGGGCGTTTCTATTCCAACCATGATCTGATAGACGCCCGCTTTTTTTAACCCGTCCAGAAGGGCGGCGTTCTTGACCACGTTACGGCAGGTCGTTTGAATCCACATTTTTATGTCGAGCTTGTTTTTCAAAACGAGGCCGATGAATTTTTCAGTGCGCTCCTGGTCATGAAGAAAATCGTCATCTCCTATGTAAAAGACGCGCTTATTGTATTTATAACGGAGCGTAGAAAGAGCTTCGATCATATATTCGGCGCTATGGCCGCGCCAGCAATGCCGCCACAGGAGAGTTTCAGAGCAAAACTTGCATCTGCCCTGGCATCCGCGCGAATATGTGGCTGTAAAGCCGATATTTCCGCCGAAAGGCGCCAGGGAATAGCGGTGCATAGGAAATAAATCGTAGGCCGGCATCGGAAGCGTATCCAGGTCTTTAATGAATTCGCGTTCGGCCGTTTTGAACGGTTTTCCGTCTTTAAGGTAAGCCAGGCCGTTTATCGTCGAAAAATCTGTAACGCCGGTATTTATAGCTTTGAGCAGTTCCATCATGGTGACTTCGCCCTCGCCGATGACTATGAAATCCAGCAATCCGCCTTCGAGGCCCTCGCGCCATAGCTGATTGGAAATGTAACCCCCGGTCATTATTTTAGCATCGGGCAGTATTTCGCGTATCAGCCTGGCGCAGTTTAAAACGTCGTACCAGAAGCTCGGAAGCGATCCCGGAATACATATAACGTCGGGACGCTCTTTTTCGAGATATTCGGCCGTTTTGTTCCACGGCCTGCTCGATTCCGCATAAGCGTCGTAAACTTTTACGTTAAAGTCGCGGCGCGCGACCGCGGCCAGGTAGATAAGCGCCGGATTAGCCGTCAGGCCCCTGAAAAATTCCCAAACTTTATGGATCGGATCTAAAAATAATACTTTCATAAGTTCAGCTCCTTTGATTGATAACTTTACCGTATTCATCGTGCTTGAATAATTTTTTGCGATACCCGAAACGCGACGCAAAGCTTTCGAACGCATGTATCCATACGAGTTTTACGTAAGCGCGCTGGTTAAGGCGTAAAAATCTGTTGCGCGAAAACATTTTAAGGTAAAAATCGATATTCATATTAAAAAATTTAAAAAGCTCGAATTCATATACCCGGCGGGTGGTTTCGTAATCCATGTCCCCGGCCGGCATTATAACGTGCGCCTGGTCGTAAAGAGAGTAATCGGTTACAAAAATCTTTCCTTTTTCTTTCATTTCGTCAAAAAGGGGCGTGCCGGGGTAAGGCGTAAGCGGGCTCGGGCAGACAAAATCCGAATATCTGCCGAAATATTTAAGCCCCTCATGAAGCGTTTTTTGATTGTCGTATTGCGTTCCCCAGACGAGCATGGTCATTAGCAAAAGGCCGTTCGCTTTGATTATTTTCATGGCCCTATCGATAATTTCCGGATCGGAGTAGGGTTTTTTCAAGTTTTTTAAAACGTCAGAAAACGGGGATTCGGCGCCTATCATAATTTCAAAGAGCCCGGCGCGTTTCAATACGGGCAAAATGTCCTGGTTTTTTATAACGCTTCCGCAGCAGGACTGTATGTGGAATTTGATCTTCATCTTCTTTTCGAATATAAGTTCGGCGAATTCCAGCGCCCATTGCCTGTTATATAAAAAATCGGTGTCGCCGATAACAAAGATGTCGCGCCCGTATTTATTATAAAGCAGCTCGATAAGGCCCGCCGCATAACCGGCCGAAGGCTTTCTCATGGTATAGTTCCATTCGTAAGCTTCGGAGCAGAACTTGCAGCGGTTCGAGCAGCCGCGGCTGAAAATAACCCCGAAAGCCCTGCTGCCGCCGAAAGTGGGCGAAGTATAGCGCTCCATCGGATACAGCTCATATGCCGGATACGGCGATTCGTCGAGGCTTTGAATAAGAGCCCTGTCCGGCGTGCTTAAAACGGCGTTTCCGTTCATAAAAGAAATTCCGTTAACCGCCCCGAGCGCTTCAGTCATGCGGCCTGTAATACATGTATTTTCGGCCAGCGACCTGCGCGGCGAAGCGTCGCGGCCTACGCTCGAAGCGAGTATCTCAGCCAGCTGCTTAACGGTAATTTCTCCTTCGCCCCTTACGGCTATATCGATAAGCCCTTCTTTTATATACTTTTCGTAAAAGACCGAAAAAATTATCCCGCCGCCGGCGATGATCGTGTCGGGCGAGAATTTGCGAATAATTTTAAGCTCGGCCGAAACTTCGTTGATCTGGCATGTATGAGTGCACGACACGCCTGCCAGATGAGGCCGGAACTCTTCGAGGACACGCTTTAGCTTTTCCCACGGCCGCTCTTCGATGCTCAAATCGAGGACCCTGAGATTGTAATTTTTCTTCAAACATGAAGCCAGTATAGAAAGCGCTGGCGAGGGTATCGTGCCGTTAAACCATAGCGACAGGTTTTCGGGAGCGTCGACGAGTAATATTTTAAATTCTTCAGAATTCATCGGCCCCCGTCCTTCCAGGCTTCACCCATAACCGATTCGTAACCGGGCTGGTCGTAAAGCTTCTTATGATAGCGCACCGGATTCATAAAGCCTTCGAGCGCGTTCATCCAGATTAATTTAGTGAAGTGCCAGTAATTGATCCTTAAAAATCTGTTTTTTGAAAACAGTCCCATGTAATAAAACGGGTTTAAATTATAATGCCTCAAAAGCCCCATTTCGTATGTGAACCGCGTTTGCGCGTAACTCATTCCGCCTGCGGGGGCTATTACGTGAGACTGGTCGTACACCGCCATATCTTCTACGTAAATTTTGCCTTTTTCCTTCATTTCTTCGTAAAGCGGAGTGCCGGGATATGGCGTGAGCACATTAGGGCAGGTTATGTCGGCGTATTTATCGAAGAATTTAAGCCCCTCACGGAGCGTTTCGGCGCTGTCGTACTCGGTGCCCCAGAACATCATGGCCATAAGTAAAACATCGTATTTTTTAACGATCTGCATGGCTTCGATCATGGTTTTTTGATTGAGGTGAAAACTTTTCAGCTTATTTAAGACGTTTTGAAACGGCGACTCCGTGCCGAGCATAATTTCAAAAAGCCCTATCTCTTTTAACTTCGGGACCAGCGATTCGTTGCGTATAATAGTGGTGCACGCGGTCTGGATATGAAATTTTATCTTCACTTTTTTTTGCTTTATAATGTCTATAAATTCCTCGACCCACTCGCGGTTAAGTAAAAAATCAGTGTCGGCGAATATAAAAGTTGTGCGGGCGTAGTTATCGCGCAAAAGCTCTATGTGCCTTACCGCGTATTCGGGCGAATTGCGCCGCAGAGTATAATCCCATCCGAACGACTCGGAGCAGAAACAGCATCTGTTTGCGCAGCCGCGGCCGAAAGTAATTCCGAAAGTTTCATTGCCTCCGTAGATGGGTATTTTATAGTGCCGCATAGGGAACATTTCGTATGAAGGAAACGGAATTTTATCCAGATTGTGAATATGCGCGCGGGTTTTAGTAACGTGAACCACGCCGTCGCAGATAAAAGCGAGGCCGTCGATAGCTTTTAATTCGGCGTATTTTTTTGATATGTCAACTGCATTCCCCGCCGCGGCCCTGTTTTTAAAAGAGCAAAGGCTGCGGGTGAGTTCGCTGAAAGTGAGCTCGCCCTCGCCGGTGGCTATAAAATCAACGAGGCCTTCTTCGAGATAGTCCTTATGGAAAACTTTAAAATGAACGCCGCCTCCGCACACCAGAGTTTTCGGCGAAAATTTACGAATCATCAAAAGAGCCGCGCGCACTTCGTTTACATGGCATGTGTGAGTGCACGGAATAGCGATCAGATCCGGCGCGAAATCGCTCAGGCAGTTTTTTAAACTCTGCCATGGGGTTTTATCGACATTCAGATCCAGAACGCGCACGTCATAGAGCGTTTTAGTGTATGAAGCCAGTATCGCCAGAGCGGGCGACGGCAATGTGCCGTCGAACCATTTCCAGACCGATTGCGGGGCATCGAGCAATAATATTTTAAAATTTTTTTCGAGCATTCTGCACCTGATATCATTATGTTATAAAAGTTTATGGCAAAGCATTGCACACATAAATTATATCAAACCGCGCAGGTAAATGCAAATAAAAAAAACGCCGGACAAGCCTGCGCTCGATTTTTTTCGCGGCAGGGTTAAATCGTTAAACAGGTCTTTTGAATGATTATTTAAATCAGCGGACAGGCATATGGCTCATTAATCTCATTAGCGGCGGCGGATTGACTGGCGCGACCGGAACGAATTTTCGGGCGGCGTTTACGCAAAGCCGGTTATAAGGAATTCCGGAAAGGCTTTTTTCAGAGGAAGCCGAAACGATATATTTATTTTCTTTTTTTTCCACCAATAAATAATCGGCCCGTTTCGTGAAAGGGTCCGGATAAAGGTTTCTCAAATATCCTTTTTTTTGGGTTAATTCTGAAATCGAGGCCGGCCATTTTTTTTCTTCGAGGTTAAACCTTAAAAGCGCCATATTATATTCGAGCAGATATGATTTGAGCAGTTCTTCCTTTGCGCCCCTGACGGCCGTTTCTGAATTTAAAGCCAGCTTATGCGCCGTAACTGCCGCAATCATTACGAAGATAATGACGATTATAATAACTCCGCCGCGCCGGCTTTGAAATTTATCATAAATTTTCATACTTTACCTTTTCGAGGCTCTCTCCGCGGGCGCCTGATTTGATATCATAAACGTCTTTTTTTTGCGTCGACGAAGGTATTATAATCCACGTGTCGTTTTTCTCGGTTACCGGATCGATCGGAAGGGCCGTGATATATTTTTTGTCCACCAGTTCCTGAAGGCTTTCCGGATACCTTTCATGGTCCTTATAGAACCTGGATATGGTGTCGCGCACGCCGCGAAGGTTGCTTTTTAAAACGCTTTCCTTCGTTTTTCTGGCGCTCTCGCCGATCAAAGGCTGGCTCGCCGCGAATAAAATGCTTATGATTATTACGACGGCAAGCACTTCTATAAGCGTAAAGGCTTTGATTTTTCGTAAACCGTAAAATTTATTTGCTTTAAGCGTACATGATGCAAAAGGCATACTATCTTCCCCGCTTTTTTTATTTTAACGCCGATATTTAAAAAACGGACTTCTTATAACCTGGCGTCCCTGACTATAATTTTTATCTTCTTCCATTCGAATTCGATTTCCTTGAAAATTTCAATAGCTTCCTTTATGTCGATTTTTTCGATCATTTCCAGCTCCGACGCGAGGCGCGCAAGCCTGTTAAAACACATGTTCAATGACGCGCCTTTAAGCGAGTGGGCGAGCTGCGAAATATTATGGGCGTCTTTGCGCTCTACCGCGTCCGCGAGCCCTGCCAGCGATTCGGCGAATTTATTCAAAGACATTTCCAGGAGCTTTTCAAACAATAACTTATCGTTATCCACTCTATGCATAAATTCATCGGCGTCAAAACTCGAGCATTGCTGAGCCTCCGCTTTTATTTTGCCGCCGGAAATATTTTCAGTCCCCGCGGCGAGATATTTTTCGAGGACCCGGCGAAGGTGCTCAGGGTTTATGGGTTTCGTTAAAAAATCGTTCATCCCTGCCGCAAGGCATCTTTCTTTTTCTTCTTTAAGCGCGCCGGCGGTCAGAGCTATTATAGGCACTCGCGCGGCGCCGGCGGCTTCTCCGGCTCGAATCTGCCTGGCGGCTTCTATTCCGTCCATTACCGGCATTTGAATATCCATTAATATAAAATCCGCGCGGCCGGTTCCCGCCGCTTCAACCACTTCTTTTCCGTTCTGTGTTTCGATGATTTCCGCCCCCGGGATATGCCTTTTTATCATCGTTTTAACCAGCAGCATATTTATATGCGAATCCTCGGCCAGAATTATCAAAGGCGGCCTTTCCACGGCGGGAACTATTATCTTAGAAGATAAGTCGAGCTGCCTGTTGACGTATTCGTTAAAACCGGAACCGCTGTGAATATTTTTAAGATAATAAAACAGCTCGGCTGCTTTTACCGGCTTTACCAGATTGAAACGAACGCCGAGTTTTTTGCATTTATCCGTGATATCCGGATCGTCTGACGAGCTGTGCAGTAGAATCACGGGTTGCCTTGCAGCCGATAAGTTTAATTTTTCACGGATCATGCTTATGGTATCCAGGCCGTCGAGCTCCGGCATATGGTAGTCGACTATAATAACGTCAAAACGCTCCTGTGAAGATATGATTTCGAGCGCCTCGCGCCCTCCCGCGCAGCCGCAAAACTCGATGTTCCAGCTTTTAAGGGTGTGTTCGAGAATCAACCTGTTGTTGTCGTTATCATCGACCACGAGTATCCTTTTAACGTCTTCGATGCTTCTGACGTTTTGATTTTCGGCATATCCATATTCCGTTTCCAGCGAAAAAAAGAAAACGGACCCGCGCCCCGGCTCGCTTAAAAGCTCTATTTTTCCGCCCATCTTTTCGATAAGAAGATTCGAAATTATAAGGCCAAGGCCGGTTCCGCCGTATTTTCTGGTAGTCGACGTGTCGGCCTGCGTGAAAGCCTTGAAAAGCTTAGCCTTCTGCTCTTCGCTTATGCCGATGCCGGTGTCGCGCACTTCAAAAAAATATCTGCCTTTCCTGTCGTCTATTTTGCTGAACCGCAGCTTGATTTCGATTTCGCCGCTATCGGTGAATTTTACGGCGTTACTTAAAAGATTGACCAGCACCTGCTTTAAGCGGACCGGATCCACGGCCGCAAAATTAGGCGTATCGGGATGTATATTTATCAAAAGCTCGAGGTTCTTTTTAGACGCCTGAAATTTAATAATATCCGAAGCGGTTTCGACAAGCTCCGTTATATCGGTCTTTATGGTTTCGAGCTCGATGCGGCCGGCTTCGATCTTTGAAAAATCGAGTATATCGTTAATAATTCCGAGAAGCGATTGCGCTGAAATATTTGCATTTTCGACGAACTGGCGCTGGACCGAGGTTAAATCGGTGTTTTTAAGAAGGTCGGTAAACCCGATCACCCCGTTTAAGGGCGTGCGTATTTCGTGGCTCATATTCGCCAGAAACTCGGATTTGGCACGGTTTGCGGCTTCGGCATGTTCCGCGAGCTCCTGCGCGTGGCTCATCGCTTCCTGCAGGCGGCGGTTCGCTTCCAGCAGCTGGCGCTCGTAAAGCTTGCGTTCCGTTATGTCGCGGGTAACGCCGTGATAACCGGTCAGCAGTCCGGTTTTATCGCGGTACGCTACAACGGTGATCTCTGTCCACACCCAGCTTCCGTCTTTGCATTTTTGCTCCAGCTCATAACGCAGAGGGCCGGTTTTCACGCCGCGCCGCTCGTCTTCAAGGCGCCCGGCGTTGGCTTTTTTAATATGTTCGACGCCTTCGGGCTTTAACATCGACCATAGCTCTGTGCCGATGACTTCTTCCTTGCCGTAGCCACGCATGCGTTCGTCCGCGGGGCTTATATAAGTAAAACGGCAGGCGCTATCCATATGCCAGATAACGTCGCTCGAATTTTCGGCCATGATCCTGAATTTTTCTTCACTTTCGCGCCTCGCGTCTTCGCTGGTTTTCAATTCGAAATATTTCCACACGGCGTCCATCAATAAAGTAAGCTGCAATATATCGGCTTCGTCATATTCGCTTTCTTTGTTGGCTACTCCGACTACCGCCACTACGGCGTCATCGCGGAAAATCGGCACGGTCAAAAAACGCCTGAGCTCGACATGGCCTTCAGGGTAGCCTTTTTTCAAAGGATGGGGGGCGCCGAAATCGTTTAAAACGATCGCCTTGCGCTGGCGGACGGCTTCGCCCCATACGCCGGTTTTGTCCAGAGCGTAAACGGTCTGCGGATCGACGACGGTGCATTCTTTCATAACGTCTCTGGACCAACTGTTTAAAATGAACTGCTTGGTGTCCTCTTTGTAATAATAAATATAGCCGATTTTGCTTCCGGTAATCGCGATAGCCTCGTTGAGGGCGTTGTCCAGATATTGCTGGTTGCTTTCACCCCTGAAATGCATTATATTCAAAACACTTCTGAGGCGCTCCACGTTGCGGGCGTCTCCGCTTCCGGCGGAATTTTTCGGCGCCCCGGCCTTACCGCGGGAAGCGTTTGAAATATTATTTTTTTTCGTAATTTCTTTCACCATAATCGGATCCTCGCGCGGCATGGCCGCCCTATCCTACCAGCTTGAATAAAGCGTGTTATCGAGCGCCGCGCCCCGGGCCCTCGATTTTATGTCGAAGACTTTTTTATCGGTTTCGGATATTAAAATTATCTCCCAGCTCGCCTCTGCCGAAACGGGGTCGAGCGGAATGGAACGCAGGTATTTTTTCTCGACCAGCTCTTCGAGCGACGAAGGAAACCTGTTTTCATGGCGCAGCCCGGGCTCGGCCGCGAGCCGGTCCAGATAATAACGGTCGATCGCGCTTCGCACCGTGTTAAGAGCCCCGCGGAGACTTTCTTCCTTTTCTTTTTTCACGCTATACTCAAAACCCTGTACCACGGCCATTGCTAAAACGGAAAGAAAAACCGTTACCGTAAGGATTTCGACAAGCGTAAACGCCCGCCGCCCGGCCTTTTGAAGAATTATTCTTTTTTTTAACCCGCGTCCGCTGAATTTCATGCGCGCCTTCATTCGTTTTCGCTTACAAATATTTTAAACCGCCCCGGTAAAAATCACTTATAATTTTTAAATTTTATTTTCAGTATTTTTCATAGCTGACGCCTTTAATATCGGTTCCCGCGGGCGGCGAGCCGTTTTTTCCGCGCAGGAATACCGAGCCGTTTGCGGCGTCGTAGCCGATATCGCCGGAAGCGTTGGCTGCGTCCCATTTTAAATACGCGTTCTTAAGCTGCGCGCCTTCCATGGCCGATATGCTCGGCGGAAAGCGGCCGTTTTCAATGTAATAGCGGCCGATCGCGCCCCTCAGTATGGAAAGATTATTTTTAACGGCCGCGTCTTTTGCAAGCCCGGCGCGCGAAGAAACGTTTATAACGGCTATCGACGACAGCATGGAAATTATCGCGATAACCGCCAGAAGCTCGATGAGCGAAAAACCCTTCAAGCTTTTTTTATTATGAGCGAAAATCCTCATAAATTGCCCTCGATCAAATCTCTTATTTTAAAAGCGCTGAACGGTATGTAAAAATCGAAAGCAATATCGGCTTTCTTTTCGTCCAGCTCGTTCATGGATATCATTTTGGGCGCCAGATGAAATTTAGCCCTGGCGCTTTCTATAAAATTTAAAAATGCTGAGGCGGCGACGGAACGGAACCCTGCTTTCACTTCGAGCGCTTCGATGAAATAGATTTTTTTTAACGAATACTCGGCGCTGAAGTGTTCGCAGCCGGTTTCCTTTGCCAGAGTGGCTATAAGCCCCTGAATGAGCTCGACATCTTTTGCCGCGAAACTGCTTTTAAAGTAATTTTTAAAATAAAGCGCGCCCGATTTGAAATCGTCCTTTTCCTTGCGCAGCGCGGCGCATGATTTAGCGGCCAGCGCGTTTTTCTCTTCGAGTTCGCTTATAAGCGGCATAAGCGCAGCCGCGCTGCCCTGCGGCGAAACGGTCAGCACGTGCAAGAATCCCGCGAATATAAGCGCCATAGAGCTTATTATAGCTATATTAAACAGCCTGGACCTTTCTTTTTCAT
Organism: bacterium ADurb.Bin243; assembly: GCA_002069765.1. Lineage (GTDB taxonomy): Bacteria > Muiribacteriota > UBA9980 > UBA9980 > UBA9980 > UBA9980. The sequence continues at coordinate 28,828 of MWBZ01000012.1, forward strand.
TCAAAAAGCTCAGCCTCCTTAAGAGTTATTATAATATAAGCGCTAACCCCGCCGGCCGAAGCTTTGAGCGACGAAACGAAAATCTGCCCTATCCAGCGGCAGGCTTTCAGATTATCTACCAGCCTCAAATAAGTGTCTTTAGCGGCGCAGTTCATTTGAAACTCCATTTTCTTCGTAGAAAAATCTATCTTTATATTGCCTATTTTCACTTCGCCGCCGAATTCGCCGGCGTTTTTAAAAAGGCTTTCCATTATGGCCCGTTCGCTCGTTTTAGTTTTTTTCAGGCTTTGCGCCACGGCTTCTTCGAATTTTAAAGTTTTTTCCTTGAGCTCCGGCGTGAAAGAAATTTCGAGCGTATCGGAAAAAGGCGTTTCTCCGTCGTAAAAAAAGCCTTTTTTAACCATGGTTTCGAAAGTATCGAAATCGTTTATCACTACCCTGGTGTTTTTCAGCTCGCGTTCTCTGGAGGCGAGCCGGTCCTGCAATTCGGTTATCCTTTCGTTCGCCTTCGTGTAAGCCGACGAATAAGAAAAATAGCAGTATGCTATATATGCAATATATAATAAAGGCAGCGATATGATGACCGCCCTGGCTATTATAAAGCTGCGGGAGTATTTCAGCGCCGAATCGCGTTCGACGAAAAAATTCATGTTTATTTTTTTATCCATGAAGCTGGCGCTCCTTCATTGCGTATAGCGGCAAATATTGTATTTTATCCCTATCGGACGCATAAACGGCTTCGAGCGAAAGAAAGTTCGACAGGAAAAAATCGAGCCCGCCGTTTTTGCATAGGCCGCCGCTCAAAAAAGCCTTTGAAATCCTTATCTGCGGAAATTTAGAGGCGAAAAATTCGAACGTGAGGTGTATTTCTTTTAAAAAATTGTCCATCACGGGCGATTTCTTACTTTCAAAAGCTTCCAGTATCGAAACATCCGCTTTATCGGGGAAGAGTTTAACCGACATCAAATCCATGGTGTTTTTCTCTTTTTGTTTTATGCCTGCGTCGAAGGCTTCAGGAGTTTCGGCGGAATTAATTTCCTTCGCGGCGGAAGGTTTTAACTCGTTTTCAAAATGTCTGCCGGCCGTTTCTATTATTCTGACGTAAACCGGCTGATAATTTTTGAAAAAATATACCGTGCACACTTCATAGCCGATATTTAATAACGCGAAATCTTCGACCAGCATGCCGGCGGATGAAAGATAATTGTAAACGGCATGGCTGGAAAGCTCGATAGAGTTAATAATGATTCCGTTCTCCGCGAAAATATCGGTGATTTTATTTAATATCTCATATTTTACAAGGCAGAGATATGCGCTGATATGCTGCTTTTTATCGTCGCCGGTTTCAATAGAAGTTATATGTGCGTCTATTTTGGCGCCGGCGTAAACTTCTTCTCTTATCTGATCTTTCGAGCGCCATATCACATAATCTTTATTAACGTCGGCCTGCGGCTCGTCGTTTACGATTTTGACGAAAAGCTGGCGTGCCCACTGGTCGGGCAGAACCAGGTCGCATTCGGAGATCCGGGCTTCTTTTTTAACGCGCTCGAGCGTATGCGACAATTTTTTCGCGTCGGCGAAAGGAAGCGTAAAAGTGCCGCCAACGCAATTTACCGGCAGGACGAAATCGTATGCCTTATTTTTTTTCAGCGCCTTGACGCTGTATCCGCCTATATCTATAACAGCCACTTATGCACCCGCTTTTTAAATTAATTTCTTTATTTTGCCGGCCGCGTAAGCCGGCCGCAGATCATCTTTTAATATCGTTTTTATTCGCGCCGATCAGTCTTCGAAAGTCATGCGGTTGATTTCGTCGATAGTGCTTATACCTTCTATAACCCTCTGCCACGCGGACTGACGAAGCGTGGTCATGCCTTCGGCGACCGCCTGCTTTCTTATATCGAGCGGCGACGCTTTTAAAATAATCATATTTTTAATGCAATCCGAAAGCGGCATGGTTTCATAAATGCCCGTACGGCCTGAATAGCCGGTGTTATGGCAGAAACGGCAGCCTTCGCCCTTATAGAATTTATGGTCTTTATAGCGTTCGAAATCGCCCATCAGCTTGACCGTTTCCTCGTCGGGAATATATTCGCGCCGGCAGCTGGAGCATATTTTGCGTATAAGCCTCTGCGACATTATCAGATTGAACGACGCGGCGAACTGATAAGGGTCCACGCCCATATTGACGAGCCGCCCTATGGCGTCTATTACGTTATTGGCGTGGATCGTGGAAAGCACGAGGTGCCCCGTGAGGGCCGCATTGATAGCTATATTCGCCGTTTCGAAGTCGCGGATTTCGCCGACCATTATTTCGTCGGGGTCCTGACGCACTATCGAACGAAGGCCCGAGGCGAAAGTGAGCCCCTTTTTTTCGTTGACGTTAATCTGCACGATATCGGGTATCTGATATTCCACCGGGTCTTCGATAGTTATGAACTTGTCTTCCGGGGTTTTGATGGCCTTTATGGCTGAATAAAGCGTCGTAGTCTTCCCGGAGCCGGTGGGGCCGGCTACGAGTATCATGCCGTAAGGCTTGAATATATTTTTTTTGAATCTTATAAGGTCGTGCTCGGGAAATCCGAGCCTTGCAAGGTCGAGCCCGAGAGCGTTCTGGTCGAGGACCCTTATTACGACCGTTTCGCCGAAAACCGATGGAAGCACCGACACGCGAAAATCTATGGCGCGGTCGTCTATATAGCGTTTGAAACGGCCGTCCTGAGGTATGCGTTTTTCGGAAATATCGAGGCTCGCCATATTTTTAAGGCGCGATATTATGAAATTTTTCGATTTTACGTCTATGGTTTTAACGACATAAAGCGCGCCGTCTATGCGGTATTTGACTTTAAGCCCTTCGGGGTAAACCTCGAAATGTATGTCGGAGGCTTTTTTGCGAATGGCCTTGAGTATTATCGAATCGACCGTCTTTACTATGGACGAATCGGACATCGTCTTTAAAAATTCCGCGTCGGCAGCCGCGTCGTCGGCTTCTTCGCTGACCGCCCTGAGCGCGGGAGTATCGTCGGTATCGGCAAAGAGGGTATTTTCGCTCAACGAAGTTTCGATCATCAGATTGATTATGCGGGCGATATCGCTTTTTACAGAAACGTAGGCCAGCGTTGGAATGCCGATAACGGATTCGATTTCTTCTATTCGCTCGACGTCGGACGGGTCGTCTATGACGATTACGAGCTTTTCGCCTTTCATGGCGTAAGGTATGAACTGGTAGCGCCTTATTATATTCACGTCGAATTTTGAAAAAAGCGCGTCGTCGATCTTCGTTTCGTTTAAATCGACGAATTCCGAATTATGCTGGACGGCGATGGCCCTGTAAACGGCCGCCGGATATACGATTCCGCGCTCTATCAAAAGGTCTTTCAAGTTTCCGGGAACTGCGCCGAATTCGTTTATAATCCGCTCGAGCTCGGAAGCGGCGAGCCTGCCTTCGGATATCAGCACGTCTTCGAGCGAACGGGCCTTCAGCGAAGAAAAATAAAATTTATAAGCAGCCTGCTCGTTTTCAATAACTTTAAGCTTTATAAGCTCCTTAACGCCTTCGGAAAAATTCTTCGACGCCAGCGTCTCCAGAGCGGCTTTATCTATGCGGTTCCTGTTTTTAAGTTCGTATAAAATTTTTTCCCACACGGCCATTTTATAATTCTCCTTTACCTTCCGGCCGGCGCGCCGGGCCCGCAAAACTTTCGCGGTTAAATCAGCTTACTATGGTGGCCGCCGTTATCATGGGCAGCAGTATCGCTATAATAATCGTTCCGAAAACGGCCAGGACGAATATGAGTATCAGCGGCCCGAAAAGCGATTCGAACGCCGTAGTGAGAGAGTCCAGTTCTTCGTCCATAGTGTTGGAAATATTATTAAAAATCTCAGAAAGCGTGCCCGACTCTTCGCCCGTTTTAATTAATTTCGGTATTATATCCGAAGCGAAACCGCTTTTTTCGAAAGAAAAACTTATGGTATTGCCTTCGCGTATGAGCCTTACCGCCTCTTTGATCTTAGCGTTAATCACGCCGTTGGTCACCACATTAGAACTGACTTCCAGTGCGTTTACTATATTAATGCCTGATTTTATGAGCAATCCGCTGGTCCTGTAAAAAATCGAATAAAGGCTTTTTTCCACGAACGACCTGATGAGCGGAATTTTCAGGGAATACTTATCGCTGAAGCATTTGCCTTCTTCGGTATTCAGCCAGTTATAAAGCATGAACGCGAAAGCGGCCGCGAGAAAGCCGAGCGGCAGATAAAACCCGCCGACGAAATCGCCTATGAAAAAAACGACCTGCGATATAGGCGGAAGCGAAGCCCCCATTTCACGGAACATCTTGGTATATGTAGGCACTACGTTTAAAAAGAGATACGATACGCCGATAGTGCTTAAAACAAGTATGACCGCGGGATAAGTCGCCGCCGCTATCAATTTTTTGTAAAGCGCCTGTTTTTTCTGGTAATACTCGCTTAAATTGGACAGCACGCCGCAAAGGTTGCCTGAAGTTTCGCCGCTGGCGACCGTTTTAACGTATAAATCTTCGAAGACGTCGGGGCGCCTGGCAAGCGCGAGTGAAAAAGAAATGCCGTGATCAACGGAATTTTTAACGCCGCAGATAATTTCGGTAAAGTAATCCTGCGCGGAACGTTTTTCGGAAAGGACGGCGAGCGCCTCGTTCAGCGACATGCCTGATTTTATAAGCATGGCGAGCACTCTGGAAAATTCTATAAGGTATTTGGTGCGGTTGAATAAAAACCTTATTTTTCTTAAATTTTCAGCGCTGAAATACGCTCCGAAATCGAACGGCATTTTTTCGATTTCGAGAGGAAACATTTCCTGCCGTTTAAGAAGCTCGCTTACGGCTTCGGCCGAGCGGGCGTTGATAACGAGCGATTCCGTCCTGCCCGTTTTGGTGGAGGCTTTTACTTTAAAATCCATTTTTCAAATTATCTTTCACATAAGAAGGTTTTCATATTTAAACTTCATTATATTAAATTTAAAAATTTTTTTCAAGTAAACGCCGAAAATAAAAATCTATTTTTCGGCTTTGATAGCGTAATGGTAAGGATATATATCGTACGAAGAACTTATTTTTTTAAACTTAAGGGATTTGAGCTCTCCCGCGATATGATCGGCGCCTACGCGCTCGTATAAAGGCGGCCCCTGTGGAGTAGCTTCCGCTTTCCAGTCGATTATGAGAATAATGCCGCCTTTTTTAAGTATCCTGCGGGCTTCCTGAAGGAACAACCGCTGATCGGCCAGTTCGTGATAAACGTTTATAAGATAAACCACGTCGGCGAAATTATCGCGCAAAAGCGTATCGTTTTCCTCGGACTTAACGCAAAGCACGTTGGTTATTCCGTTAGCTTCGGCGTTTTCCTTGAATTTCTGGATCATTTCAAAACTGATATCGACGCCTACGATTTTCGCTTTTCTATATTTTTTAGCCAGGGCCACCGCAAAATAGCCTGTCCCCACGCCGAGCTCGACGGCCGTTTTAGAGTCGAGACCGCCGAATACGGTGGAAAGCAAGTCGGGATCCTGCCACTTTATGCGTTCCGGATCGTTTAATTTATGAGCTTTTTTTTCATCGAACTTAATGCCCATCTTATCTCCTCTTTTATTTATTCGCGTCAAGCCCCGAACATGAAAGCCAGCGCCAGGTGTATGCGGGCGCGCCATGCGGCTTCGTTGTGCTGCGCGTCTTTGAATTCACGGTACTTATAACTTTTGAACTGCGGGTAATTTTTTCGTATCTCGCCGTCGAGTATGCGCGAAGAGCGGAGCGCCGTACGGCCCTCCAGCAGGCCCATATCCATCCAGAGCCTGTTGCGGGAGTTATCGAAGCCTTTAGACATCGCCCATGGAATTATGGAGTAATTGTCCCAGTAAAGGGCTGGAGAAATCACCAGCATGCCGCCGAAGACTTCCGGATATTCGAGCCCCATGTAAAGCGATATGAGGCCGCCGAGCGAAGAGCCGCCTACGGCCGTATTGGAAGGATCCGTTAGCGTGCGGAATTTTTCGTCGATGAAAGGCTTTAGCTCTTCCACTACAAAGCGGGAATAATCTTCGCCCAGGCCGCCGCCGCCGCGTTTTTCGTCGCGCATCGGCGCGTATTCGTCGAGCCGCGCTTCGGTATTGTAAATTCCGACGACTATAATTTCCTTCATTTTTTTAGTTTTGACCAGCCGGTCTATAGCTTCGTCCACTCCCCAATCGACCCCCTGGAAAGAAAGCCTGGCGTCGAAAAGGTTGTTACCGTCGTGCATATATAATACCGGATAGCGCTTTTCACGGTTTTCTTTAGAAGAATAACCTTCGGGCATCCATACGATAACGTCGCGCTTAAGCTGAAGGTATTTAGATTCGACGTTTTTATAAAGCTTGTAATCGCCGATTAAATTCAGCTTATAGCTGTGGACCGCGGCGTCTTTTGGGAGCATATCCTTCCACGCTTCCACTTCGCATTCGAGGCGGCATTTAACGATGCTCTGGCCGCCTGTTTCAAGGCTTATGAACCTGTTAGGAATATCGAAGCCTTCGAATGACTTTTCTATTTTTTTAAAATCGCCCCTGGTAAATTTGAACTCGATGCTTTTGGCTTTAGGGAGATAGGCGTTAAATTCGTATGTATACGGCGCAATTTTGGTCATGAGCGCGCCCGCCGATTTCCAGTTTCCAAGAAGCCTGTGATTGCCGCTTATAAAAACCCTGTCCTTTTCGGGAGTGGTTTTGGGCACGGTAACTATTACCTGCAAATTGAAGTTATCCACTTCACCGAAGGCCGGCTTTGCAAAAAATATGAGAACGGCGAAAGTTGAAAGGAAAAAGATTGACAACAGCATATGTACTCCTCTTAAAATTTATAATAAAGCTTTAAACCGTTTTAAAATAATATACGCCGTCTCTGGCGTTAAGATTCATAAAAATATGATCTCCTTTTAAATTAATGGCGAAAGCCGAAGGATCGAGCGAATGTTTTTTTATCAGGGCGCATGAAAAATCTATCAGCGATTCACGGTATTGCCTGATTGCGACGCTTTTTAAAAGCCTGTATTTTTTAATTTTCTGCGGCGCGAGCACTATGAGAAAAATATAGAAAGCCGTAGCACCGTAAAGCGCATAAATAATATTTTCCGGAGAACAGAATCTCAGCGTAAAGAAAGCGAAAGCCGTTATAAGCCCGAAAAGCATTAAATTACGGGCCAGAACGAAGTCGGCCGCTTTCAGGTAACTTATGACGGATTCGCATGAAGCGGTTTTACCCGAAGCGCCGCCGATTATTTTTATCAGCTCGAACGCGGCGTCGCGGGCTTCGCGGAATTGCTCTTCAGGCATCTGAGCCGCGAGAGCCTGCTTGATATCGCCGTGCGGATCCGTTGAAAACGGCGATTCGATTTCTTTTACCGCGGCTTTTATTAATTTTTCAATATATTTCATCTCGCCTGCCTATAAAGCCATAATTTTTTTAACGAGCTTTTCCACGCAGCGGTTCAATGATACGATATCGGGCGCGAGCATATAAGCCGGCGCGGTGACTAAAAGATTATTCGTGTCGAAGCAGATTTCCTCTGCCGAACAGTTGACGTGCTCTGCGCCCCAGCCGTTTATAGCGGCGGCTATTGCCGGATCGTTTCCAACGGTGACTCTGGCCTTTTTCGAAGCCAGAACTTTAGCCACCGTTACCGGAGCCATGCACATAGCGCCTATGGGCTTTTTCGCCGCATGAAAATCGACGATCAGCTTTTCTACCTGCGCGTCTACTTTAGTGCCTTTTCCGCCGTTTTTGCTGAAATCGCAAAGGTTCAGCGAAGCGCCCAGGCCGCCCGGGAATATTAAGGCGTCGTAATCCGCGGCGCTTATCGCGCCGATCTTTACTATTTCACCGCGGGCGATTCTGGCCGATTCCGCCAGCATATTTCTTTTTTCTCCGCTCTCTTTTTTAGAGTAATGGTCGAAAACCCTTACCTGAGGGGCATCAGGAGCGGCGCACTGATATTTCGCGCCCTGCGCGGCAATATTTAAAAGAGTGAGGGTAGCTTCGTGTATTTCCGAACCGTCCATTACTCCGCATCCGGAGAGTATTACAGCTATTTTTTTCATGAACGACCTCCAAATTTTATTTTTTCTTTATTATTTATTTTTTCTTTTTATTAGGCTTGTACGTTATCGTTTTTACTATTTTCAGATCGGTATCGTATTTTACGGCTTTGATCAAATATCCGTCCTGATCGTATTCGAAATCGACCTTCGCCGCGTTTCTTTCTTCGAAGTCGATGACCCTTAAAGTGCCGTCGTAGTCGTGCGACGAAAGCGAAAGTATCCTGCCGCCGTAGCTCCTGATTTTATAATAACGCTTATTTCCGTCCAGCTCGCTTATTTCGTTGATGCCCTTTGGCAGGTTGTTAGCCTGATAGGCGACGTCTTCGTAATACTTTTCGGTGGCAGAAAAGCACGTCGTAAGGATTATAAGCAAAATTACAAGCGAAAAGACCGCGGCGATAATTTTTACGATTTTCTTTTCCATAGAAGCTAATATACTATAAATAAAAAAATAAGTCAATTATTCTTTACGCCCGCAAAGCATATGGCGCGGTAAATAAATAAAATGAAAAGATAAATGATTGCCGATTGAATATTTTTCTGATATAATATGCCGCGTTTAAAATTTATACTGAATGGGCTGCGTTTCATGATACTCGACCGCGAAAAAATCAAACCGGAAATTTTTAAGATATCTTCGAAGCTGGCGGAGGCCGGATATAAATCATATCTTGTAGGCGGCGCCGTACGGGACATAATTTTCGGCAACGTCCCCAACGACTACGACATATTGACCGACGCCAGATGCTCTGAAATAGCGCGCATATTTAAAAGCGTCGTCCCTTACGGAATGAAGCACGGCACGGTACTCGTGGTGATCGGCCGAGAACCCTACGACGTCACTTCTTATAACGACGGCGAACCCGCGCCGTTGAGCCTGGAAAACGACCTCGCCATAAGAGATTTCACTATAAACGCCATGGCGTGCGATTTAAACGGCCTCGAAGTCATAGACCTTTTCGGCGGGCTCGAAGATTACGCTAAAAAGCGCATTAAATGCGTAGTATCGGCCGAAGCGCGGTTCGTTAAAGACCCGCTGCGTATTCTGAGGGCCGTGCGCCAGGCGGCCAAATTCGGTTTCGCTATCGAGGAGCGGACTTTAGAGTCGGCTAAAAACCTTTCGCATCTCATAACCGCAGCCGCCCCGGAAAGGATAATGAACGAGCTGGTAAAACTTCTCGGATCGCCTCAAAACGGCAAGTATTTAAAATGCCTGCTTTCTATTAACGCATGGCACGAAATTTTTTACAAATATTATCAAAACGTAATATTTCCCGGCGGCGAAAAAAATTTTTTTACGCTAAACGGCGAATGCTATAAAATTTTCGATGAAAACTCCGCAAAAAGGTACGGCTTCAAACTCGCGCTTTTGATCATATTCAGCCTTTACCGCGCCGCCGGAGACAAAATTAGATTTTACGAATATAAAAAGCTTGTCAAAGCTTTATTCGAGCTTAAATTTTCAAAAAACGACTTCGACGAAATATCCGCGCTCGTTTTTCTGGCTTATTATCATCTGAGCGAAAAAGGGCGCGGCGAAGGCTGGCACGGCGACATAATTAAAGTAAAAGAAGCCATGATAAGCCATCGCGAGCTAACCAAACAAAAAATCGACGCGCGGGAAGTATTTTTGCTGTGCTCGCTTTTCGGACGCTCGACCGGCGATTCCGCTCTGGAAGCCGGATTTGCCGCCGCCGTTAAAACCGCCGAAAAAGCGGTAACTGAAAGGCATCCGGTTTATATAGAAGATCTGGATATAAACGGCGACGATATCAAGTCGGCCTTCGGAATGCAAGCCGGAAACAGGATCGGCGAAGCGCTAAAATACGCAAGAAGCCAGGCGGTCATCGACCCTTCGTGCAACAACAAAGAAGCGTTAAAAAATAAAATCGCGCAATTTTTAAAAAAAAGTTAAATTTTCGCTCCGGCCTCTTCTAACAGCCTTATGATTTTTTCGCAGCTCTTTTCATTGGCAAGCCTCAGCACCGTCCAGCCGGATTTATTTTCATCGTTCACGTCGGCGCCGTGCTTGATAAGCAGCTCCGCCATTTCATAAGCTTCGCAGGCCACCGCCTGAATAAGCGCGCTTACGCCGTTATTGTCCTTCGCGTTCACGTCGGCGCCGTGCTCGATAAGAAGCGAAGCTATTTCGACGTTATTTGAAACGGCGTTAAGCGTGAGGGCGCTCATGCCGAAAATGGTCTGTTTTATATTTACGTCCATTCCCTTTTCGATTAAAAGCTTTACGACTTCTATATGCCCCATGCGCGAAGCGTAAAAAAAAGCCGTGTTTCCAAGCCCGTCAAGAGCGTTTATATTGGCGCCGTGATTTAATAAAAGCCTTACTGCCTCGAGCTGCCCGGCGGAAGCCGCTATCATAAGGGCGCTCATGCCAACCGCGTTATCCTTCGTGTCTACGTCGATGCCGTTGGCGATAAGCTGGCGGAGTATGTCGCAGTTGCCGTAAGAGGCCGCATAAATATAAGCCATTTTAGCCACGTCGCCGTCGGCGGCGGATTGCAGCAAAGAGTCGGATATTAAAGAATCATGAGTGTCGATGCCCATTTTCAGCCTCCATTCAATTAGCCCTGTCGATGTTTTTGTTGATTATTTTTATTTTATTTACCGCCACTTTAACAGTATCGCCGGAAGCAGTCCTGAGCGAAATGAATCCTTCGGCGATTTTTCCGCTTACCTTGTCGCCGTTTTTAGATATGATTTTATCGTACGGCCGGTCGGTTTCATAAACCGAATAAGCTGCGATTATATCGCAGAATTTAAAATTTATCACGCCGTGCTCCGTATCGATGGCGATTTTTTCGTTTATTATTTCGCCCGTAAGAATATCGTTGTTCCTTAATATAATTTCATCGGCTTTCGTTTTTTTGCCGCTCCCGGCATCTTTGCCCGCGCTCTGATTGACGCTTGACGGCGAGATTTCCATGCCGCCGCTTTCACGTGAAACGATTGTCTTGATCTTCGAGGCCTCTTCGGCCGTGATTAAGGGCTTATGCTGAATAAAAAGCTTTTTGAGGCGCTCCATCGAAAATAATTCTTCGAAACTGGCGCCCTTTGAATATTTCATGACTGCGGCAAGCCCGCCAAGGGCCGCCGCCATAAACATGAACATAAAAAGCATGACGGTAAGCCTGGATATGCCATAATCGAATCTTTTAATTCTTTTAATTTGCATAATTTTTTCCCGATTTTATAAGCCGCTTTAAAACGCGGCGGGTTTTCATTTTTCTCCGAGCCTGCCGGCTATCTTTTCGAGCTCAGCTTCTGCCTCTTCCACAAGCGTTTCGATTATTTTCTTCATGGGCAGTATGTCGTTAATGAGCCCTACGCTCTGGCCCGCCATGAGCGAGCCGTACTCGATATCGCCTTCTACCACGGCGCGTCTTAGCGAACCCGTCCAGAAATTTTCCACTTCGAACTGTGCCTCTTCGCGCCCGATCGCGCCTTCTTCGAGCTTTTTAAGCAGCTCCAGCTGGAGTTTTCCGAACTCTTCGCTGCCTTTATTTTTAATGGCCCTCACGGCCACCACCGGAAGTTTTGAATCGTATTGCGGCGTGGACGACGCCTGCCTCGCGCGGGCTTTCAAAAAAGCGTTCTTGAAGTTTTCGTGCGCGGTGCATTCACGGCTCATGACAAAGCGCGTCCCGAGCTGGCAGCCGGCGGCGCCCATAAGCATAAGATGGGCCATGATGCCGCCTTTGGCAATACCGCCTCCCACGAATATGGGAACGGTGTCGCCGAATCCGAAAAGCACCTGTTGAATGAGGATGGTGAGCGATACATGGCCTATATGGCCGCCCGCTTCGCTGCCTTCGAGTATCAGCGCGTCGATGCCGTATTTTATCTGCTGCTCGGCGATGGATTCCTCGGCCGCGAAAGACATGGTCTTTTTGCCGGACTCCTTCATGCGCAGTATTTCGGATTTTTTAGGTATGCCGCCCGCGAAAACGACGAACGGCGCTTTTTTTGAAAGCAAAACCTCGTACTGCGACTTATAATTAGGCGCTATGGTGACCAGGTTTACCGCGAAAGGCGTTTTGATGTTTTCGATGCAGCGGTCTATTTCACGCTCGAACACTTCGGCCGGAGCGTTTCCGCCCGCGAAAACCGGAAAAGCTCCGTTTTCGCTGACCGCGCTGACCAGTTCAAAATTGCTTATCCATGTCATGCCGCCCGAAATTATGGGATATTTCACTCCGAGAAAGCCGGCCCCTCTGGCGGCGAGTTTTTCAAATCGCATTCAACGCACTCCTTACAGATAACATTTCATTTCTTTTCCGATTACCCCCGCGTACAGCTCGATATAAGGCTTGATAGAACTGGAGTTGATCTTGCGGAAAAGCACTTCTTCTATCTGGAAAAACCCTACGGATTCATTCATTTCGACTGTAATCCTTATAGGCCTGTTTTCGCCTTTGCCGATTTTAACCGATTCGACCGCCGAAGAAGAGTATTTGTGTATATCTCCGACCTTCGCGTCGGGATGGAGCATCATCGGTATCCTCGCGCGGCCTTTTTCCATGTCGCAGCCGTCGGCGATGAGTATGGACCCCGCCTCGAGCGAGTATATTTTCTGCGTAGCCATATGGCCTACGATGCATTCGGTTATCATCGATTTGGCCACTACTTTTTTATAGTGGTCGTTTTCGTATATGACGCCTAAAATTCGGTCCAGCAGAGAAGATGCAAGCAGCGCCCCCATCTGTTCGTGGTTTTCGCGTCCGACGCTCATGCCGATATCGTGTATGAACCCGGCGATCAGTACGACGATCATGCTGTCTTCGAAGCCGCAGCCGGCTTCTTTTTCAAGGTTGAGCTCGATGCCCGATTCCTTTAAAAGTTTGATCATTTTCAAGGCGTTTATGGCCACCTTGCGCATATGCACCGGCCCATGGTCGTTATGGTCGAGCCTTTTAATGGAGACTATATTGGCGTAATCCTGCAGATGCTGTATTTCGTCGTCGGCGAGTATTATCTCGGCGGCCTTTAAAACCTTTCCGGATACCATGCTTAATATTTTAGCGTCCAGCGACACTTCTTTAGGCGATTTCATCGTTTTACCATTCCCTTCTTCTAATCGGAGATAAAATATTATACCAGATTTTTATTATTAAGTAAAAGAGTTAACGAACTTTAATTTTAACGTATGGCGCTTGTGAGGTCGAATATAGGAAGAAACATAGCAATCGAAATAAAACCTATAAAAAGCCCCATAGTTATTATGAGGGCCGGTTCTATAAGCGAGATCACTCCGTCGATGGCTATTTCGACTTCGTACTCGAAAAAATCGGAAGCCTTTATTAAAAGCCTGGGCAGAGTGCCGGTTTTTTCGCCGGTTTGAATCATCTTGGTCACTATGGCCGGAAATTCAGGCTTGCCCTTCAGGATATCGTACAGCGTCAAACCTTGCGATACGCCGCCTTTGAGAGAAACCACTATCTTTTTAAGCACGGTGTTTTCGACTATGTTTTCGCAGACTTCGAGGCTTTTTAGTATCGGAACTCCGCTCGTCAGCAGCGTGGCGAGGGTCCTTATGAACCTGGCGATAGTGGCTTTCATAATCATGTCGCCAAAAACCGGCGTTTTTAAAGTAAATGCGTCGAAAATGCCCCGCGCCCTTTCGTTATTGTTTATAAGCCATCTGAAAAGAAAAACGAATGCTATAAATCCGGCTATTATGAACAAATAATAGTTTTGCATAAATTCGCTGGTTTTCATAAGTATGACCGTCGGGGCGGGCAGCGCGGTCTTGGCTTTGGCGAACACTTTCGTAAATTTAGGAAAAACGTAGGCCACAAGGAAAAAAATTACGCTCGCCGCTATCAAGCTCAAAGTAACCGGATATATCAAGGCGGACTTGACCTTGGACCTTATTTTAGTGTCGCGTTCGGAAAATTTGGCGATGCGCTCGAGCACTTCGTCGAGGCCCGCGCCGGTTTCTCCGGCCTTGATCATATTGGCGGCGACTTCGTCGAAAATCTGCGGATGTCGGGATACGGCATCGTAAAACGTCTGGCCCGTGGCGATTCTCGTTTTCACGTCGTTTATAACGGATTTGAAATAAGGGTTCTGGGTCTGGTCTATAAGCGACTCCAGGCTTTCTATAAGAGTTACGCCCGCGGAAATAAGGGTGGAAAGCTGTATGTAAAAATAGGTGACTTCCTTCTGCGTGACCCGGTTGAAAAAAAGGCCCGCCAGAGACGACGAAGCCCTCGCCTTTTTCTGCACTTCTTTTATTTCGATAACGTAGTAACCTTTTTCTATGAGGGAATCCGCCAGCGCGCCGGAGCTGGCCGCTTCGGCGTAAGCCGACTGCACCTTGTCGCCGCGGTCGGAAAACTTATATTCAAATAAAGGCATATGCTTCACCCGTCCTGCAAAATAAAATAACCCGAACGCCGGCCGGCGCTAAATTTTAATTATAAACGCTTTTATGGCCTGCTCCTTGCCTTTAACGAAAAAAGACGGAAGCAGCTCGCACTTGAATCTGTCCTTTACGGCGTTATAAACGCTTTCGTTAATTACGATTTCGTTATATCCGGCTTTCGCCTGAAGCCTGGCGGCCAGATTTACCGTGTCGCCGATAGCGGTGTATTCCATACGGTCGAGCGATCCTACGTTGCCCACGATGGCTTCGCCCGTGTTGATTCCTATGCTGAAGCTAACTTCTACGCCGTATTCGCTTTTATATTCTTCCGTCATCCGCTTTACCGTTTCGATAATTTCTACGGCCGTCATGACCGCGCGAACCGCGTCGTCGTCGTGCCTTACGGGAGCGCCGAAAAAAGCCATCACGGCGTCGCCTATGAATTTATCCAGAGTGCCGTCGTGGCGGAAAATAATCTGCGTTATCTCGGAAAAAGTTTTATTGAGCATGGAAAAGACGTCTTCGACCTTGAGCTGCTCGGACATTTTCGTGAAGTTTTTGATGTCCGCGAACAAAACGCTTATGTCGCGTTTTTCGCCGTCCAGCTTGAGTTCTCCGCTGGTCTGGGTGAGCTGGTCTATAAGGTTCGGAGATATATAGCGCTCCATATTGTTTCTGATATTGCGTTCGCGCTTTATCGCCATGATCAGCTTGGTGTTTTCTATAGCTACCGATACCGCGCTGGCGAAGTTTTTCAGAAATTCCGCGTCGGCCTCGTCGAAAGGCTGGGAGGCGTCTTTTTCAAGGTAAAACGCACCCTGAAGGCCCTGCTGAGAAACCAGCGGAATGCACAGGATCGATTTTGCGGAAAGCGCCATAACGCTTTCGGCCGAAGCGAACCTTTCGTCCATGAGGCTGTTTTTGACCAGCACCGGCCCCGGGTTGTCTTTCATATACGCCAGTATCGATTTTGAAACGAAATTTTCGTCGAGCTTCAGATCGTTGAGGCTCATTTTTCTTGCCACATAAGGCACGAAACGGCCGGCTTTTTTTTCGTAAAGCAGCACGAGGCCCCTGTCGACTTTTTTGATTTCGTGAACCAGGTCGAGCGCTATATTCAGAAGCTGTTTCAGGTTCAAAATTTCGGATATCGATTTGGTGAGCTCGAATAAGATCCTCATTTCGGAATTAACGCGGGAGCTGTCTTTAGCGAACGAATTCACCATATCGCCGAGCCGGGCCTGAAACGCCGGAAATTCTCTGGAAAAGTTCGCAGGGGTGAGCTGAGAGTTGAATTCTTTCAAAAGCGCGTCCACCTTCTGCTCAAAATCGTTGACCACCGCGCTTTGCAGCGAAGCTTTTTCGCCGGCGTATCCCGCGATGTCGCTTTTGCTCATTATGATCGACTGCAGAAGCTCTTCGTCGTTGAATTCTATGAGCACGTCGCCGATTCTGGACACGTCGTAATTGGATATAGGAGATTCCTTTATCTTTTTTCCGTTGAGAAAGGTTCCGTTGGTGGATTGATTATCGATCAGATGCCACACACGGTCCCGGCAAGCCAATTTCGCGTGGATCCTGGAAGCTATGGTGGACTTTATCATTATCGAGCATTCGGGGCTTCTGCCGATAGTGTACTCTTTATTTTCGTCGAGTTCGACCGTGCTGAACTCCCTGTTGCTGTTCACTATAGTAATATTCAATCAAATCACCCGTTTATTTTATATTTTCCCATCTGCGTTCGTCGGTCAGATCAAGTATTATGGCTGGAGTTTTAAGCCCCTTCGCCTTGCTGTTTTCGATAAGCCCGCTCTGCACTTCTATAGAATATTTGCCCGACGGCATCGACAAAAAGCGGGGATCGAATTTCAAAACGCCTAGATTAAGGCGGGTTTCCTGAATCGGAAAGCTCTGTTCTGAAATATTTGCGCCAGTATTGAAATAGCCTATTACGTTATAAGTAGGCGTTCCTGTGGTGGATTTAGCTTTGTCCCAGTAAAGCGTCTGGTTCTGCTCATCGAAAATGAGATTTTCGGAAGGCGAAACTTTTTTGAATAACGCGTCGTTTCTCTGAAGATAAAACTGGACCGGTTCGGAAAACTGTCCTTCTACCGGAGGGACTTTGCCTGCAAGTATGGGCTTTACCCTTACCGTATGAGGGCCGAGCGAGACGTTTTCGGAAATTCCGTAACTCGCGCTGGCGGTGTAAGTCAAATTATTATTATGGGTCATTATCACGCCGTCGAGTTCCACCACGTAAGAAGCGATAGGAAGCTTATCCACTAAAACAGGCTGCCATCTTAAAATGCTGTTGTAACTATCGAGCTGTATCTGGGTTATCCTGGGCAGCTCCCCCGATTCCTGGTTTACCTGAGTGTTGAAAACGCACACTTCCGAATAAGGCCCGTTTATTTCAGGGCTGGTATCGGCTATAACGGCCCTGACCGATATTTCGTGAGTGCCGGGGCTCAGGGCGTCCACCGAATATTCCGATCGCACGCTGAGATTCGGCGCCTCACGCCCGTCCACCTTAACGCGGTAAAAGCAAATCTGCTCGTTAATGACGACCGGAAGCCACCTTATGAGCTTGCGCGAATGAACGTAAGCCAGCCCCATTACCTGAGGCACGCTCGTGTCTATGAAAAGGTCGAAAGGGTCTGAAAACGGCCCGTTCAATTCGGGATTATAGGTCTGCAGAACCGCCTGCACCAGCACTTCATGAGTGCCGCTTCTCAGGGCGGCGGCGTTATATTCGTTTTTGGTGTAAACCATTCCGCTGAGGTATCCGTCAACTTTCACCCTGTAAACGCACGGCTGCTCGTTAGCGTAAACGGTCTGCCACGTGAGGATCTTTGAAGCGGGATTATAAGCGATGCCGCCGACTTTGCCGATCTCCGGAAGGTCTCCGACAGGAAGCTTTATCGCCGCAGATTTCATACTGTAGTTGAATCCGTCGAAAGAGCAGACTTCGAGAACGCAGTTAAAAGAATCCATCGGCAGCCTGTTTTTGACCATCTCGAGAGAGACCGAGTCGGTGGAGACCACTTCTATCAGTTTTGAATAAACGTTGCCGGAAGGCCTGTCGTAAGAGGCTAAAATATGGAAGATAAAATTAGACACCGGCTCGTTTAAAGACCATTTAAGTTCTTTGGCGGTCGGCTCATAGCCGAAGTTTTCAGGATAAGGAATCGATTCGTACGGCCTGGTCCCGTCTTCAACAAAAAACGAATATTCGACGCTCCACGGGCCTTCGTCGGTAACGGTTATCTGGATATCGGATTCGTCGAGCGTGACAGCCTGCACTCTAAGTTTGTGCGGCCCTTTGACAAGCCCGGGCGGAACTCCGTAGCACGCCAGGCGCGTAATAAAAAGATTGCTTATATCGTCGTCGAACATCACGCGGTAGCCGTAAACGGTTTCCGCGTCCGCCAGGGGCTGCCAGTTAAAATAACCCGACCGCGAGTCGATGCCCGTAACCTGGGGCAGGTCGGAAGAAGCTTTTATCGTGAATTTATAGATATCTGAAAGGGGACCGAAATCAAGCGGGTGCAGGCTTCCTGCGATTTTAGCCTGAACCTGGACGGTGCGCGAGCCGCTCATGAACATGGCGACCGAAAATTCGGGCCTGGAAAGATATTGCGGCATAAGATTGCCGTCGATTCTGACCGCGTATTCGACCTGTTTGCCTTCCACTGCGACCGGAGACCATTTAATGATTTTATTGACCGAATAGTAAAAAAGCCCCGTTACTTTCGCTATATTAGCGGGGTTATGTATATTGAGAGTGTATTCGGCTGTGCTCACCTCGGAATTGGCGTAACCGGTTTTAATGGCTATGGCTTTTACGGTAGTGGTGGCCGAAATTTCTATAGTGCCCGAGTACTTGAGGCTGTCCGCTGAAGGCGCGCTATGATCGAGGGTATAATATATTTCGGCGCCGGGAGTTTTAGAGGATAAAAGGACCTCGAGCGTGTTTTCGTAAATGCCGGATTCGTAATTAAACTCGGGTGCGGAAGCGGCCGTGGAAGTTTTTATTATCTCATACGCGGCGGAAACCGGCGCGGAGGAAAGCATTCCGGCTTTAACCGCATAAGCTTTTATAGTGAGCGTTTTAGCTACGACGACCGGCTTGGAATATAAAATAGAATTCAAGTTCGGCTCGCTGCCGTCGAGCGTGTAATAGATGGACGCTCCTGCCGTGGCCGTAGTTATATCGACTTCACGGGTAGAATTGTAAACTCCGGGCGCCACGCTGAAAACCGGCGCGGACGCTTTAAGCGGAACGTCTACGGCTTCGTAAGCGCCGCCGGTCACGGACGAATTTAAATAACCCTGCTTTACGGCTACGGCCTTTAAAGTCAGCGACGAATTCAATATAACCGGGGAGCTGTCGGAATATAACCGTGAAACTCCCGGAACCGGATCGCTCGAATCAGTGGTGTAATAAATTAGAGCCTGCCCGGTAGAAGTGGAAATTTTAACCTCGTAACCGGTTTGATAAGTTCCGGGCGGAGGATCGAAAACTGGAGCCGAGACGCGTTTGGGCGGCTCGATAATATTCAAAGTATAATTTTGCGAAACCACGTCGGATTCTATCATTTCGCTTTTAACGGCTATAGCGGAGATTTTCTGGGTTTTATCAATAAGTATCGGCGCCTGATATAGCGTGCTGGACGAATTAGGGACCTTCCCGTCGGCTGTGTAATAAATTTTAGCGCCGCTCGTAGCCGTGACGATTGCGACCTCGAAGGTTTTGTCGTACGTGCCGGAGGCCGCTGAAAAAACCGGATTTGCTACTTTATCCAGGGACTTTATAGAGTCTATTACGGCTTTAATGCTTGCGGGCGCGGTGACGGAATTTATGACGGTCTTGTTTACGGAAACGCTTTCGCTCAGTCCTTTTGCCTTTATCTCTGTCAGCGGGCCCGTCGACTGCAGGGCGTAAACGAAAGCTTCGAGCGCGCCGCTGGCTTCGATAATATTTCTGGGCGGAGGCAGTATCTGGTTCTTCTCATCCGCCGAAACCGAATCGCTGGTTAAAACATGCATCAGCGAAACGCATGCCCTGGCAAGCTCTAAAACATTGGCCAGGCCTCCCGCGTTATTTACGATCTGAGTCTGGGAAATATTTTTGATTTCATCGTAATTTTTTACTATGGAAGTTTCGCCCTGATATGCGCTTAAATTTATAAAAGGCGGCGGGTCTATATTTTTTTCGGCGCAAAACAGCGCAAGAGAGGTTGAAAAATCGTTTATTTCGATATTTTTTATTTTTACGCTCTTCAATCCGGCCGGAATTTCGGAAAATTTAGGTATCCTTCCGATAAGATTGCGGTATAAAAAACGGTTCGTGGCGTTTTCTTTCACGGTGATCATAATAAAAGAATCGGAGCGGGCGGGCGAGAACCGGAGCGAAAAAGTCGAGCCCGAAACCGACGCCGCGACAAGTTCGTTGTTGAGATAACGGTCGGTCGCCACAATGGAATACCTGCCGCCGGTAAAATCGGATGCCCTGAAAACGTTTTCCGGAGCGCCGTTCGACGCGGACTGAGGAATGCTGCCTTCGAAAGTGAAAATTTGATCGTCGTAGGGCGGCGCGGGCGAGCTGCCTCCTCCTCCGCCGCCTCCGCAGCTTATTATAAAAACCAGCGCTGAAACGAGTATAAT
The DNA here is from genome assembly GCA_002069765.1 of bacterium ADurb.Bin243. Taxonomy (GTDB): domain Bacteria; phylum Muiribacteriota; class UBA9980; order UBA9980; family UBA9980; genus UBA9980. The sequence goes on from MWBZ01000012.1 coordinate 48,987, forward strand.
CGAAGCGAATAACCTTAGTTTATTGAATGGCACTTTTTTCTCCAATGCGCTATTTTTCGGCAAGTATAACTATAGATCCCGGGCGCACTTTAATTTTTTTCGAGTTTACCTGCGGCATTTCGCCGTCTTCGAATATATCTTTTCCTGACTGCTCGAAAGTGTCCACCTTCAGACGCCATGACATCTTCGGCCTGGCGGGCGGAATTTCGTAATCGAGCTGCTGCGAAAAAGCGTTAATCGCTATGTAAAAACGCCTGTCGTAGTTTTTAATCGAAGTGATTTTTGAAAGGCCGTTTATAGTGAATGCCAGCGAATGCGAAACATAAGACCAATCGGGCTGGTTGAGCTTTACGCCGTGCCAGTCTATAAATTTCGAAGAAAGCTCCGGATTATGCGAATCGCTTTTATTGAGGAAAGTTTCAAGGCAGAAAATAGGGTTTTCTTTTCTAAACGATATTATTTTTTTGAAATAATTAAAGATTTCGGGATATTTGTCTATGAAATCCCAATCGAGCCACGAAAGCTTGTTATCCTGACAATAGCAGTTGTTGTTTCCGCGCTGGGTCCTGTAAAATTCGTCGCCGGCGAGTATCATGGGAGTGCCCTGAGAAATCATCAAAATAGTGGCGAAATTTTTAACCTGCCTCATCCTCTTGCGGTTAATTACGGCGTCGCCAGTTTCGCCTTCGGCGCCGTAGTTGAAGCTGCGGTTATCGTCGGTCCCGTCGGCGTTGTTTTCGCCGTTTTCGAAGTTATTCTTTTTGTTGTATGTAACCAGGTCGCGCATAGTGAAACCGTCGTGCGAAGTGATAAAGTTTATGCTGTGGTAAGGCGCCCTGCCGTTGTCGTAGAGGTCGGGGCTGCCGCAAATTCTCGTAGCCAGCGCTGAAACGTAGCCTTCGTCGCCTTTTATGAAGCTGCGGACATCGTCGCGGAATTTTCCGTTCCATTCGGCCCACCCGGCGGGGAACTCGCCCACTTTATAGCAGCCGGCGGCGTCCCAGCCTTCGGCTATCAGCTTGGTTCCCGATAGTATGGGGTCTTCGGATATGTCGCGCAAAAGGCTGTTCACTCCGATCCATGCGCCGCTGGAATCGCGGCCGAGAATGGCCGCCAGATCGAAACGGAAGCCGTCGACATGCATTTCTGAAACGAAATACCGGAGGCTGTCGAGGATCATCTGCTTTACGGCCGAATGATTGCAATTGAGCGTATTGCCGCAGCCCGAATAGTTTTTATAAAAACGGTTGTTTTCCAGATGGTAATAAAGCCTGTTATCTATGCCGCGGAACGCCACGCTGGGGCCGACTTCGTTGCCTTCTCCGGTATGGTTGTAAACCACGTCCAGTATGACTTCGATATTCGCGCGGTGCAGATGCCTGACCATGTCGCGGAACTCGTTGACTACCCCTCCTGGCGCGCCGGAAGAAGAATAAAGCGAGTTAAGGGCGAAAAAGGAAAGCGAATTATAACCCCAGTAATTTTTAAGCCTCTCGCCGGTTTTAGGGTTTACGCGTATTATTTCGTCTTCGTTGAATTCATGGACGGGAAGAAACTCTATAGCGGTAACCCCGAGTTCGGTAAAATAAGGTATTTTTTCAATGATGCCGGCAAAAGTGCCGGGTGACGAAACTTTAGACGACGGATGCCTGGTGGTCCCGCGGACGTGCGTTTCATAAATTATAGTTTTATTAAGAGGGATGCGCGGGTGATGATCGTCCTGCCAGTCGTACTGAGAATCGTCGATAATGGCGCATTTCATAGCGGTTGCGCAATTATCGACGCCGGAAGGCGCAAGGTCGGCGTCGGACGGGGCGTTTCGGTCGTAGCCGTAGGCTTCGTCGAAGTGCCAGCGGTTGTCGGCGCTTACCAGAGCCCGAGCATAAGGGTCTATCAGAAGCTTATTGCGGTTAAAACGGTCGCCCGTCAGCGCCGGCGAATAATCGCCAGAAAATCTGTATGCGTAACAAAGCTCGGAAAAATCTGGACCGGTGACATGCGCATGCCAGATATCTCCGGTCCTGTTTTTTTTAGGGTTGAATTCTATGGAAATGAAAGGCGTCTGGATATCGCTCAGTTTGTAAAGCTCGAGTATTACTCCGGAAGTATTTTTAGATAAAATGGCGAAATTCATTCCGCCTTTTTTATCCAGGGAGCTCCCTAAAGGGTATGGCTTTCCTTTTAATAATTTATAATCCTGCATTATTCACTATTTTTCTATTTCTTTAATGGCGACGTTGAGGTTAAGGCTGCCGTACTGCGTCTGAAAAGGAATTAAAATAGCCGGAATGTCCGATTCCGGTATCTGTATTTCACGGCCTACGAAAAGAGTGGGCGGCGAAAAGTCAACGCTGTAGCCGGAGCTGACGAGTATTGAAATAGCCCTTCCGGTGACCATATTAGTCATTTCGGCCAGAGCCGAACGGGCGAGCGAACTCAATTCTTCTTCGACGGGTTCGAAAAGCATTTTACTGGCCACTTCGCACGCAAGCTTGCTTTCGAGCGAGTAAATAACCCTGCCTTTAACGTTGCCGACGACCCCCAGAATTATCACGGCCAGTTTTTCTTTTGAAGCGACTGACTCTTTTGCCAGCGAAAGCCCGGTACGGGTGAAAGTTATGCCTGCGACTATCTGCGGCAATATTTGAGCGGCCGCCTCTATAAAAGGATTAATAAGTTCCTTTTTGATTTTAAACACCCCAATGTCTGTAGAACATAATATAAAACGCGGTTCCGGTTAATAAAATAAACCGGTCCTACATTTTAAGAACTTTGTCGATAGTGGCTATAAGGTTATCTTCGGTAAACGGTTTGACTATAAAATGCTTCGCGCCGAGCGTGAGCGCTTCTATTACTTTATCTTTCTGGGAAGCGGCCGAAACCATTATAACTCTGGCCTGCGGGTTTATCTGTTTTATCTGCTTAAGGCCTTCTATGCCTGATTCCCCGGGCATGGTTATGTCCATGGTGACCAGATCGGGAGTTTCCGCCTGATAAACTTTCAAAGCGTTTTCGACATTTTCGGCCTCGACTATATTGTCGAAACCGAACTTCGCGAGAATTTTTTTGATGGTATACCGCATAAACTGCGCGTCATCAACAATAAGTATTTTTTCGGCTCTTTCACCCATCGATTTTCTCCTTGCGTTTTTTGCGTTTCAGGTAAGTTTTGAGTTTTTCACTTAATATTTTTACCACAATATAATTACATTGTCAACAAATAAATTTAAAAATTTTACTTTTTTTGTCTTTAATTAAAACCGCTATACGCCTTTTTTATCGGCGGGCCAGATATACTTGTGCATTTGAAGCTGAAATCTAGCTTTAACACCGTCTTGCAGCATCCATTTTATTATTTTTTCCGGACGAATTTTTCCGTACACGGCCGAAAACAAAACGCCGCACTTTTCGGCTAGGCTATATTCAAATATAATATTTTTGCAATATTCGTAATCGGCCCGGTCGCCTATAACGAACTTTATTTCATCGACGGATTTTAAATGATTGAAGTTGTCGAAAATCATCATACCGCTGCTGCCCGAAGAAGGAGTTTTGACGTCCATTATTATTACCGCCTGATCGTTTAATCCTTTTATGGAAATCGAACCAGAAGTTTCGATCAGCAGGCGCGGCTCTATGGCATCAGCCCGGCGGCCCTTTTTCTTATTATTCAAATACTCCACCAGCAGGTCAACCAGCTGCGGCGCGCCTTTTTGCATAAGCGGCTCGCCTCCGGTGAGTTCGATGATGTGCGGGTCGAGAGCGTCTACTTTAGATATTATTTCTCCGGCGGTAAGGTATCTGCCGTACTTATACGCATAAACCGTGTCGCAATAAGCGCAGCGAAGATTGCAGCCGCTGAGGCGCACGAACGCGCATGCGAGCCCGGCGTAAGAAGACTCGCCCTGAACGCTTTTAAATATTTCATTGACCTTGAATTTTAAAATCGAAGAATCGTTCGGCATAACAAAAATATTATAACACAACGAACGTTTTATTTACAATAAAATTATAGCGGCACTAAAAAATAATGTAAATATATTCTCCCGCTTATTGAAAAAAAAAATAAAATATGGTAAGATGATATGCTTGATAGAAAAATCTTCAAATTTTTAACCTGCGGTTTTTTCCTTATTGACCGCATGTTTTATTATTTTATTTAAGAAAGAAGCAAGAGGTCTATTACTTTATGGACATTTTCGAATCCCTGAATCCGATGCAGTACGAGGCGGCAACCCTCACAGACGGCCCCCTTATAATATTCGCAGGGGCCGGCACTGGCAAAACCAAGGTCATCACGCACCGAATAGCTTATCTCATAAAGAAAAAAAACGTAAATCCTAAAAATATACTCGCGATAACCTTTACCAACAAAGCCGCCGACGAAATGCGCACACGCGTGGACGCGCTGCTGCCGGGTAACGGCCGCGACGTATGGGTTTCGACGTTTCATAAAATATGCCTTTTCATATTGAGAAATCACGCCGAATCGCTGGGCCTGACCAAAAACTTCATCATTTACGACGACGGCGACCAGAACGCTCTTATAAAAGAATGCCTTAAAGAGCTCGACGTAAACGAAGACAATATCAAACCCAGGATGATACTTTCCAAAATATCTCTCGCCAAGTCCAATATGATTTCAGAAGACGACTATCTTCTGAACGAAAGCTCGCACATAGACAGCATTATAGAAAAGATTTACAAACTCTACAATAAAAAGCTCAGGCAGAACAACGCGGTCGATTTCGACGACATTATTTTCCTTACCGCCAGCCTTCTTAAAAACAACGACTCCGTCTTAAAGACATATTCCACACGCTTCAAATACATACTTGTCGACGAATACCAGGACATAAATTATTCACAGTATATGTTCGTCAAAACGCTTTCCAATATACACAAAAATATCTGCGTCGTCGGCGACGACGACCAGTGCGTATGCGCCAACTCGCAGGTCCTCACGCCTAACGGCTACCAGAAAATAGAAAACATTATGGAAGGAAGCCAGATAGTTTCGTGTATCGGCCACGACGGCGTAAGCATAGCGCAGACCAGCAAGGTAATGCGCAGGCCTTATTCCGGGCAGGCCATAAAGATCACTCTCGAAAACCAGAAAACGCTCACCGTAACGCCGAACCACCTCCTTTTCGCAAAATACAATTCTTCGGCTTCGTTGAGTTACGTTTACATGATGTACCGTAAAGCTTTCGGTTATAAAATAGGCGTTTGTCAGGGGCTTTCGTTGTTCACCGAGTCGCGCAAGTACGATCTCGAAGAAGGCGATAAAATATGGATACTTAAAATCTGCAAAAACCCAAAAGACGCTTCGTACTTCGAATCGCTTTATTCCACCAGGTACGGCATACCCACCCTTCACTTCACGGCCCGCTCTCTGGGAGCCACTTTAGAACAGGATAAAATCAAAAAAATATATTCCGAAGTCGATACTTTTGTTAGGGCCGAAGTTTTAATGCGCGATCTCATGATATACGAGGAGCATCCGCACTACGTTTCGGTCGTAAAGACCCGCTCGCTTTCTTCTCCAAAAGTTTTAAGCCTCACCATGTTCGGCGCGAACGAACGCTCGCGTGAAAACGGCTGGTACTTCCACCGCATGAACCTCGACATCAACGCCCAGAACATCGGCGTTCTGCGCGGCGACACGTCGGTGATCAAAAAAACCGGCTCGCTCGACAAATGGAAAGTGGAAGCCGTGCGCGAAGATTATTCGGAGCTCGTCAGTTTCGCTAAAACAATATCCGGGCTCGACGAGCTTCTGCTGGTCGAAAAGGCTCAGCTCACTTCAAAAGCGCCTTTCTACCAGATGCCGGCGTCGCACGTCCACGAAAATATGACGCTCGCCTTCTTCAACCATAAAGAAAAAAAGATCGAAGAGCTGCTGGTGTCCGAAATCGAAGTCATCGATTACGAAGGCTTCGTTTACGACCTTTCGGTAAATCATCTTCATAATTTTATAGTGGACGGCTTCGTCGTCCATAATTCCATATATTCCTGGCGCGGCGCCGACGTGCGTTCGATGCTGAATTTCGAGCGCGACTATCCCAATTCGCAGGTGGTAAAGCTCGAGCAGAATTACCGTTCCACCAAAAACATACTTCTGGCTGCTTCCGAAGTGATAAAAAACAACGTCACCAGGCGTGAAAAAACGCTTTGGACGCAGGGCGAATCGGGCGAAAAAATAACCGTCTACGAAGCCATCAACGAACAGGCTGAAGTGGTTTTCGCCATTAACCAGATGCGCCAGGTTATTTACCGCGAAGATAAAAAATATTCGGATTTCGCGTTTTTCTACCGCACCAACGCCCAGTCGCGCGTAATCGAAGAAACGCTTATAAAAGAAGGGATCCCATACAAGATGGTGGGCGCCATCCGCTTCTATCAGCGCAAGGAAATCAAGGACGTAATCGCCTATCTCAGGCTCATATTAAACACCAGCGACAATCTCAGCCTTCTTCGCATCCTCAACGTGCCGCGCCGCGGCATAGGCGAAAAATCAATAAGCTCTCTGGTGGCCTTCGCCAACGAAAAGAAAATATCCATTTTCGACGCTCTGGCCAAAGTGGCCGAAATCGAAGACCTCCCCTTGAAGGCCAAAAACACCACGCTGAACTTCGTAGATCTCATAAACGAGCTGCGCGCCGATTGCGCGAAACTCAACGTCACCGAGCTTACTAAAAACGTTCTGGACAAAACGGGTTATTTAAGGGAACTAAAGGTTATAAATTCGTCGCAGACGCTCGACCGCTCCAAGAACATCAACGAGCTGCTCAGCGTCACCGAAGCCTACGATCAGGAAAAATCGGGCGGAGGATTGTCCGGTTTCCTCGAAAGGGTCACGCTTATAAGCGACCTCGACGAAATCGACGAAAAGCAAAATTCCGTTACCCTCATGACATTCCATGCGGCAAAAGGCCTCGAATTTCCGGTCGTATTCATGCTCGGCATGGAAGAAAAGCTCTTTCCGCACGAACACTCCAGCGACGAAAATTACGACATAGCCGAAGAAAGAAGGCTTTGCTACGTGGGCATGACGAGGGCCCGCGAAAGGCTTTACATCATACATACCAGGCAGCGAAGAATATTCGGTTCGGTTTTCACCAATCCAGTTTCACGCTTCGTCAGCGAAATACCGGATTCTCTCGTTATAAATATTTCCTGCGAAGAGGAATTTCTCAACAGCGTCCCTCAGATGACCCGCAAAGTTTTCCGCGACAGCGCGCCGCGCCGCATCGACGACGACGACGACGGTTACGGCTCGCGCGATTTGAGCACCGGCGCCGTGCATAAGCCGCATTCGGCGGCGTCAGAAGATGAACCGGGCGAAAACCTCGCAGAGTTCGGCGGCGTCACTTTCGCCAAAAGCGACAGGGTAAAGCATTCGATGTGGGGAATCGGCGTCGTGCTCGAAGCCACGGGTCGCGGCGACGAATGCCTCGTAAAAGTCAATTTTATGAACGTGGGCGAAAAGAAGCTGCTGCTCAAATATGCGCCGCTCGACAAAATATAAGCGCCCGCGCCTTCAAAAGCTTTAGACTTTTAAGGGCATCAGGGCATCCGCAAAACGCTTGAAAAAGGGAATATATAAAATAAATGGAATATATACAGCTCGAAGAAAAAGTAAAAAGTTACAACCCTAACGCCAATTTTGAATATTTGAAAAAAGCCTACGATTTTGCCCGCGAAGCGCATAAGACGCAGTTCCGGGCGAGCGGCGAACCTTACTTTATACATCCTTTCAACGTAGCCATGATTCTGGCCGATTTGAAGCTCGACGTCATATCCATAGCCGCGGGGCTCCTTCACGACGTAGTCGAGGACACGCCCGCCACCAGCGAGATAATAACGGCCGAATTCGGTTCTACCATGGGGCTTTTAATCGACGGCGTAACGAAGCTTTCAAAGCTTTCTTTCAAATCCAAGGAAGAATTCGCCGCCGAAAACCTCCGTAAGATGTTGTTCGCGCTTATAAAAGACATCCGCGTTATACTCGTCAAGCTGGCGGACCGCCTCAACAATATAAGGACACTGGGCTCGCTGGCTCCCGAAAAGCAAAAGCGCATCGCGCGCGAAACGCTCGATATTTACGCCCCTCTGGCTAACCGTCTCGGAATGCACAGCATAAAAATAGAGCTGGAAGATTCCTGTTTCAGAATATGCGAACCTGAAATCGCGGCGGAGCTCGAAACCAAGCTTTTCAAAGACAAACTGCAAACCGACAAATACATAGAAGACATTATAACCACTCTCAAGCAGGAATGCGCGGAAAACAACATACCATGCGAAATTTTCGGTCGCCAGAAGCACCTTTACAGCATTTATAAAAAGATCAACAACAAAGATAAAACCATAGACGACATCTATGATTTAATAGGGCTTCGGGCCATAGTAAACTCTATCAACGACTGCTACGCCGTGCTCGGGCTGGTTCACAAGCTCTGGAAACCGATCATGGGCCGCTTTAAAGATTATATCGCCGTGCCGAAAACCAACCTTTATCAGTCTCTTCACACCACCATAGTCCACGGCGGCGGCGAGCCCGTAGAAATCCAGATACGCACCCAGCTCATGCACAGAATCGCCGAAGAAGGCATCGCGGCCCACTGGAACTATAAGGAAAGCGGCTCGAAAAAGGCCGCCGAGGGCCAGAAAAACGATATGGCATGGCTCCGCCAGATAATAAACTGGCACCGCGACGTAACCGACGCCCGCGAATATATCGAAACCATAAAAGTAGACCTCTACCAGGACGAAGTTTTCGTATTCACGCCCAACGGAGATATCAAAGTCCTCACTTCTAAAAGCACGCCCCTTGATTTCGCGTACCTCATCCACTCCGAAGTCGGCAATAAATGCGTAGGAGCGAAGGTCAACGGCAAGATGGTCACGCTCGACTACGAACTCAAAAACGGCGACATCATAGACATTTTAACTTCCAACAGCGCCAGGCCTTCCAAAGACTGGCTGAAAATAGTCAAATCGCCTCACGCCCGCACCAAAATTAAAGCGTGGTTCAAAAACGAGGAACGCGAAAACGACCTGAAAAAAGGGCGCGACAATTTCACCGAATATTACGCGGGCCATATAAAAGACGTAATCAAGTTTTACGAGGAACACAATAAAACGCCTTTCCTGCATGAAAAGCAAAGCTTCTCCAGGGACGATTTCGATTTGAACAAAGTGATGAAGTCGCGCCTCTTTCTCGACGCGCTTTCGGCGCTCAACTTCAAGGCCATAGACGATTTCTTCGTCATCATAGGCCGCGGCGAGTATCAGATCCGCAATATATTCGCGAAAATGTTTCCCGAATTTATAGAATCCGTTATGAACAAAGGCAAGCCCATGCACGTTCTTCAGCAGAAAAAGGCGCCCGAAAAAAAATCGCGCTCGGTCAACGGCGTCATAGTTTCGGGCCTCGACGACGTGCTGGTGCGCTTTTCCAAATGCTGCACGCCGGTGCCCGGCGATCCGATAATAGGCTTCATAACGCGCGGCCGCGGAGTGTCCGTCCACCGCAAGAACTGCCCCAATATTTCGATCGACCAGGCCGAAAAGGACCGCATCATCGAAGTCAGCTGGGACCAGAGCCGCCTTCTTTCCCATAATATAGCCTACGCTACAAGAATAAGAGTGAAAGCCATAGAGCGTCCCAACCTTCTTCTCAACGTGACCAACCTTATATCCAACTTAAAGCTCAATATTTACGAGCTTCACGCGCGAATCGAAAAGAACTTCGCGATAGTCGAGTTCACGGTGGATATAATAAATATCCAGCAGCTCGACGAATTCATCAAAAATATCGAAAAAATCGACGGCGTAATGAACGTTTACCGCACCGAAGGCTCCAGTTCGCCTTCTTCGGGACAGCCGCCGGCGCATAAAAAATAATTTACCGTTTCAATAAATTCTTAAAAATTTTGGGGGAAATATGAGCATCAAATCTCATCCTAAGGGATTATACGTACTTTTTTTCACCGAGGCATGGGAGCGCTTTTCATACTACGGCATGCGCGCCCTTCTGGTTTTATACCTGGTAAAGCATCTGAACATGGCCCGCCACAACGCGCTTGAAATATACGCGCTTTATACCGGCCTGGTCTATTTCACTCCTATGATCGGCGGATATCTGGCGGATAAATACCTCGGCGCGAGAAAAGCCATTATAATAGGCGGCCTGGTTATGGCCCTCGGCCATCTGGCGATGGCTTTCGAATCGCTTCTCTATCCGGCCCTCGGACTTTTGATCGTCGGAAACGGCTTTTTCAAGCCGAATATTTCCACCATAGTCGGCGGCCTTTATGAAGAGCACGATCCGCGCCGCGACGGCGGATTTACCATATTCTACATGGGCATAAACCTGGGCGCGTTCTTCTCGCCGCTGGTATGCGGAACCCTCGGAGAAAATTACGGCTGGGACTGGGGATTTTCGGCCGCCGGCATAGGCATGACCATCGGGCTCCTGGTATTTCTGATGGGCCAGAAAATTCTCGGCCCTAAAGGCTTTCCGCCGCACACCAACCGCGAAAAACTTATAGCTAAAGATTATATAGATATAGGCGTTTATACGGCGGTTTCGGTGGTTTTCGTATTCGGGTTCCTCAGGTTCTGGGAGTTCTTCGGCCCAATGTGGCAGGCGTTTTCGATGACGCATAAAACCGCGTTGTCGGCCGCGCTGATAATGGCCGTTTTATCGGCCGGAAAATTATTTTCGCGTAAAAACAAAGCGGTGGCGGCGACCCTTGCCGGTTCCTCCGAAGACGACGGCGGCGACGCGCCCGTAACGTGGGAAGAATGGCAGAGGATCATCGTAATATGCATAATATCGGTTTTCGTTATATTCTTCTGGATGGGCTTCGAGCAGGCCGGCGGCACGCTCACGCTTTTCGCCGACCAGCAGACCGACAGGAATTTTATGGGTTACGAAATACCGGCCTCGTACTTTCAGTCTATCAACCCTCTCGCCATAATGCTTCTGGCGCCGATTTTCTCCGTTTTATGGTTCAGGCTCGACGAATCCAGATACGCCCTTTCGACTCCGGCTAAAATGGCGGCAGGCATGATCACTCTGGGGCTGGGTTTCATAGTGATGTATTTCGGCCAGTCGCTCGCTTTCAGCGGCGATACGACAAAGGTGGTCAGCATGCCTTTCACCAACGGTTTCCAGGTTTTCGCATCCGACATATACTGGCGCGAATTCGGCAAAGTGGGCCCGCTGTGGCTCGCGATGGTTTATCTTATACACACCATAGGCGAGCTATGCCTTTCCCCGATAGGGCTTTCGATGGTGACCAAGCTTTCGCCGGAACGCTTCGTATCTCTTATGATGGGAATTTGGTTCGTTTCTTCGGCTCTTTCGAACTATCTCGCCGGAAGGCTGGAGGAGCTTCTGAGCATTTATCAGCTCAACATATACGTTTTTCTGATAATGTCTTCGATCGGAGCCGGCATTCTGCTGCTGGCCCTGACGCCGCTTTTAAACAAATGGTCTCACGGCCGCGCGTAGCGCCGACGCCGAAAATATAAATCAAACGATTTCTCCGAATTTAAGCCTGACGATCGTTTCAGCGGCTTTTTCGCCCAGGCCGAGAAATCTCACAAGCTTGAGCTTCTGCCAGAACCTTTTCTGGCGGGAGCTTTTAATTTCTTCGCTCACCTTTCCGCCGAGCGTTTCGCTCGGAGCGCCGGGGCGGCCTTCATATTTAAGCGCCTGGTATAAAGATATATCGGCCCTGCCGATAAGCTCGTAAGTTTTGATGAAATCTTCGCGCGTTTCGCCCGGAAAGCCTACCATTACGATAGAGCTGACGCTTTTCAGGCCGGTTTCGCGCACCATATAGTTGACGGCCGCCACAGCTTCGCTTATTTTATAGCGGCGGCGCATGGAATCGAGTATTTTTTGCGAGCCCGACTGAAGAGGCGCGCAGAAAGACGTAACGCGGCCTGTCTTAAAAATAGCCGCCAGCGCGTCGAAGTGCTTGATAAGCCATACCGGCTCTATAAAGCGGATATTGACTTTGAAATCTTCGCCGGCCTTCAAAACTTCGTTTAAAAGCTCGGGCAGGCTCGAATTTATATCGGCCCCGTAGCAGCCCATATCGTCGCCCGCGAATGAAATTTCACGATAACCGAGCTTTACGGCGTCTTTTACCTGCGATATTATTACGTCCGGTTGAACGCTTTTTACGGAGCCTCTCGCGCGCTTTATGGCGCAGTAGGAGCATTCGCCGAGACAGCCGCTGGCGCCCCTTATCAAATACCACTCGGGCACGGGGACCGTATCCAGAAAATCCGGAATTTTAATGAAAGGCATTATCTTATTTATGGCGCCGAATAATTTTTTGAGCTTTATGCCCGCCATGAACATTTTATTTTCGCGATATTCGGACACGCCCACGATATTGGCGCTTATTTTATCAAGCGGCACGGCCGAAGGAAATATTTTTTCGATATCGGATATCTGCGAAGGCGCAAGCGCCGTGACGTCTCCGATAGATTGGAAAAGCGAAGGGTTTATCTTTGAAAGGCAGCCGCTCACAATAACCATGGCGCCGCTTTTTCGGCCTTCGAGCGCCTTACGGATTTTTTTGACGGCGTCGGTTTCATATTCCTGATTGAACGCGCAGGTGGAAACGAGCACCGTATCGGCCTGTTTTATATCGGCCGTCTCCGCGTGGCCGGCTTTTAAAAGATACCCCCTTATAAGGGCGATATCTAAAACAAGTTCGGTGCAGGGATGGGCTGAATTGATAATATGAAAAATCATGCGGTTCCTTATACTCCGAATATCAAATTTTTAAGGTGCTTTTTTACCACGGCGCGGTGCATGACGGCATACCGGCGCTCTATTTCGGCTTGCGGCACCTGGTTTTCAAATTCGGCGGCCTTAGTGTTGGGACGGCGTTCGTATTTAAAGACCATATACATCTCATGGCGCACTTCGTCGACCAGCCTCATGGACTGGTAAAAGTCTTCCTCGGTTTCTCCTGGAAATCCGACTATGATATTGGTGCTGATCATTGCCACGCGGGTCTTTTCTATTATGTAATTGACGGTTTCCTTTATCTGCTCGAAGGTATAGCGGCGGTTCATGGATTTGAGGATCCTGTTGGAGCCCGACTGGGCGGGAGCGCAAAAAGCCTTTATCTTACCGGTTTTAAAAGCCGGAATTAGCCGGTCTTTTAATTTGTAAAGCCAGTAAGGGTCTATAAAGCGCAGATTTATTTTAAAATCGCCGCCCAGGCATACGAGTTCATTCAGAAGATCGGCGAGATTCGTTTTTATATCCACGCCGTATCCGCCGAGATCTTCTCCGGTGAGGGCGATTTCGCGGTACCCTATCTCTATGCCTTTTTTAGCCTCTGCGACTATCGTTTTTATGGGGTCGCTTTTGAGCGGGCCGTGGGCGTTTTTTATGGCGCAATATGAGCAGTTTCCGGTACAGCCCATGGCGGCCCTTACGCAATACCATTTTTCTGAAGGCACCGTGAATAAAATCTTAGGCACGCGGACGAAAGGGAGAAAGCTTAATTTTTCGAACCATTTGCGGGCGCGGAAAAACCTGCTGATTTTAGGATCGGTATCGTATTCGCGTTCGGAAACGAAGTGGTTTTCGAAATTCACGATTTTATTTTCAAAATTCATTATTTCGTCGAACTTCGCTATATTCGAAGTCGGGACGCTCCGGCCGTTGAAAACGCTTTTCAGGCGCTCTTTATTGATGTCGGGCAGGCAGCCGGCCACCACGAGTTCGCATCCGGCTTTTTTTTCGCGCCCCATTTTTTCTATAACGCCGATTTCATAATCTTCCTGCTCTTTTGAAAAACCGCATGTGGAAACGATTATTACGTCGGCGTCCAGGTGCGAGCTGCATATTTCCCAGCCGTTGGCCGAATACCAGCGCTTGATGGCGTTCATATTCATCGCGTTTTCCGTGCAGGGGTGCTTGGTTGAATGTATATAAGCTTTTTTAGTCATTAAAATTCTCCAAATTTATTGAATACGACGGAGCTGTTGCCGCCGGAAAAGCCGCATGAGTTCGAGATGGCTGCTTTGATAAGCATTTTACGGGCCCCGCCGGTGCAGTAATCCAGATCGCAGGCCGGGTCGGGCGTTTTAAGGTTCGCCGTCGGGTGGCATATGTCGTTTTTAACGCTGAGAGCCGTTACTACGGCCTCTATGGCGCCGGCGGCGGCCACCGAATGTCCGATCATGGATTTAGTCGCGCTGACCGCGATATTTTTGCAATGTTCGCCGAAAAGCGATTTAATGGCGCGCGTCTCGCTGGCGTCGTTGAGCCGCGTGGACGTGGCGTGCGGGTTGACGTATGAAAAATCCGTAAGCGGTATGCCCGAATCTTTTATAGCCCGCTCCATAGCCAGTTTCATCATGCCTCCGTCGGGGCGGCACGCCGTGATTTTTTCGGCGTCGGAGCTCGACGCATAACCGGAAATCTCGCATATAATATTTGCGCCGCGCGCCAGCGCGTGTTCGAGCTCTTCAATTATTATAACAGCGCCGCCTTCGCCGAGAACGAAACCGTCGCGGTTAAGATCGAACGGCCGCGAGGCCGAAGGCGCTTCTTCGTTATTTGTGGAAAGCGCGCCCAGAAGGTTGAAGCCCGTCAGGATATAGGCGTCTATCATTTCATCGCAGGAACCGCTCACCGCCACGTCTATCTCGCCCGAACGTATGCGCCTTAAAGCCTCTCCGATAGCGTAGTTAGACGATGCGCAAGCGTTGGAAGTGGCCATTACCGGCCCTTTTATTTTATAACGAGCCGCCAGATAGCCGGGGATAAAAAACGGAAATTTATTGCGGATTTCGTCTTTAGTTAAAAGCTCGAGGCAGTTATTCGCGAAAAGGCCGTAATCTACTTTAAAATCAGGGCCGCCTGAACGCTTGAATATTTCATAGGCCTTTTCGAAAGATATCCGGCTCGTTTCTATTCCCATAAAAATTCCGCATGAAAATTTCCGGAAATCTTCTATGCCGGAGGCGGCCGCCGCCTCATCAAAAGCGCTGAGCATAAAAGCGAGCTTGCGCGAAAAATATTTATGCGAATCGGGGTATTTATCCATAAGTTCCGCCGCCTGCGAAACCCGCGCCCCTATATGAACGGCGAATCCGTGCCGCTTGAATTTTTCGAGCTCTCCCACGGCGCTTTTTCCGGCGCAAAGCCCGCGGAATGTTTCATCGGCCCCTATGCCGAGAGGCGTAACCATTCCGGCTCCTGTTATTACGGCCCGCCTTCTGCCGCTTTGAATTTTTTTAATTTTAGCGTTTTCTCCGTTCATATTTTATCCACCAGTTTCCCGCCGGTCAAAAACCATGTGCCTTTTTTTTCGGCGGCAGATTCGGGCACTTTATTTACCACCATCGCCGGGTCGGGATAAAGCGTGACGTCGTTCGGGATCATTCTTCCCGGCGCTATTATCAGCCCGGCCGCTATTTTCGTCCTGTGGCCTATTATAGAGCCCGCGAAACGCAGGCCGGTGTCTTTGACTCCGTCTGAGCACATTACCGATATCGTTTTTCCGTCCAGCCGGTAGTCGGACGGTATCGAGTTCATCACCGCGGAATCGTAACCGAAGCAGGAAAATTGATACGGCCCGCTGATAAGGAACGCGCGAGGATAAACCACCGAAAAGAAAATGACGTTGTTATTGGCTATATATGCCTTTTCGCCCACCACGCTGAATTTTACGGCGCTATGGTCGTCTATGTATGCTCCGCCGCCTATGACGGAAAACCGCACGACCGCGTACGCGCCGACTACGGCGCCGGATTTGATCACGCTGCCTTCTATGACGGCCGTCGGATGAACTTTAGCGCCTTTTTCTATAACCGAAAGCGCGCCGAGTATTTTAGCTTCGCTTATGGAGCGGGCGCGGAAAAGAACGCCAAGTTTTGCGGCTGCGCCGAGCTTGCGGAAGCGGGCCAGGCGCGCAAAATTGGCCGCCATGTTGACCATGGCTATATGAATGGGCTCGCAAACCCTCACGACGGCCTTTGAAGTGACGCAAAACTTGAAATGGTCTTTTCCTATCATGTGATCGGGAAAATGGCCCGATTCGTAAAATTCGTCGGGATTTATAACCGCGTTTTTCGCGCGGCTCTCTTCGAAAACCGGCGCTTTGGAATAATAAAGCGGATACTCCATAACCGATTCGTTTTCTTTGAGCCTCTGCAGTATGGCGATCTGTTTTGTAAAAAGGGTTTTTTCCAGCGCGGCGCGCACGAGCGGCGCGTCGGCCGCCATGGCGCGTTTTAAAAATTCGGCTAAAAATTCAGGCGTAAAGAAAATATCGTCGGTTAAAACAAGCGCGCCGGAGAGGTTTTCATCTTTGAGCGCGGCGCTTTCCAGGCGGACGGATTCAAAACCGGCCTCCGCAAGAACGCGCGCCTGATAATCTCGGAGCCTTTCGTTCAAAATTAAAATATCGCCGCAATGATCATTAAAAGGCGGTATTACAGTATTAGTTTTTATAATGAATGCTTTCATTTTCATAGTATTACAATTATAACATTTTTAACGGCCGTTTTCAACACGGTATAAAATATCGTTATGATTTATTAAACGGATTTCGAATCCCGGCCACTTGTTTTTAAACGATTAATGTGATAATATAAATTAACATTTTAAAAAAAGGACGGACAGTACAATGAAAAAATTCGTTTCATCTTTATTATTGTTTCTCGCTTTAACGGTTTCCCTATCTTTCAGTCCTCTTCAAGCGGCGGAAATTTTAGCCGAATCTTCCGTAAGCGTTATATTTTTCATGCCGATAGGCAACTCCCTCGACCCGTTCATCCAGGTAAGCGAAAAAGGCATACAGGTATCCGCCGCTCTTTTCCCCAACCTTAAAATCGCAAGGGTTTATCCTTATTCCGACGATTACGTTCACGAATATATTAAATTCGCCGCCATGCGCGGGCACGATTATATAATCGGAATCGGCTCCTACTACGCCGACGCGTTCGATAAAATAGCCGATGCGTTTCCGGGCAAAAATTTTATCGTGGTGGACGGAAAGTCAAATAAAAAGAATGTCAAGTCGATAGTGTTCAACAACCGCGAAGCCGGATATCTCGCGGGGGCCGTCGCCGGCATCCTTTCCGAAACCGGAAAAATAGGGTTCATAGGCGGCAAAGAAACGGGCATCATCTTCGATTTCGAAAAAGGATTCGCCGAAGGCGTAAAAAAACAGAATAAAAAAGCCGAAATTTCCGTAAAATATATTTCAAAAACCAATGAAGGCTACACCAATCAAAAAGCCGGATTCGACATAGCCGACGCCATGTATAAAAGCGGAACCGATATAGTGTTCGCAGCGGCCGGCGCATCCGGACTCGGTTCTATCGACGCCGCGCGCCTGAATAAAAAAATGATCATCGGAGTCGACGCCGACCAGGACGAAGTAGCCCGCGGCATAGTTATGACTTCTATAATAAAAAGGCTCGATACCTCTATAGTCAATCTTCTTCAATCTATCGCGACCAATAAATACGACTCTAAAGAAACGGTTTACAACGTAGGCAACGTCGGTTTCGCCCTTTCAAATTTCACTTTTTCAAAAAATAAAATTAAAAAAGCCGCCCTCGATAAAATTTACGACGAACTTTTCCAGATGAAGAAAAAATATGATTACTCGGAAATATCCAAGTTGAAAAACCCCGACGAAGAAACCGAAAAAAAATCGAAGCGCAAAGAATACAAGCCGGGACAGCTTTTCAGAAAATAAGCCGCCGTTTCCGATGCGCTGAAATCAAGCGGGGCCTTTAAAATGAAATTTTCAAACAATCTAATTTTAAAATCTAATTCAATCACCGCGCGCTCCGGCGTCCATGCCGAAAATATGGAAGCGCTGGCGCGCGGCTTGAATTTCTGGGTTGACGCTCCGTTGAATATCGACCGCTTTACGCTGGACAGGCACGGAAAAATATCCGACTCCTTAACGGCGGAGCTTCTGGACTCTTTCGACATCAAACCAAAAAACAAGAAGTATTTCGAACGCTCTTCGACGCTTCTTTTCAGCGTAATAAAAGACTACGGGCCGTTGCTCAAAAGCATAGACGGCTCGGAAGTCGGGCTCTATTGCGGCGTCGGGCCTGCCAACGCGCGCATAGACGATTTCAGGGAATGGGCCGCCGGCATCGAAGGCGCCGATGAATTTTATCCGTCTATGATGGCGAGTTCGGTTATAAAGCTTCTGCCGAATATCGTGATGTCCAACCTTTCTATCAACACCGGCTGGCGGGGAGAAAACGCTATTTTCTCCTCCTGCGCCTCCGCTTTCTTCGACGCTTTAAATTCGCTTCTCACCGCCTTTGAAAACGGCTCTTCACGGATCGCCGCCGCCGGTTCGGTTTCCGCCCCTTTCGAATACTTCAATATGGATTCATACAGCCGGTTTTTCGGCGCCGATTTTTTCGATCCGCCATTATGCGAAACCGCTTCGTCGATGCTTTTATGCACTCCCGATTTTTACGCCGGGCGCCTTGAAAATACAGGTATGGAGCCCGAAGGCCGCATCCTTTCGATCGATTCTTATAAAACTCCAGAAGGACTTTTTAAACGCTCCGATATCAAGAATTTTGAAAAACTGGCGCGAGATTTTTTAGAATCTGAAAATTACGATTTTACCGATACGCTTTATTTTAAAACGCACCCCGCCGCCTGCGGTAATTTTTTGACAGGCGGCGAGCCCGTTAACGTTATGAGCCTTGTTTATTCGCTGAACGCCGCCGGCGAAAAGGGCTTCGCCGTTAGCGTAAATATCGATTACTTCGGCAACCTTCACGCCGTAAAAGCCGGCGGCCGGGCTTCGCAGAAATAATCCCGGCGGCGCGCCGGACACGAGGAAAAAACATGCCGGTTTCAAAAGTTTTTAATAAGATAGACAGAATAGCTCTTATAGAGCCGGCCGTTCGCTGCGAATGCCTTACCAGCGATATATTCGCTCAGATCAGGGCATCTCTGCCGTTTCTCGCCGGGGCGCTTTCTGCCGCGGGATACGGCTGCGAGATTTACTGCGAAGAACTTATCGAATTACAGCCGCATATACCCAAAATAGCTTCTTCTTTTCCGGCCGCCGGAATATCGCTTACCATAAACACCGTCCGGAGGGCCATCGAAATAGCGCTAAGCCTGAAAAAATACAATCCTGAAATAATAATCATTTTCGGCGGATCCCTCGCGGGCAGCTTCGCCGGCGAAGTTTTAGCGGCGGGCGATTACTGCCTCAACGGGCGCGCCGAAACCGCCCTTCCAATGCTTTTGAACTCGCTGAACTCAGGCGCGGATATCGGCGATGTCCCAAATTTAATCCGCATATCGGAAGGCAAAATATTCAAAAACAATGTGCCCTCGCCTGCGGCCGATTTTAAATCGGATTATTCCGGCGTGCTTAATTTCGGAAATTTTTCAGAGAAGCGCAATATTTTAAACTTTTATAAACCTCCGCTTTATTCGGTTTTCTCTTCGACGGGGTGCGTAAACAATTGCCGTTTCTGCGTCAGCGAAAAAAAATATATCAAACGCGAACCGGAAAACGTCATATCCGACTTTAAAAATATTATTCTCAGGCACAAAGGGTATCTTCCGCCACGCTTTATGCTGGTGGACGACTGCGCTTTCGGCGACATGGGTTACCTTAAAAATCTTCTTGCGCGTCTCGCATTTTTAAGAAAAAAAAGTAATTTTTCGCTCATGATGCAGTTTCACGTACATCCTCTTTTAAAAGATCCGCAGCTCCCCGAACTTTTTAACGAAGCCGGAGTAACGACGCTTCTCATGGGCTTTGAATCAGCTTCCGACGTTTCTCTTAGCGGCGAACGCAAAGGTACGACAGTAAGCGAAAATATAAAAGCCATCGAAATCTGTAGAAAACACGGCATTACGCCTTACGGTTATTTCGTCGCCGGCTTCGATTCCGATTCCATCGAAAGCGTTAAAGAAATTTTCGACTTCATTATACGGTACTCGCTGGCGGCGCAGGTACTTCCGGTAGGAGTTATGAAAAATTCCGCCGCCGCCCCGAAAACAGACGGCCATGAAACGCTCGATCCTTATTCTTTCGGCGCCTCCATGAAAGTCTCGCATATTCCCCAAAATATGCAGCCGTACAGGCTTCAGGAAATTTTAATCGAGGGTTACGACCGGATTTATTCTTTAAAGCGAACGGCATTAATGAAGACTTTCCGGGAAACGGTTTACAATCTTTTTTTCAGCCTTTGCTATCGCAAATGGCGTCCCGGACTTCAAAAACATCTTAATTACCTGCGCCTTCTCGAACGTTTTTCAAAGCGGTCTTAAGCATTTTTCCAATTATTTCTTTTTCTCAATTGACAACCGGCATTTATTTATATATAATTAAACCGATTAATTTAAAATATATTAAATAATCACAAAATAACAGGAGGGCTTTATGGTAAAAAAATCGTTCCACGCAATGTTATGCTCGCTATTAATGGTTTTTATCTGCCTTGTCCCGGCTTTCGCCGCTAACGATGCGGCTCCGGTTTCCGAAGATAAAGTGTTATTTTTCGTCAATAATCCGGCCGAGATTTCATTCGTTGAAATGGGCAAAATAATGTCATACGTTGAAAATTACTATCGCAACGTAGGCCTCATAAACAGCCAGGACGTAGAGAAATTCTTCCAGGCTCTCAGAAACCACGGCGCGCCCAACGCCGGCAGTTCAAAAGCATATGTGGCCCTGGTTATCCAGGACGCCTCGCATCCCGACAATACTTCTTATTCGCCCTGCGGAGTGCTGGCCGTTCGCGGACAGTTCGACAAAGCCAAAGTTATCGACATCCTCAAACGCCATTATGCCGAACATACCGCTAAAACTTCACACGAAAACCATTTCGCAGAAACCAAAAGCGGCGACGTAACCGTCCACCGTTTCGCGCTTCCCGAAAAAGACCGCGAACTCACGATAATCAGCTTCGGCGAATATTGCCTTTTTTCGTCGGCCAAAATCGGCGACACCAGGCTTTTAAAAGAAACCGCAAAATATCTCCAGGACAAAAGCTTCAAAGCGAATTTAAACTCCGAAACCAACGTCCGCTTTCTCGTAAAAGCCGACGACATGGATAAACAGAAGCTCAATAAAATTATAAACGACAAATACGAAGACCTGAAGCAGAACAAAGTCCTTTTAAAAAGAAAAGGGCTCAAAGGCTTTTTCACCAGACGTTTCGCCGATCATAAGGTAAAATTCATAAACAACGCGATCAGCGAATTAAACGACGTAGATTTTACCGTTTACAGAATGAGAAACGAAAACGCCAACATGAAAAGAGTTTCGGTCGTTTCAACGTTCGCAAACGAAGACACGGCGCGCAAAGTTAAAAAGAACATATTAAACCATCTTAACGACGCGATAAAAGGCGCATCTCATCCCGAAGACAAACTCGGGCTTTCAAACGTAAAAATAATAGCCGACGGCAACAAATGCTCCATAGAAACCGAGCTTGGAACCGAAGACGAGCAGCTGCAGTGCTTCGCCCTTATTTCCTCATATGTAGCAAGATCTATTATCAGAAAGTAATTTAAACCTGATTCAATAAACGGCGCCGCATGCGCGTTTTCTATTACGGGCGGCGGCGCCTGATAAAAAAATGAGATTTTATTTCGTAGACAAAATTACAGAATTTAAAAAGGGCTCCTCGATAGCCGGAATCAAAAACGTATCGATGACGGAGCCCTTTTTTACTTTTCATTTTCAGCGCTATCCGGTCATGCCGGGCGTCCTGATTATAGAATCGCTTGCGCAGCTCGCCGGGCTCATGATCGAAATGTCCTTCGAGCCCGGCTGCTATAAAAAAGCCATTTTATCCATCGTAGATAAAACCAAAATCAAATTCATGGCCCGCCCCGGCGACAGGATAGACATGAAAGCCTCGCTCGAAAGCCTTTCCGAAAAGGGCGCGGTATGCGAAACTTCCGCTGCCGTCGACGGCAGGCTTCTCACCGAAACCCGCCTTACCTTCGCGCTCATGGACGCCGGGGGCGTTTACGACAAATATTTAGAGGACGAGCGGCTGGCTTTGATCGACACATTGATGCGCGATTTCAATTCGCGCGGCGAAAAGCGCGAATAAGTTTTATATAATTTTTTCATCATCATAAGAATACGCGCGGTTATTTCGAGGAAAGTTAATGATAAAAACCGTCTTCGACGAAAAGCTAAATTTATTAAATGAAATTCCCGCCGGGGCATCGATAGGCATAATCGCATGCGCCGACTGCGCCGCAGCATTTAAAACGGCCGATACCAGGCGTATCGAACAGGTAAAAAAAATTTTTGGCGGCCGCAACGAAACGCTGTTCACTCTTTCCGTAAATTCACCCTGCGACCGCAGGGTGCTGGCTCAATTCGCGGCCGCGGTAAGAGGCTTCGATAAAGCCGATTGCTATATAATACTCGCATGCGAAGCCGGCAGGCGGTCGGCGGCCGAATATATAGCGCAGCGAAGAAAAAGCGGCGAAGACTTCAAAATAATATCGCCCGTTAAAACGGTTTCATACGTTTCGTTAGACTGCTCCGGCGTTTCCCATGAAGCGTGCGTGTTTTGCGGCGAGTGCGTCCGCTCTTCGTCCGCCGCGGCGGCATGCCCGGTGGCGGCATGCCCGATAAACAAGAAAGACGGGCCGTGCCAGAGCCGCGCGAACGATTTCTGCGTCATAGAAGGCTTCGAGTCAAGGCGGTGCTCATGGCTTTATTAAATTTTCCGGCTATTATAATCAAAACGCCTTTAAAATTAATGGATATAAAGTTTCTGGCTTCTTTAATAAATAAGTGCGGCGCCGCCACGGTTTTTTTAAACGGCGCCGGCGGCCTTAACTCTTTTATCGTAAAAAACGCCCTCGACTGCGAATTAAAGCGCGGCCTCGATTACGGCCTGATTATAGATTTTCGCGGCAGAAGCGAATCCGCGCTCGATTCAGACGTCATAAGCGCGGCTGAAATGAATTTTAAGTTTATCTTTCTTGATGAACCGGGCCCTAAAAGCAAGCCGGCTCTCTGCGGCATTTCAAGTTACGGCTTCATAAGCGGCATCAAAAAAAAGTACGCGGCTAAATTTAAAATAATAGTGCAAAACTGTTTTTTGCATAAAAACGACGAAGAGCTGCTGGCTATGCAGTTAGAAAGCGGCGCCGATCTCGCCGCGGTCCGGCCGGGCCCGGCCCGCCCCGAATTCCTCGCCAAGTATAAAGACCGTGCAGCGTTTTTAAAAAGCTTGACGGCAGCAGAGCTCGACGGACCGGGTTTTCGCGGATGCGAAACCGGGGCGCTCTACGAACTCGACTATTCGTCCGCCGCGCAGGAAGGCTTGATTTAATTGAAGAGCGCGGCCGAAGATTTTTTCACCATCCATGCGGGCAGGCGCCTGGTTTTATCCGCGGCGGGGGCCGCGGCGCGAGGCGCTTACGAAGCTGGCGCGGGCCTCGTTTTAACTTATCCGGGCTCGCCCGTGGTCGAAACTTTCGACCTGCTCGCTTCCCCCGAAAGCCCTCTCAAATCAAGGTGCCGCATAATCATAAACGAGCACGTAGCCTATCATCAGGCGCTCGGTTATTCGCTCGCCGGCGGGCGAAGTTTCTTAATAATGAAGCATGTGGGCGTAAACGTAGCGTCGGACCCGATGCATTACTCGGCATACACCGGCGTAAACGGGGGCATGGTGATACTGGTCGGTTCGGACCCCGGCGCAAATTGCTCTACGGGCGAATTCGACGTCAGATTTTATTCTCTGCACACTCATATACCTATTCTAGAGCCCCGGGATTTCGGCGAAACGGTCGCTGCAACCAGAAACGCTTTCGAAATTTCCGAGCGGTACAAACTTCCAGTGATGGTCGTGATTCCTTCCGCATTCTGCTATGGGGTTGGCTCCGCGCAATCCGGCGAAGCGGCCCCGGTAAAAACGGCGCCGGGTTTTGTAAACAGTCCCGATTACACCTGTGTAGGCGCTTTCGCGGTTAAAAGACACGAAGCGCTAATGGATAAAATTTCACGGCTGCAAAACGTTTTTCCGGATTTCGAATCAGATGCGCTGAAACCGGATTTTATCAATAACGGCGGAGCCCTCATAATGGCTTCGGGCATTTACCGCGACTACGCTCACGAAGCGCTTTTCGAACTGGGCCTTTCTCGGAATCATTCGATATATTCGCCTCTGGCTACATATCCGCTCAACCACGCATCGCTTTTAAAAGCCTTTACCGCGGAGGAATATAAAAAAATCATCATCATAGAAGATCTGGAAGGTTTTCTGGAAACGCAGCTTTGCGGCTTTATGACGCAAAATAAAATAACTGCTGAAATTTTCGGTAAAAATTACTTTAAATGCGCGGGCGAGCTCAAATACCCCGAAGTCAAAAATATTTTAAAACGCTTATTAGAAGACGGCGATCCTTTATGCTGCGAAGGCGCCCCTTCCGTTTCAATTTCACGCGGCGAAGGATTTTTAGAGCCGGTGATGCGCGAGGGCACTTTCTGTCCAGGCTGCCCGCATCGCGCTTTTTTTTACGCCCTGAACAAATATATTTCTCCCGAAGATGTCCTCGGCGGCGATATCGGCTGCAGTTCGCTTCCGCCCCATTTTTCTTCGTGGCTCACCTGCATGAATTCCGGCGCCTCCATAGCTTCCGGGGTCGCGCTGGCTAACGGCCGCGGCGGCGGCGCGAAAAAGCAAAAAGTGGTTTCGCTGATAGGCGATTCCACGTTCTTCCACGGGGGCCTTCAAACTATCATGGAGTGCGCCGCGTCCGATTCAAACCAGATATGTTTTATTCTCGACAACGGCTGGACGGCCATGACAGGCCATCAGCCCACGTTCAACACCAGGCCGTTTCAACGACAGGCGGACGGCGCGCCGCAGGCCCTGTCCATAAAAAAAATCCTCGAATCTTTCGGCGTAAAACGCATTTACGAGGCGGATCCATACAGGATCAATAAATTTAAGGCGCTGCTTAACGAAATAATCGATAGCGAAGACGGATTTTCGGCGGTAATAGTCAAGCGCGAATGCCGCCTGCAGGCCAAAAAGCGCAAAGACTCCAGAAACGAAAAACCGATCGCCGAAGGCCTCGAACCGGCCGAAACGTTCGAGATCATAAAAGGGCGCTGCGCCGGATGCAACGAATGCTATTCGGTATTCACCTGCCCGGCCATATTTAAAAACGAAGAAGGGGAGCTCTATATAAACCAGGATATTTGCGTAAAATGCGGCGTCTGCCGTCAGATTTGCCCGAACGGCGCCATCTGCAAAAGCGAGTCGAGCTATGGGCGTTAAAAATATAATTATAACCGGAATAGGCGGCCAGGGCGTTTTATACCTGAGCTCGCTTCTACGAAGAGCTCTGGTAGAAAAGTACGGCGCCGTAACGGGTTACGACGTCCGCGGCGGCGCGCAGCGCCTGGGGCACGTAGCTTCCATAATACGCTTCGAAGACTCCGGCGATGCCGCCCGCAGGCTTGCCATAGACTTCGACGACGGCGCTTGCGATTTCGCGCTGGCGCTCGAAGCCTCTGAACTGCTTAAATTCAACGCCAAGTTAAGCTCGCGAAGCCTGGCGATATCCGACGAGTTTATAATAAATCCTACAAACATAAGGCGCCGCGACGGGACTTATTACGGATTCGAGGCTATAAAGCGTCACTTTATGGCCATAACCGGCAAATTCGTTCACGCTAATTTCCGCGGCGAAGCCGCAAAAAAGTTCAACGGGCCGCTTTCAGCCAATCTGATCATGCTCGGCAGGCTCCTGAAGGAAACCGGCGCGCTTCTCGGGCTCGAAGACATCGAAACGGCCTGCAACGAAGAAGAGTTTAAAATAATAAAATACGGATTCGAGGCTATATAATGCTTATTTACGGACTGATGAAATATATAGAAAAAATACCTGCGCGCTACGACCGGATGATGAACTTTTTGACATTCGGCGGCCACGGCCGGTCGCAAAAAATAATCATGTCGCAGATCGCGCCGGGCATGCGCGTGCTCGATATAGGCTGCGGAAGCGGCGTTCTCGCGGTAAAATGCGCCGAAGCCGGCGCGAAAGTCGCCGCCATAGACTCTTCGCCGCAAATGCTTTCCATACTAAAAAATAAAATAAAAGGCTCGGCGTTAGAAAGCCGTATCACGGTCGTAGAATGCGGCTCGGCGTCCGCCGACGTTATTTTAAAAGGCCGGCAGTTCGACGTTATCATCATGTCGATGATGCTCGGCGAGCTTTCGCCCGTAGTGCGCGCCAAAACGCTCAAAGCCGCCGCCGCCCTGCTTTCAGAAACCGGCCGGATAATAATCTGCGACGAACTCTGGCCTGAAAACATTATATCTAGCGCGATTTATCACTTTCTTTACTGGATTTTTTTCATACCTAATTTCATTTTGACCAGGACGCTTATAACGCCGGTAAAAAACCTCGAAAAGGATTTGAGCCCGGCCGGGCTTAAAATCGCCGGGCGCAAGAGTATTTTTTTCGGAATAATATCCATACTGAAGATTTTAAAAATATGAGCAAATTCGAAGAAATTAAAGATTTCATAATAAGCTGCCGCTGCGTATTGCTTCGCTATAATCCTATCCGCAGCGAATGCGGGCTCGTGAAGATAGGCAATCCTTCTTCAGCGTCTCCCGTTTTCGTTTCCGGAAATTATTTCCATACCGTAAAAAGGCTCGAAAAAGCCCTTCGCGGCCTGGACTGCTACCTTCTGGTCTGCGATTCGGCCGGAATCAACGTCTGGTGCGCATCGGGCGTATGCGATTTCAACGAGCATAAAATCGCGGACTCGGTCAATTCCACCGGGCTTTCCGAAATAGTCTCCCACAGGCGACTTATATTGCCGCTGCTTTCGGCGTCGGGCGTGGACCTCGGCGGGCTGGAAAAAGAATGCGGCTTCAAAGGGGTTTTCGGACCCGCCGATTTCCGCGACATCAAAAAATACGCCGGAAACGGTTTTAAATTAGAGCCTGAAATGCGGCTGGTCCGCTTCGCATTCGCAGAGCGTTACTATAACGCTTTCGGCATGTTCGCGGTCTTCCTGGTTCCGGTAATCGCGCTTAAATTAATAGCCGGAAAAAAACATGAAGGCAAAATCCATTTTTTATTGTTAATGAATTTCATCAATATCTTTTCTAATTTCATGCTCTACGACCGTCTCCCTTTTAAATATCCGGCCAACAACTCGCTTTTTATAGGCGCGCTTATACAATTGGCCATAGCCGCGTATTCTTTATTCAAACGGCCTTTCAGGCTGGCCTCTTATATTTTTTGCAGCCTGAGCGCGTTCGTTATTAATTTTTTAGTATCGGTAGATATGCTCGGCTCGACGCCTTTTTATAAAACTACCATAGCGCACTGGCTCTCCTCGGCTGATAATAAAAGCCTTTTTCAGCCGTTAATTTCACAGGACTTATGCGCCGGATGCGGTTCCTGCGCGCTGGTATGCCCGAAAGGACTTTTTACAGAACACGGCGGGACCGTCCGCGTCGATTATACTCGCGAGTGCTGCGAATGCCTGGCGTGCGTCAAACAGTGCGCCCCGCGGGCTATAAAAAATAAAAACGGCCCGGTTTTCAAAGACGACATTAAAAGCATCGAAAATATAAATGAAATAATGAATTAAACCCGGAGGCGGCTTATGGAACAGATAAATTATATCGCAAAAAACGACCGGTATATAATTTTTGAACTTTTCGGCCGCTGCTTTATTTTTTTAACTCCGATCAGCCGGCTGGCCGAACTCGTCCGCGGCGAATGCGTCGAAACTCACGGCGATAAGATTTTTCTAAAAAAAGCTTTCGAGGAAAAGCTAAAATCGCTCGACGGTTTTTTTATGGAGAAAGACGCCGAAGGCTACTTTACCAACGCAGCTATTTTAAAAGATAAATCGGGCTCTCTTAAGCCCGCGGTTTCGGCCCTGAACCTCGATCTCACGCCGCAGTGCAATCTGGGCTGCGTTTATTGTTACGCGGGGGGCGGCGATTACTCGTCGCAGGATAAAGTGATGCGGCCGGAAACCGTCATCGAGGCGCTTGGTCAGGGCAGCGATTTCATAGACTCTTCACGCGATTTCCGCTTCGAATTTTTCGGAGGCGAGCCTCTTTTTAACGCCGGGGCCATAAAAAGCGTCCTGGAGTTCGAAAAAAAAGTGCGGCGCCGCGAAGCCGGATTCGAAGTTTTTGCCGATAAGATCGGCGGCCGCATAATCAACCGTATTTCCACCAATCTAACGTCCCTCGACGACGATATCCTGAAACTATTAGCTGAAGGCGATTTCATCATTTCTGTCTCGATCGACGGCGCGCGTAAAACTCAAAACGCTCAACGGCCTTATAAAACCGGCGAAGGCTCATACGACGACATCATAAATAACGTAAAAAAGATCAAAGCGGCCGCGCCGCATTTAACCGTAGTGGCAAGGATTACCGTTTATTCGAACCCTTCCGGATTTTTAGAAGAGCTCAAAGAGCTCGTTTCTTTAAACATATTCGATTATTGCTCCGTCTATTGCGCCGCCATAGGCTCTTCAGACGGAGGCGGGCTGTCGCTCGCAGAAGAGTTTAAAACCTCCTACCGCATGATGGCCGAAAATTACGGCTCGCTTCTTTCCGGTAAAGGCAATATTTTCAAAGGCTGCCTCGAATTGAACCGCTATATCTGCTACCTTACCGAAGGCGGCCTGGCCTTAAACCATTGCAGGGCCGGCGCCGGTTATTTCACTCTCGCCCCTGACGGCTCGGTATATCCCTGCCACCGGCTAATAGGCAAAACCGAATTCAGGATCGAAGGCGGCCTGACCGGTATCGAGGACGCGGCAAAAGAATGGAAAACTTCGGTGGACGAAAGGCCCGTTTGCCGCTCCTGCCCCATCCGCTACCTTTGCGGCGGCGGCTGCAAGCAGGAGGCGCTCATTTCCGGCGGCAGCCTGCTGGCTTATAATTCAAAGATCTGCGATTTCGCGGGCCTGCTTTTCGAATCGGCCCTGATAGCGGCAGTTAAAACCGGCGGCGAAGGCTTAAAAAAGATAACGCAATCCTGCGGCGCTCTCGATTCCCTTTTCGTCCTGTGCGGCCGCGATAATATTAAAGCCTCCCGCGAAGCCGCCGGCGAAACCGAAAAAATTTTAAAAGGGTTCGCTTCCCGTGCTCTTTTTTTTATTCTTTTAATATCGCTATCTGCGGTTTTTACTTTCGGCGGCTTCCGGCTTTCGCCTTTTTATCCGCAAATATCCCCGGCCGGCGCATGCCCCGGCACCAACGAGCCATGGCATGAACTCACTGTCGAAAATAAAGGCGCCGTCTATCTGGATTCGGGATATTTCGTGTCTTACGGCGAAGCCGAGGGCCTTGCGGCAAAAAGCATAAAGTGCCTGGCATATTCACAAAAAAGCAAGACGCTTTTTATAGGCTCGAAAGAAAACGGCGTCATATTATTCGACGGCAAAAAATTTTCGCCTTTGATAACCGATCCTCCGCTCCCCTCGGACAATATTTTGTCGCTATGTTACTGCGAAGCGGATGGACGGCTTGCGGTCGGAACCAACGCCGGGCTCGCCATAATTTCAAATATTTCAGCGGCTTCGTCTTCGCAGGCCCGAATAATCAACTTAAAAAACAGCGATATACAGGGCGACACCATTTACAGCCTCGCCTCCGATTCGGCTTCTAACGTTTACGCCGGCACCGATCACGGATTTTTCACGGTCTTTGCCGGAAGCGTAAAAGAGATCGTCCGCGTCACTTCCGCCGGAGCGGAAATCGGAAAAGTAAACTCGATCTATTGCGATGAAAACAGGACGCTTCATCTTGCGACCGACCTGATGGTTTTAAAAACCGCCGACTGCCGCAAATTCGATCCGGAAGATTTTTCGGCGGCCTCCAGTGTCAACGGCGCCACGAAAATATCTAAAGTAAAGGTTTCGTCGCCCGCAGGTTCAGAAACATCGGAAGTTAAGCTGGACCCGGATATGGCGCTTTCTTCGGCGGCGGGCCTTACAGTCTCAAAATCGAACGGCCGCACGGTAACTATCGGCGTCAACGAAGGGCTCGCCGAAAACTGGGTAAGCTGCTTCGCGTGCGACAACTTCGCCATGGAATCCGAAAAGGCAAAGATCACTCTGGACGCAGGCGCTCTTTCGGCGAAGACGGCCGGAGAAAACCAGAAAAGCCCTTCGGACCTTGAAAGCCTTGTAAAACGCCTTCGAAAATTCGCTTCTGCCGACACCGTAATAGAAAAAAACGGCGACAGCGTTACGCTAAAAACCCGCGAAATGAGTTCTCTGCTTGCCAACCCCGATTTCCAGGCCGTCAACGAAGCTTACGATCTTTTCAGCGTGACAGAAACTGTTCAGGCCCCTAAAAACCCTGCTCTGGAATCGCTTGCGAGCGGCCTGTGGGTCGGAACGGCCAACTCCGGCCTCGCAGTTTTTAACGGAAGCGAATTCGTGATTTTCAACAAGGATAATTCACCGCTTTCATCTAATAAAATTTGCGATATCCTCTGCTGCGGTGATTTCGTTTACATCGCCACCGACGGCGGCGGCCTTCTAAAGTACGGTCAGTTCGACGCTCCGGCCCCTTCGGGAGAAATAGAAAAAATACTTGACGGAAAGCACGACTTTATAAAAGCCATAGGCAGCGACGTTTATATAGGCGGTAAAAAGGGGCTTTATCATTACAATCTTATAGATTCCACTTCTGAAGTCATGCCGGAAAAGCCCGAGCTTAAAAACATCGCCGGCGCTTGCGCGGACGATACGGGCTCCATATACCTGGCCTCCGGCGACGCCGGAATAGTGAAGCTCGAAGGAAAATATAAAGTCGCTAATTCCAATAAATACAGGTTCCGCACGGTCACGTCTTTTTCAAAAAAAGACGGCACGCCTTCCGGTGCGTGCTCCGCCGTTTATAATATAGAAAATAAAGGCGTCATAGCGGGTTTTTCAGAAATCTCTTGCAAAATATCCGAAAAATGCATTATAATATCGGCGGACGGAAAAATTACCGGATTCGATCCGCAGGCCGGCGCAACCCGTTCGGAATACGACTTCACTCAACCCACGCTGGCCGCGCCGTCGGCGTTTTTAAATTCCGGCGACGCCGTTTTCGCGGGGCTTAACGAAGGCGACTCGAACGCGCTGGTATTCTTTTCCGGCTCCGCATGGCAGTACATGACCACGCCTATTTCATGCGTTTTTACGCGCGTAAATTCGATAAACCGCTCGGGAAACGGAGACGTTTATATCGCCGGGGATTCCGGCGTGGCGGTTTTTAACGGAAAAGAATGGAAAAAAATAGATTACAGCGGCGGAGTTCCCGTCAACGACAGCGTATGCGCCATGCGCGACACCGTTTCAGACGGCGCATGGATACTCAGAAAATTTAAGGCGGGCAGCGCAGGCGCTTCCAGCACGGTTATCACATACGGCTCGAAAAGGGTGTTATACGCTAAAACGCTCGAAGGCGCCGGAATTTCTTTCGCCCAGCTCGATCCGTACGTTTTAGTGCTCACGACAAAAGGCGTTTACAAAATAAAAAAGCAATAAGCGTAAAGCTGAACTTTATAAATGAAAAGCGAGGAAATATGAAACCTTTCGTATTAGGCATCGCCGGCGGCTCAGGCTCCGGCAAAACCACGGTGACGCGCAAAATAATTTCGGAGCTCGATTCCGACTCCATAATACTTCTCGACCACGATTCATATTACAAAGACCAGTCGGCGCTTCCTTTCGAAAAAAGGACCGGCGTAAACTACGACCATCCCGACGCTCTCGACAACGATCTTCTCCTTGAACACTTAAAGCTCCTCAGGGAATATTCGCCCATCGAAAAGCCGGTATATAACTTCGTTTCATACACCAGGTCGCCGGAGACCCTCCGCATCGAAGCCAAAGACATAATAATACTCGAAGGATTTTTAATATTCGCCGACCCCAGGATCCGCCAGATGTGCGACATTAAAATTTACGTCGATACCGACGACGACGTTCGCATAATAAGAAGAATTGAAAGAGATCTCAAGGAACGCGGGCGTTCGCTCGAATCTATTATTTCCCAATACTTCGCCACGGTAAAGCCCATGCACCACCAGTTCGTCGAACCATCGAAAAGGTTCGCGGACGTAATCATACCTTACGGCGGGCATAACCAGATCGCTATAGACATGGTTTTAACGCAGATCAAATCCAAGTTGAAAGACAGGCAGTAAAAGGGGAAAATTTTGTTTAAGCAAAACGACTTCGAGCAGCTGAAAAATTATTTAAAACACCGTCTGGAATGGGAAAAATTAATCCTTAAAATTTCAAACGGTTTTATAACTGTTTCCGCCGGCGAAATAGACGAGCGGGTAAATTCATCGCTTGCCAAAATTGGATCGTTCATGGAAGCGGACCGCTGCTATATATTCGAGCTGGCCGAAGACCTCGGAAGCATGAGCAATACATACGAATGGTGCTCGGAAGGTATAGCGCCGCAGATAGAAAACAACCGCAACGTAATAATCGACAAAAACAGCTACTGGATGCAAAAACTTTTCAAACTCGAAGTTAACCATGTTCCCGGCATAAATTCCCTTCCTCCGCACGCGGCGGTCGAGCGCCAGATAATGGAAATCGAAATGATAAAATCTCTCGTAGCCGTTCCTCTCATAAATAAAAACGGACCGTTCGGATTCATCGGCTTCGATATGATAAAATATGAAAAAGCATGGTCCGAAGAAGATATAACGATGCTCAAAATTTTTTCGGAAATCATAACGAACGCGCTGATCAAAAAAAATATGGAAGCCCAGCTTTTAAAAGCCAAAGAAGACGCCGAAATCGCCAGCAAATACAAAAGCCAGTTTCTCGCCAATATGAGCCACGAAATAAGAACGCCGCTCAACGGCATTCTAGGATTCGCAAAGCTGCTCGAAAAAAGCGGGCTCGATTCCCAGCAATCCGAAACGCTCGGTTACATACAAAAAAGCGGCAGGCACCTGCTGGCGCTTATCAACGACGTCCTTGATTTTTCCAAAATCGAAAGCAATATGCTGGAGATCGAAAATATAGAATTCTGTTTCCACGCTTTAGTCGAAGACGTAATAAACATGAACCTTATAAACGCCGCTAACAAAAATATCGAATTGAACTGCCTCATCGATAAAAAATATGACAATTATCTCGTCGGCGATCCGTCGCGGCTAAAGCAGATCCTTTTGAATTTAGTTGACAACGCCGTTAAATTTACCGAAAAAGGCTCCGTCACTTTAGAATGCCGGACCCAATACGAAAACGACGAAAGGGTATCGATAGAAATATCCGTCTCCGATACCGGAATAGGAATCCCGCCCGAACGGATAAAAGACATTTTCAAGCCCTTCACCCAGGCGGACGGCTCCATAACCAGAAAATACGGCGGCACGGGCCTGGGGCTTACAATATGCGGCAAGCTGATATGCCTTCTCGGAGGCCACGGCCCTCTGGTGACAAGCGAACCCGGGCGCGGCAGCAGGTTTTCTTTTTTCATACATTTCAATAAATCACGCACGCGTGAAGGACTGGAAAATAGAGAGCCCCGGGCGTCCGCTTCGCAAACCTGCCAGCCTTTAATTCCGCCTGAAAAAGTTAAAGTTCTCGTCGCCGAAGACGACCCGGTAAATTCTTTTCTTATGAGCCGTTTTCTAGAAATTTATAAATACGGTTATAAAATAGTGGACAACGGTCTGGCCGCCGTTAAAGAAGCTTCAAATTCTTATTACGATATTATTTTCATGGACATACAGATGAGCGGGCTCAACGGCATAGAAGCCGCAGCCGCTATAAGAAAAAGCGGCATAAATATCCCGATAATAGCCTGCACGGCCAGCGCCGTGAAAGCGGACATAAACGCGTGCCTTAAATCCGGCATGCAGTCTTACATCGTGAAACCTTTTGAATTCGGCGATATAATCAAAGCCATCAACGAATTCGTAAAAATTCCTTAAGTTCATTATATTCATTTTTCGGCCTCGCCAGGCGTCCAGAACTCGATAAAAAATATAAAAAAATGCTCATTTGTTTTGACATATAAGAAATGGTATGGTAAAATAAAGAGTTAATATTTAAAACCGTTCCGGTTTCTACGGACGCGGTTTTTTATATCGTCAATAACACAAAAAGCGGGTAATATAATGACGGAATATATTAAAAAAATAATATTTAATTTTCTTCCGGCGGCGCTGGCGCTTATGATTATCGCAACCGGCGGCGGCCGCGCTTCCGCGTTTGAAAAAAGGCCTGCGCCGGCTTATATTTCAATCGTAAAAATCACGCCTTCGTCGGCGGCGGGCCAGATACAGCCGGACGCCGTTTTTAAAGCCGAATTCAGTTCCGCTCTCGACGCGAGCACCGTAAGCGAAAAATTCGTCTGCCTCACGCTGAATAACAAACCCGTAAAAACAGTATTGAAATATCTTAAAAATTCCTGCACGGTAGTCGTTAAGCCTGCCGAAAAGCTGCGGCACGATAAAATATACAGCCTGATATTCAAAACCGGGCTTCGCGGGGCGGACGGCGAGCGGCTTAAAAGCGCATTGATGTACCAGTACTCCACGGTCGTTTCGCCCGATTGCGATTCGTTTAAAGTAGTATCGCAATATCCTCTCGCCGGCGCCGAAATTTACGACTCCCGCCCTCTGATATTCGTGCAGTTCGACAGGCAGCTTCATTTCGCGGCCTCTGAAAATACCGAAGATCTCGCCGATTATTTAAGCCTTTACCATAAAGACGAATTAATACCGTCGAAAGTCCGCTACAATAAAATCTTAAAAAGGCTCGAACTCACGCCGGCCATGGAGCTTAAAAGCGGCGGTCTC
Organism: bacterium ADurb.Bin243; assembly: GCA_002069765.1. Taxonomy (GTDB): domain Bacteria; phylum Muiribacteriota; class UBA9980; order UBA9980; family UBA9980; genus UBA9980. The sequence continues at coordinate 83,860 of MWBZ01000012.1, forward strand.
TACAGCGCGGCCCTCAGCCGCAAAGCCCGCGGAACCAGCAACAAAGGGCTTTCAGAAACATACGTATGGCAGTTTATAGCCTATAAACCCGTATTTTATCTCGTCAGCTCGTACCCCGGCATAAAAGGCGGCAGGCTCGATTCTTACGACCGCATACTGCTGTCTTTTTCAGAACCCCTTGATTCAAAGATAGACTATGAAGAATACATAACCGTTTGCGACGCCAAAGGCGGCATAATCAACGGCAAGTTCATGGTGTATAACGTTAAAAACCTCATATTCATGCCCGACTTCGCATTCTTCCCCGGAAATTATCAGCTTAAAATATCCAGCCAGTTAAAATCATATAACGCCAACCGCCTCAACGACGCCGTGACTATCGATTTCAGCGTCGCTACGGACGATTACAACGTCGGTGAGAAAATACGTGACAACTAAAAATATAATATTTCCCGAACCCGGTCACATAAAAAAATATATTTTGCATATGCTGCCTTTATTCCTGGCGGCCGTAGCGCTTTCTTTTTTCGCGCCGGCCAGGCTTGCGAACGCTCAGGCTATCGGCCAATACTTCGAGCAGAAAGCCGAAAATTTCATTTTTCACAATCCGGTGTTTTTCGAACACGAATCGAAACCGGCTTTCGTTTCGGCCGAAACCGGAGCGTTGAAGGCTTTCGTCAGCGGCTCCGAAAGCCCGCTCTGGCGTTTCGGCATCAGAAACGAACTCAAGCCAAAAAAACTGTCGGCGTCGCTGGACCGTTCAAAATTCATGCTGCAGTATGAAAACAACGCTTTCGAAGTGATCGGAGCGGACGGCGCCGCGCTATATTCGGACATGGCCCCCGCTCAAAGAATGCTTTCCACGCCTTCGCCGGAAGGCTTTATTTTCGTAAAAAATAACTTCCTGTGCTCGATAGAAGGCGCAAAATGCGAAAAAAACGAAACGCCTCTGGCCTCGCCGGCGTTCGCGGTCAACTCGGTAGTAACGGCGGGCGGGGGCTTTTATTATTCGGTGCTTACCGCGTCGGGATTCGATATTTTTCAGGGCGCTTCCGCCCGTTCGGCCCCGCTCTGCGCTATGCGCTCGCAAATATCCGCAGGCTCGGAAGCGCTGCTTTATTTTAGCGGCGATGGCGCGCAGCCTCTAAAATACGCCATAGGCGAAAACAATTCCGTCAAAATCTACGATTGCTCAAAATCTTCGCCCGAGTTCAAAACGGAGTTTAAAACCGATTCCGCCGTCAATTCGCTTTACGGCGCAAACGGCCTTCCCGGCCAGGCTTCCGTTATAATAGCCGGATGCGAAAACGCTTATCACGGCTTTTCGGACGCGGCCCAGGCGGCGCTGTTCAAGCTCGAAACCAGGGCTAAAAGCTCATATCTTCCGGCCGCGCTTTACGCCGCCGGCGTGGGCCCGTTTTTTTTCTACTATAAAAACAACGACACGGCCGCGCTTTACGATATGAAATCCCAAAAACAGGTTTCCGAATATAAACTCGAAAACAAAACCTTAGCCGGCCCGGTTTCCGGCCGCTACTTAGCCTCTAAAAACGCCGCCTTCTTTTTACTCGCGCATACCAACTCGATTTTATGCCTTCAAGCCCCGGCCCCCGGCGCTTCCGAAGACTTTTATTTTTCTTCCGAACAGCGTTTCGCTTCGCCTTATAAAGCCGTTAGCGCTTCAATTTCATTTAAAACGCCGGACATTTTAAAAGATTTCGATATAAGCGCGCTGCTTCGCTTATACGCCTCTTATAAAAAAGAAACGCATTTGGCCGCCGGCTCGCTTTTACTGCTCGCGCTTATTTTCGCTTTTATAAAAAGACTGCGCCGCCGCGCGAACGGAAACGGCGCTCAGCAGGCGCCGGCCGGCGATCAGATCGTCCGGCTGCGTGAAATGCTCTCGGCAAACCCGGAAAACGTAGAACTTACTTTAAATATAATTCAGCTGCTGAAAAAAGACAATAAGCCCGAAGAGGCCGCCGAATATTACAAAAACCTTATCAAGCTAAGGCCGGGCGACGAATTATATTACGAAGAGCTGCTGGATTTGAATACCGGCTACTTTCAATTCGTAGGAGAACTCTGCGCAATTTATAAAAAAAAGGCTAAAATAAAAAACGTCATCTCGGCCTATGAATCTCGCAAAAACTCCCTGAAGCCGGAAGACAAATCCTATATTTTTGTCATAAAAATACTCGCGCGCCTTTATCTGGAAGATAAGCCTTATCAGGGCGAATCGCAGCAGGGCAGCGGCGAAAACGCCAAAAAAGCGGCCGCCGTCCTGGAAGAAATCACTGCCGCGGAGCCTAATTCGATCGAGGATCTGGCCATGCTGGCCGATCTCTATTTAAAGTCCGCGGAATACGAAAAAGCGGTTACCGTTTATAAAAAGCTCACTGAAATAGACAAATCGCAGGGCCTGATCAATCATTACCAGACCCTTTTCATGATATACAATAAGCTTTCCCAGACCGAAGAGGCGCTCGAAATATTCCGCGTGGTGATGGAACTGAAAAACAGCGCTATAGAATCATTATTGGCCCCGGCCAACGAATTTTTCAACGAAAGCTTCAAAAACGGAAATAAAAAAGCGGTCCTTCTTTACGGCGACTGCATTATCAGCGCTTACAACCGCCAGAAAAACGTAAAAGCCGCAATGGCCGCCATCGACAGAATATTATCCGTATATCCGCAGGAAAAAGCCATTATAAAAAGAAAAGGCTTCCTGATGCTTGAAAACGACGTGGAAACTAATATCGTAGAAATTTTCAAAGACCTGTGCGAACTTTTCCCGGGCGACATACGAATCAGGTATGAATACTGCCGCCTTCTTTTTAAAAATAAAAAATTCGACGAAAGTCTGGCAATCATTTTCGATTCTTTTAAAAAGAAGGAAAACGAAGATAAATACGTAGAATTATTTTCACAGATATCTTCTATTTTAATTAAAGAAAAAAAATACCAGCGCGTCATAGACCTGGCTCCCGTGGCCTATAAATTAAGCCAGTCGTGCGTCTGCCTCAAATGCCTCGCCGAAGCTTATCTTAAAAGCGGAGACATCGACAGGGCGAACGAAATATATCTTAAAACTATCGAACTGAGCCCGCGCGACGGCGAAGCCGAAAAGCGCCAGAAATACATAAAAAATCTTATCGACGAACGCGGCATACTCGAGATGAAATCTTCATCCTCCGAAGAGCTCGAACTCGCCATCGACGGCGAGACCGTAAAGGTTAAGCGCAGCAGCATCGACGTCGAAAGCCGCGTACAGGTGAGCCCTCTTGAAATACAGGCGGCTGAAGCGAAGCTATACTATGAAAAAGGCGATTATAAAAAGGCCATTTCCATTTTTCAGCAGCTGATAAAAGCCGCTCCGGAAAGCAAGCGCACCCTGGTTATGAACATTTATCTCATGAACTGTTTTTTAAAAGAAAATCTTACGGCCGCCGCGGAAAAAGTCTATAACTCAATAGACCTCAAACCGCTCAATCTTTCGGCCGGCGAGGAACTGGCCTTTAAATATAAAGCGGGCGGCATATTCCTGGAATGCGGCCAGCTGGAAAAAGCCGAAGCTATATTTTCCGAAATAGCCGCCGTAGATATGGGTTATAAAAACGCCGGCGAAATAATAACTTCCATCAAGGAAAAAATCGCGGCGCGCAAGGCCGAATCGCTTCGTCAGCAGCAGGCCCCGGCCACCGACGATTCCGAGCGCACGATGATCGCCACCATAGCCAACGAAACCGATTATATAGACAAGCGCTATAAAATCCTCGGCCAGATCGGCAAAGGCGGAATGGGCATAGTTTACAAGGC
>MWBZ01000013.1 GCA_002069765.1 bacterium ADurb.Bin243
GAAACGTCTATGCCCGAAGGCGATCCGGCCGCCGTAACGCCCGTCGCATATACTCCGGCTATCGTAAACGCCGATCCGGCCGCTATCGTAAAATCTATCTGATTGTTCGTGCCCGCCACCAGCGCGCCCGTTCCGGCTATAGAATCGCCGGTCACCGGAAGCGCCAGGTCAGTATTGGCCACATTAGTATTATTCAATATGACTGGCTTGCTGAATACCATCAAAAGCTTGTCGCCCGCATTGACCGTGCCCGAATTATTTGAATCGGTGAATACCGGATTGGCATTTATATAAGGGCGCGGCGCGTTCGGAAGTTCTATCGAAGCCGGATTCGTGAGCCGGTTTACTACTTCGTATCCCTGAACGCTGTTTGCGCTGTTAAGCGCGAGATCGCGTATGGCGTTTGTCGCAGCCGGTGAATATCTTATGGAATTAATAAGGTTGTCGCCCGGCGTCGATATGAATTTAATTACCGGATTCGCGCCTAGAATTATAGTAACCTGAGTGTTGAGCGGCCCCGATGTCACTATCGCTCCCGTGCCGAAATTACCCGTTGCGTCCTGCGTGAATACTCCGCCCGCTATCCTGCCGAGCTGAAAAGTGTTCGCATTAAGCGCGGTCTGGCCTACCTGGCCGGTCTGTATCTGTTCGCTGAAAGTCACTATTATCTGGTCGTTCGCGTCGATTCCCGGATTGGATCCGGTTTCCATATAATTGATGCCCGTTATCGTAGGCGCGCCGGCATCTATCGTAAAGGTCACCTCGTCGCCCGCCAGCAATGTTTTAGGCGACGCCGTGCTCTGTAAATTGTTGCCTACTGAATCGCGGCCCGTTACCCAGTATTTTATTACCGCGTTATCGGGGGCGGTCGTTAAATTCATCGTCGCCCTTAATGTAACTACTTCGTTTTCCGTAAAGTTTTGAGCGCCTTGTAAATTCATGGTAAGCGGGGCCTGCAAAGCTCCGTTTATGCTGTAGTTCAACTGAATAACCGCCGCGGCCGGAGTACCGAGCGTCCAGTCTATGTAATTGCACGTGACACGGACTTCATGGTTGCCCGGAGCCTGGCGCGATCCGTCCGCCGGGCCCTGCGCGAGACCGTTCACGTTCGGCGAGCGAGCGTCGCACCAGTGGACATATACCTCTAATGTGGCCGCCGTAGTGCTTGCCCAGTTAGTCGGATTGGTCGCGTCGGCGGAATCTACCGCAAAAACGGTATATTTATATGACTGGCCGTAACGTTTTTGAGCGGCATCCCATGTTGTGCCGTCTTTAGCCGTATCGCCGGCCTGGCCGCCGTCGAAAGGCGCCACCGTATCAGTAAAATTCAAGCTCGTAGTGCTGTTTATTATTACAGTTCCCACTGCGTTCGCGACCGGATCGCGGTAAAGTCTGTATGTGATAGTGCTTCCGGGAAGCGCCGATGGCGGAACGTTCGACCATGTTATATTGGCCGTGCCGTTCGCGGAATTAGTAACGTTAATAGGAGTGGGCGCGGCGGGCGGGACCGCGAGCGCTTCCGCTACAAATATCTGCAGCGGCAGAATCGATACCAGTAAAAGTAATAAGAAATTAAATAGACCAAAACGCCTTTCGGCATGTTTCCCCAAACATTGCTTCATGATCGTACACCTCATATATATTTATAAATATTCACTTGTCTTCCGCGCGGCCCTTTTTATTTATTTCTGGCCTCCGCGGGCGGCATGGCGTAAAACACCTCTGCCACTTTGTGTGTTTATCGGAAAAATATTGCAAATATTTATATTCGATTAATAAAAAAAGGCGTTTTTACCGCAATATTCAAATTTACAAGGCGTTTTTCACATCCATTAAGACCGGTGACCAAACCTGAAAACTTCAAAAAATATTTCTGTTTCTTTTTTGATAAGGGAAGGCGAGGTTCCACGGCCCCTTCCTTCCCTTAAAATCCCTTCCAACCCCGAATTAGCCTGACGCTTTATTTTTGTGTACTGCAGGCCTTTCTGCCGTTACTTTAATTCAGTTCTGCTATTGCTTATTTCGCTATAAATTATTTTCTGATTCTTTTACTTAACTGCCAAAATTTCTTTTCCGCTTCTTCTCTTCTATTTTTATATTTCTGTTTTTTATTTCTGTTTTTTGCAGACGCGCGCACGCGCGCGTCTGCGCAGCATTAATGGCTTAATGGTTGTAAACATTAATGTTTTATTATACACTTTTTGGTTAATAAACTTTTTTTAAGTTGATTTTAAGCTAATAGCAGGGGCCAGACAAAATTTTTGAGGGGTGTAGCGGAGGCTCTGGAGCCCAGGGATGGGCGATAAGGGCCGAGCTCAAGCGGCGAAAATCCCGGAGGGATTTTTGAACGCGTCCCCGAAAAAACTTGTCTGGCACCCTGCCCTAACTACATGCTAAAATGCAAAAGCCTTTGTTTAAATAGGGTTTTATATTTACCTTTCGGTTAATCAACTTTTATTTAAATTACTTTTAAGCTAATAGCAGGGGCCATACAAAATTTTTGAGGGATGTAGCGGAGGCCCTGGAGCCCAGGGATGGGCGATAAGGGCCGAGCTCAAGCGGCGAAAATCCCGGAGGGATTTTCGAACGCGTCCCCGAAAAAACTTGTCTGGCGCCCTGCCCTAACTACCCGCTTAAAATGCAAAAGCCCTTGTTTAAATTTGGAATAGTGGCCCGAAAAAAATTGGGAGGAATCGGGAATTACTCCCTTTGTTCCTCCCAATCTATTTATTCGATTTTAGCTTTTTTTATTTATTGAACTAGATTTTAGCTTTTTTTATAGCTTCGATATATTTGAAGAAATCGACTTCGTTAGCATTGAGGCCGTTTTCGTAAATATAGCGGCTGGCCAGGTTGGTGGCGAATATCGCGCGCAGATAGTTCATGGGAACTCTCTTGAGTATGGTTTCGAGTCCGATTTCTTTTACTATTACTGCAGGGCAATGATTCTTTATAGCGTATTTCCAGATGTGCTCGTCTTCGTATAACGAAGATTCACGAAGCGCGTCGGTGATCTCGTTTATCTTGTTGGAGAGGACGTCGCTGAGGATAGCCATCGGAGTTTTGGTCCTCTGGTTTTCACGCCACATAGCTTCGAATTCCAGATGGGCGTTGACTTTGATCTTTTCTATGATCTGGTCGACGTAAGCGCTTCTGAATTTCATCGTGGATTCTTTCGTTACGTCTTTAGCGATGTTCTTATCGGTGATCATCATTAATTCCTGGTACTGTTTGTCGTCGAGAGCGAGCGAAGAGAAAACTTCGAACGATGAAGACGTAACGCCGCCTTTGTTAGCCGATGCGTCTTTAACGAGTACTACGCCTTTTTCTTCTAAACGCAGACGCGCTTCTTGCGTGATGAACAGGTTAGCGCCTTCGGATATGAACTTCCAGAAGGGTTTGCCTTCGGCGTCGAACAGCTGGCTGCAGTTATTGATGTTGATGGCTCTCGGACGGCCTCCGCACGGAACGAACAGGTCGGCCTTCGCGTATTTGGTGAGGTGGAATGTGTTGCGGAACGTTTCGCCGTTAGCTATTATTTCACCGTTAGGAAGTTTTACGTCTTTTTCTTCGATAAGAACTCTGAAACCGCCTTTGCTGAGTTTCGAAACGTCAAAATGGCATATCATTTTACGCTCTTTTGCAAGGCGAGTAAGTTCTTTTCTATCGAATCCGTTAGGATCGTACATAACGCCGGATCCGTCAACAATGCCCGTAGTTTTATCTTTTGATATCAAAATTTCGTTGCTGCCGAGATCGCCGTCAGGTCCGCCGGTCATGAATTTGGTTACGCTTTCTTCCTTGATGCCGTGTTTGGCGAGGATCTGCAATGCCATTTCATGCACGCCTCTGGTGGTCATGCCATAACGATCGTGAGGAATGCCGCCGATCGATACGTCTTTACCTGTCGTGAACGCTTTCCAGAATTTGTAGCCGCGATAGTGAGCGCGTTCGCAAGCCCAGAGCATAACTTCGGCCGTATTTTCGTCCGGGCCGAGGAAGAGTATTTCTTCTTTGCCGTAATAGTCGACGACTTCTTTATTGGGAAGCAGTAAGAGATCGAGCACGCCGTCGATATATTTTTTGAACGCGGGTTCAGCTTTGTCCTGCGACTGCCAGTTTAATAATACTGTGCCTTTCGAGCCGCCTTCGGGGATGTCTTTGTTCTTTCTCTGCTGAGTGTGGGCAAGGCCGTAGTTTTCGTCGAATATGAAATCGGCTTTGAATTCGAAATCTTCGTAAGTTCTCGATTTAACGAGACGGATGCCGCCGCGGGCGATATCGCGGAAACGGATGTGATATCCGATAAATTCTTTGCCGACGAGGAAGAATAAGCCGAACGGCGTATCGGGATAATCTACTTTGTTTAAGAATGTAGGATTGAGCCTGTAAGCAAGGCTGACTTTTTCGGTTTTATAGAAATTTGTTTTAAGAACATGGTTATTGAATGTGATGAACGAATTCAATATAGCGATTTCTACTTCGTTAACCGCATGCGTTTTAACGAGTTCGGCAAGCTTCTGATTAGCTTTTTCGTAATCGCGTTTTTTGAGTTCGGGATTGAATTTTTCATGGAATGCGTTGTAAGCCGCTTTTATGAATTCGGGATTGTTCATTAAAACGTCGCTTATTTTAGCGCGCGTAAAAGTGTCTTTTACAAGGCTGGTTTTAAGCGTACCGAGTTTTCCGATTAATTCGGGCTGGTCTTTTAACGCTTTTGAAATGCTTACATATTCTTCGTTATGCGAAGTGAGGAACTGATGAGCGTATTCGGAAACCGATACCGCGTAAAGCATCTGCTGAGCGTTTAAAGTGTTATTGTAAAACAGCTGGTTGATTTTTGATTTAGGGAGAATAGCCACCAGCGTTATATCTTCAACTATGTTGCTGATTAATTCTTTATCGTTGGTTTTGTTGATATAGAACGAATATATGGTTTTGCCGTTAGCGAAAGGAACGACGAATTTACGGTTGGTGTAAAGATTATAGGTGGATAATACGTCGGAGAATTTTGAAATGAAAGTTTCGCTGGAATCGGTATTTAAGGAAACCATGATACGGGTTTCGTTGCCGTCGGTGGTGTTTGAAACGTCTACGTAAGGAGTAGCCCAGCTGGCTGATTTTTCCCATACGTTTTTATAGCGTTTCTGTGTTTCGGGCTGAGCGGTTTCAAAGAAACCTATTTCACATGAATTTTCATAAGTGAAGTCGCCTTTTACATTTTTGAATTTCGGGGTGTAAACGAAGTAAATCCTCATGTGGGATTTTTTATTGGTCATGCCTGATGTTCTGTAGCATTCGAGGCGATATGCGGGATATTTTGCTTCGAAAGCGCGTTCCGTATCGACGGCTCTTTCCGGGTAATCGTCGATCATATATATTGCGCGGTCGGCCAATTCCTGTTTGAGGTTGATGCCGCCCTTTTCCTGCGGGAAGTTCTGGGAAATGATTTCAGCCGCTTTTATCGATTCGATATGCTTTGCGATCTCTTCGACGGCCGTGGTCTGGAAGTAATATTCATGAAGGCCGAGATTATTCAGGTACCACTGTAAAGTCTGACGGATAGTTTCCTGCGCGTAATTGCCGCTTTCGTTCAATAAGTTTTCTAATTTTTCGATTTCTTTTAATCCGAGTTTTGCTTTTGCTGCGATTTCTTTTAATTCAGGAACTTTTGTAGAATTTTTCTGGGTCGTTGCCATACTTATCTGCCCCCGTTATTTAACTTCATACCAACTTGGAGAACATACTCTTACTCCATACAGAGTTGGTTATTTTTTTTATTGTGTAGTGATATTATACCAAAAAAAAAGGAAAATAGGTATTTTTTTTAATAATTTTTTATATTTTTTTTAGAGGCTACTCTTCCAGCAATAATCCGCGTACAAGATTGCTCGTCATATTGACCTTTTTAAGGACATCCGAAAAGTTAAAAGCGGTTTTGCCGTCGGCGAAAAGTTTGCGGCTCACGCAGATCACCTGAGGCCTGGCTATTTGAGAGCCGATTTCACGCGAAACCTTCTCAATCTTCTTTTCGTCGCTTTCGTTGAACCTCAAAAACAGCATATCTATGTTGTTTCCCCACTGTTTGAACTCGCATAACCGGGTGTCGAATTTTCGCGAATAATAATCGGCGTCGCAAATAGCATAAAACGGGACTTTTTTTGAAGCGAAAAACTTTCTGAGCATGGATACGAAATTTTCGAATTTAGATATGGCGAATTTTTTAAATATGGCCTCGTGCGCCTCGCTTAAAACAGAAACGCTCACTCCGGTATTTTTTTCGAACTCCCTCACAGGGCCGTCGTTGAAGATGAAAAGCGCCCTGATATCGTTAGCCGCCGAAGGATAATAAGGCATTTTAAGGTTGTCTATGATAACGGCGTCGAAATATCCCGATTTAATAATATCCTCGAGATATTTACGGATCAATCCGTCCACTTCGGGGTTTGTGAAATCGACAAAATAACGGTCTTTTTCGATAGCGTTAGAGTATTCGCCGAAAGCGTTTTTCATAAAATACTCTTTTTTATTATCGAAATAAGTCTTTCCGAAGTTCAAAACATCTACCAGAGCATATTTTTTTATACTACGGTAGTCGCACTCCTGCTTGATATCGTTAAGCACGATTTTATCACGGGCTTCGTCGCCGCAGGCGAATACCGATGTCGGCACCATGCTTCTTCCGTCTTTCAATACTTCCACGGCCACGGCGTTAATTGCCGAAGACTGCAATTCGATGAGTTTTTCGGCGAATTTATAGTCCAGCACGTCTTTGTATCCGACGTTTATAACCGCTATTCTGTGCTTGATGGGATTTTTAGAATTATATAAATCGATTTTCTTTGACAGGTCCTGAGTTTTTGACCTGAATATGGTGAGGTTCTTTTCTCCCTCGATCAGCTTGCCCGCTTTTATTTCGTAAGGCTTATATTTATCGCCCATTACCAGCGAGCTTTTTAATTTTTGAAAGCTGTCTTTAAGCGAATCTATATCTGCCGAATAAACCTGCCTGAAATCCTGAAGCCTGTCGTCCGCCAGGTATTGCATATCCTCCCCGGATATGCCCGCACCGTAACCGCGTTCGCCCGAGTAATCCAGTTCGGCCGCGTTAATGGTAATGTTTTCGCTTCTTATATATCCGCGCGAGCCGCTGTCGAGAATAACGCTGTACCATTCGTCCTGCCTGGAAAGTATCTTGAATTTATCGTCTTTTTTTATTCTCATAACGCTGGTAGATTCGAACCCTGGACTCTGCATCAGCCTTGCGCTGTTGGTTTTTACGAAACCCGTGATTTCGTTTTTGAGGAAGTATTCGTCGGAAGAAGTGAGTTCGTCGATGATCGAAAGCCTGCTGGTGCCGGAACCGACGAGACTCACGAATTTAGTCAGCTCCGAGTCGGAAGGCTCCTTTTTTAAAAGTATTTTAAACGCTTTCTTTATAAAAGATATGTCGTCGTTAGACCTGTCGAGTATTTCATCGAGTATCTTCTTGTTTTTAAAATAAGCGGCCTCGCTCTTTTTTAATTCTTCTTTGATTTTTGCGCTGTCTAAAACGCTTTCAACCGCGGATAGTTTGCCGCAAGCTATATGCAGGGCCATAATAACCGTAAAAATTATAAGAACCGCGCGATTTATATTACCTGCAAGCGTATTATTTATTAACTTAACTTCATTATTCAAAACTTTACCGCCATTTCTATTTTTTTATTTTGCAGCAGAATTATTTTTCAACCCTTATGAACGCGAGATAGAATGAGTTCAGCACCTTGATCGACGAAAAAATGTCGCAGACCAGCCCGAAGCGTTCGATAAGACGCCTTAAGATAATCGGATTCAAGACTATCCTGTAGCACGCTTCGGGCCGCGCGCCGAAAAGCTCGGTGAAATGAGCGTATTTGAGAGGCGCGAGGTTCGCGTTAAAAGGGTTGGTATGAAGCATATCGTAAGATATTATATACCCGCCGTTTTTTACGACGCGTTTCATCTCGGACGCTATTTTCGTTCTCAAACCTTTGTCTATCACGGACGAAAAAACGGTGAACTGCGAGGCGTAATCAAAGCACGAATCACGGAACGGAAGGCTGGCAGCGTCCGCGTTCGTCATGCCGCCGCGTACGCCACCGGCGGCGGCCTTTATGCGCTCATAAGAAAGCTCGGCCCCGAAAAGAGACTCAGGCTTAAAACCCAGCTGGGCGAACATATTGAAAAACGCTCCGCCCCCGCAGCCGATATCGATAAGCTTCGACTCCCCCGGCGCGCCGGCCGTCCGCTTCCCGCCGTTAAAAAAGTGCGCTAAATGCCTTTCTATTTCATGCCTTATGTGTATGACTGCAGGGTTCAGGCGGTCGTAAAGCCCGCTGAGGCGCGCGTCCGAATCTCGGCGGTTATATTCAGCTTTAATTCTATTTATTTCTCCATTATGGTCCATCGGGAAATAATTATAACACAGTCCGCCCGGTTTATCAAGTATATCCGGCATTATTGATTTCTATTTTACATTTTTTTTTATTTTTGTTATAATACGCATCAAAAAAAATGGTCGTGATAAAATGTCAAAAAAAGTCGATCTTATTCTTCAAAACGCCGCATGCGTAAAAACGCAGGAAGCGGAACTCGAAAACCTTTATACCGCGAAACTTCCGCTTATAACAAAAAGCATAGTCAAATCGCTCGAATCTAAAACTTCGCTCGATCATGTGGGCTTCCCCATGGTCCCCTCTCACGAATCGCTGGTTGAAATAGTAAGCCTTATAAGGGCTATATTCTTTCCCGGCTATTTCGGCGAACAGGAACTGGACCGCCCTAACGTAGAATATTACCTCGGCGGAAAAATAATAGCGCTTTATAAGATACTGTCTCAGCAAATCGCCAAATGCCGCATGCACGACTGCAAAGACAAGCTAAAAGTATGTTCGAAGTGCACCGCGGTAGGCAAAGTCGAAGCGATCAATTTTATAAGCAAAATCCCCGCTCTTCGCGAAAAACTTTCAAAAGACTGTCAGGCGGCGCTTAACGGCGATCCGGCGGCGCAGTCGGCTGATGAAATAGTGTTCTGCTATCCCGGATTTTTCGCTATAACCATATACCGGGCGGCCCACGAGCTTTATCTGCAGAATATTCCGCTGCTGCCGCGCATGCTCACCGAATACGCCCATACCGTCACCGGCTGCGACATACATCCAGGCGCCGATATCGGCGAAAGCTTCTTCATAGATCACGCTACCGGCGTAGTTATCGGCGAAACCACGTCCATAGGCGATAACGTAAAACTTTATCAGGGAGTCACTCTCGGCGCGCTCAGCTTCCCGCGCGACAAGGACGGAAATATCATAAGGCACCAGAAACGCCATCCGACTATAGAAGACAACGCTGTAATTTACTCCAACGCCACTATTCTCGGCGGGGAAACGCTCATCGGCAAAAACGCCATAATCGGCGGCAACGTCTGGATAACTAAATCCGTTCCGGCCAACACTAAAGTAATAGTGAATCCGGGCGAAGCCCAGCAGATAATCATTAAACCCGATCAAAAAAAGAAAACAGCGAAAAAACGATAAACAATATAAAAATACAATTTTACGGAGGTAAAAAATGGCGGATCACAAACCAAAGAAACCCACTAAAATGGAAGAACTTAGAATACCGGACCGCGTTATCGTCTTTCTGATATTATCGGTCCTTAAAGACTCGGCGATAAACGGCGAGAGCGAATTCGGAATAGCGGAAAAACTCAAAGTGCCGAACTTCGTTATAAAGCCCATCATAACCGATCTGAAAGAAAAAAGCAAGATGATAGAAACTTTCACGTCGCAGATTACAAATCAGCTCCATTATAGAATTCTATCGCTCGGCGAAATCGCCCATAACGAAATGATGGACAGATATAAATACAAAAGCTACATAGCCCCCGTGGCGTTCGAAGATTACTGCAAGAGCGTCGAAGAACAGTCGGCCAGGCTTAACCTGAACATAAAAATGGACGATATCAACGCTATATGCAAACAGCGAGGCCTGCACCTTTCCGACGATTTCAAAATGGAGCTCAAAACGCTCGTAACCAACAGAAGGCCGTTTTTGATTTACGGCCCTCCCGGAAACGGCAAAACCGCCATAACGGAAGTTTTGCACAATCTTTTAAATTATACCATCTACATACCTTACTCGATTTATCTCAACGGCGATATTTACCCTTTCTTTATCGACGGCGTGCACGAATCGCTCGACGCCTCCATAGACAAAGAAACTCTCAAAACCTACGACAACCGCTGGATATACGCCAAACCTCCGAAGATAGTGGTCTGCACCAACTCCAGCGTGGAATATTTCGATATGCGCGGCCTGATACTTCCGCCGCAGGTCATAGCGAATCTCGGCATGATGATAATAGACGATTTCGGCCGCAACCCGCCGCGCAACCCCAATCAGAAAAGCTCGATCGAAATACTTAACCGCTTCATCACTCTGTTCGAATCCGAAGCGGACGTGCTGGAGCTGGCTAACGGCCGCGCGCGCTTCCCTGTTAAAGAAAGAATCGTGCTGTCTTCGAATATGAAAATGGACGACATCCTCGATCAGGCGTTCAGGCGCCGCCTGCCTTTCAATCTCGCCACCTTCAACCCGCCTACCGACGTGGCCGAAAAAATATTCGTAGATACTTCCAAAAAACTCGGCTCCCAGCAGAGCGACGCCGAGCTCAAAGAGCTTTTCACGGTATTCGAAGGGCTTTACAAGAAAAACAACCTTTCGGTCCCCGGCTCCGACGCGCGCGATATGCTTACCTATATCCGCTCCACCAAAGACGTTCCCGACCCGCTCACTATCACGAAGCAGGATCTCGAAAGAGCGTTCGGAAAGCGTTACGATGTAATCAAAGAAAACGTGAATATGTTCTAATAGAACAAAATATAAACTGGCGCATTAAAAAAGGCCGTCAATTTAATTATTGACGGCCTTTTTTTATTTAAAGGTTTTTGATAGTTATTGCCTTATCTCATTTTGTTGTAAGTTTCAAGCGCCTGAGCGTATTCCTTGCTGTCCGGATATTTTTCAACTACCGCTTTATACATCAGACGGGCGTCCAGGCCGTTCGCCATATCGGTATTCAATATATCGCCTATTTTCATAAGCGCCGCCGGAGCGTATTTGCTCTGCGGAAAATTATCCACGATTTTAGTGTAATATTTAACGGCTTCATTGAGGTTATTCTTTTCCAGTCTGAAATAAGTTTTATCGTCTATTCGTTTTTTCTTATATTCGCGAAGATTAATTTCGTATATCTGGGCGATTTCAAATAAAGTTTTATCAGCTTTTTCATGGGTCGGATATGCTTCGTAAAGCTTGTTGTACGTTTGAGCTAGATTTTTATAATCTTTGTTTTCTTCATGAATCCTTGCGATTTCCATGTAGGCGTCATACGCTTTCGGGTCCTTTTCAAACTTTTCTATAACCTGCTGATAGGTTTTAATCGAATTTTCTGCGTCGCCCTTTTTTTCTTTATAAAATTTAGCGAGCTCCATAAGCACTTCCGGAGTTTTTTTATTTTCGGGATAGTTGTTCAGGACTTCATAATACGCTTCTATGGATTTATCGATAGTTTTATTGTTCTGTTTCATTTTAGTGGCGTATATGTCCTTTACGCGAAGCAGCGAATCCACCGCTATTTGATATTTTGCGAAATCGTTCGAAAGCCTCTGATAGGCTATTATAGCGCCTTCGTAATCTTCGCGCGATTCGTAAATCTGGCCTGTGCGGTAAAGCGAGGAAGCCGCGAAAGTGGTAACCGGATACTCTACGACGCATTTTTCATAAAATTTTAACGCTTCGTCGTTATCTTTCAATTCTTTCTCGTAAATCTGGCCGATCTGAAAGCACGCTTCCGCGCCGAGTTCCGAGTAAGGGTATTTATTTATTATTTGCTCGTATGAAGCGATTACGCTCTTCGCCATTACGGAACGGTTCTTTTCATAAATATCTTTTTCGCATTTGGCTATCAAAACAAATAATTCCGCAGCCGCCTCTGCTTCGGGATACTGCTGGACGTATTTTTTCATAAGCTCCAACGCCTTTTCCTGTTCGCCGGCATCCATACGCTTTTTAGCTATGGATATAATGTTCCCTGACGCCACGGCGGCGTCATCGGCCTTTACGCTCGACGCCGCGCAATCGGAGTAAAAGCCGGAAACGAAGGTAAAAAGCGCCATAATCAGCAAGCCGTTTAACCGGTAAATCGATTTTCTTTTTAAATTAAGCATATCTACCTCACTTATTTATATAATATTATTTTACTCGTTGTAATACACGCAGAAATAATCCACCAGTTCGTTTATCTTAAGTTTCTTTTCAACCATATCGGATATCAGCTTGCGCTCGTAAAGGTCCGTCAGCTCGTTAAGATAGGCCGCCTTTATCGCGGGACCGCCCTCGGTCACGGCGAAAAGAAGTTCGAAATAAGCCTTGTCCGTATCGCCGAACGCCTCCAGTATCTTGGAGTACAAAAGGTGCGGCTTATAGTTGAGCTGGTCTATGTGAATGGCTTTTACGCACGCCTGCTCGGCGCTTTTGATATCGTAAAGCCCGCTTAGATATGTTTCGGTTATTTCAAGAAGCGCGTCTATATTGAGCGGATCGGCCTGCACGACTTCTTTGAGCTTGAGTATTTTTTCGCTCTGGACCTCGCGCTCGCTTTTAAGGCGGGGAAATTCATCTACCAGCGAGGTTATTACCTCCTGAAACTCCTTGTGCTCGTGAAGCGTCATTTTTTTTCTCATGCCCAGCTCATAAATGCCTCTGGCTATCGTGAAATTTCCGAATTTCGACGAAAGATGACAGATTTTATAATACGGCCTGAAATCGTACGGCCTTATCTCCATTATCAGTTTCCAGTGCTCGATGGCCCGGTTGTAATCCATGCACTGCTCATATAGTTCGGCTATTTTAAGATGCGCGTCAAGAAAATCGCGGTTCAGCCGGATAGCCCTCTGCAGATTGTATATAGCCAGCTTTCGATTGAAATCGGCGCACAGCAGGGCCGATTGGTAATAAAGCATCGATGAATTAGGATAAATTTCGAAGCGGTTGTCGATTTCCCTCATCGTCCTCAAAACATTCACGAAACGGTTCACGAAGGGTTCGTACTTGCTGAGCGGATGAGGCTTGAATTTATAGTATCTTACTTTATTGGCTTTTTTAATATTTCTAACAAAGCTTTCGACGTCGCTCGACGCAAGTTTGGCTATCGCGAGAAGCACGTACGTTTCGGCGGTAGGAGAGCCTTTTTTTATCTCGGCCTCCATCGTCGCGGCGAGCGAAGACGCCGTGATATCCATATAATTATCCAGCCGTGAAAATTTCTGGTATAAAATCGAACCGCCGTTTACGGCGGCCGCGGCAGGCCGCAAAGGAAAAACTATAGCGGCGGCCGTAATTAAAAAGATAAATAAAGCGGCGGCAACAATATATTTAAAATTAAGCATGCCGCAGTTTGAAACGGTTTTAAAAATATTATCCCTTCTCATATCGTATTCTCTCCGGTTCTGAATAATGGAATCACGCTCCGGTTTTACCGGTAAAAACGCCAGATAGATTACACACTATCATCATGGATTAATATCGGCAATTATTTGCTTTTCTTAAAAATATTTAAAATCGAGCGTTATTATAAACGAAAACCTTTGATATATCTTATTTATGAAAAAAGAATTGACATTACAAAATAAATGAAGTAAATTATACAAGAATTATTTAATCCGGTATAGTTTTTTAAAAATTGTATCTTAAAGGTGTTGTGATTATGAACGATCGGATCAGCGAAAACAATATCGACGCCGGCAGCGCAGCTAACGAAAACAAGCCTGAACTCCCATTAATAATGATAGTCGAAGATTCTCCCATGAACATGAAATTATTCATTTCGCTTTTTAAAAAACTTATCCCCGAAGCGGAAATTATAACGGCCGACGACGGCGCAAAAGCGCTCGAGCTTTTCAAAAAATCCAGGCCCGATCTAATTTTTATGGATATCCAGATGCCGGTTATGGACGGCTACGAAACCGTCCGCAATATCCGCGAATTTGAAAAAGCCTTCCCTGAAAAGAAAGCACGAATAATTGCCCTCACGGCAAGCGCCGTAAAAGGCGAAAAAGAAAAATGTGAAAACGCGGGCATGGATTGCTTTATGTGCAAGCCGCTCGATTATAAATTCATAAAAAGTTTAATAGAAAATTTTCAAAAAGAATTGCTGTAACCGTAAAATAAGGCCGCCCGTTTAGTTTTCAACCTATTTCCCGGTGCTTTATTATCACGGTATAGTTTTTGGCGCTCAAATGGGAAAAAAGCATTTCGCAATACAGCACCGAACGGTGCTGGCCGCCCGTACAGCCGAGGGCAATTTCTATCTTCGACTTGCCTTCCCTAACGTATTCGGGCAGAAGAAAGTCTATGAAATCGAAAAGTTTGTCTTTGAAAGTAAGCGCTATGGGGTGGCTCAATATATAATCGGCCACCTTTTTATCCATGCCGGTAAGCGCTTTGAGCTCCGGCTCGTAAAAAGGGTTGGGCAAAAATCTCAAATCGAGTATGATATCGGCGTCGTCAGGTATGCCGTGCTTATAGCCGAATGAAACGATATTCACGATCAGGCTGGCGTTTTTCTTTATTCCGGCGAATACCTTTCCGACCATTTCTTTAAGCCTCGCCACGCTCAATTTTGAAGTGTCTATGGTAAAAGTAGCCTTTTCGCGGATCGGCGCGAGCAACTGGCGTTCTTTTTCTATGGCGTCTTTTAGTATGAGCTTATCCGCGAGAGGGTGCTTGCGGCGCGTTTCCGAAAACCTCTTTACTAGAGCCTGATCGGACGCCTCCAGATAAATTATGCGATAGGATATATTCATTTTGATGAGTTCGCCCAGCGCCGTAAAAAGCTCGTCGGGCGTGAAACCGCCCCTGATATCGAGCACCAGCAGAACGCGGTTGATCTTCTTCTGCGATTTGATGCATATTTCTCCGAACTTCGGGATAAGCTCCGGCGGCATGTTGTCAACGACGAAAAAGTTGAGGTCTTCGAAGGCGTGCGAAATGGAAGTGCGTCCGGCACCCGAAAGCCCCGTCACTATAACGAATTGAATATTTTCACTGCCGTTTTCCGCCGCGGGTTCGATCATAATTTTTCAGGCCTTTTTTATTTTTATACGCAGGGCTCGAGAGGGACGCAGTTTTTGCCGTGCGCCATAAGCTCGCGCCGCTAATACAGCGCGTCGAGAAGCATGCCTTTAATTTCATAATGCTTGGATAAAATATTGATTTTCGCCTTCTGCATGAACTGCACTTCCAGTTCGCTCAAAGTTTCATCCACTTTTGATATCACCACGAGAAACTGCGATGGAAGCCGTTCGGCCGCGTCTTTAGAAGTAAGGTTGTCTTTGACTTTATATAAATTTGCGCATATCTGCTGCAAAATAGCCTTGACCTTATTGCGATAATCTTCATAATGCTTGAACGACGGCGATTTATAAATCAAGATGGCGTGAGTCTCGAGGCTTTCGATCATTTTTTTGATTTCTTCGATGCTGTATTTTTTCTGCTCGGCGTCTAAAAAAGATGAAAAAACCTGTCCCGCGGCGCTTACACCGCCCGGAGCCTCGCCCGCGCCGCCCTTGAACTGCCCGGAGTTAACTTTATTATCGGAGCTTTTGCGTCCGTCCAATCCGCTTTTTTTTACATGCATGGCATTTATCCTCAAACGCTTTAATTAATAGCGGTAATAATTTTACATAATAACGGGATATTTGTCAATATCTATGATATTTTCTTCTCGACGATAGCTATTATTTTATTATAAATCGCGTCCGGCTCTTCTTCGGCGTCGATAACTTTTATCCGTTCCGGCTCGAGCGCGGCGAGCTTGAGATAGCCTTCGCGGACCTTTTTATGGAACTCCAGATTTTCAAGCTCCATCCTGTCCGCCGATTTTTCGATCTTGTTCGGGTTGCGCTTTTTAAAAGTACGCTCGAGGCCTATTTCCGTTGGAATGTCGAGCATGATTGTAAGGTCTGGCCCGATGCCCATCGTGGCTATTTTCTGCACGGCCCCGACGGTTTCGTATCCGATTTCCCGTGCGAACGCCTGGTAGGCGAGCGAAGAATCGGTGAAGCGGTCGCAGATGACGATGCCGCCTTTTTCTATATGAGGTATGATTACCTCGCAGACGTGCTGGGCGCGGCTCGCCGCGTAAAGAAACATTTCACAGCAGGGCGTCATTTTTACGTTATCGCGCGAGAGTATAACGCTTCTTATCTGATTTGCTATGGGCGTCCCGCCCGGCTCGAAAGTCATTATGGCGTCGCGCCCGTTTTTATTTAGATAATCACACAGCCGCTGGCTCTGCGTGGATTTTCCGGATCCTTCCGGCCCTTCAAAAGTTATAAACCAGCCTTTGTATTTATGGTTTTTAGACATGTTCACTCTCCGCGTTACATTCTCTCAGGCGTGCTTAATTTCATGACTTTCAATATATTTCTGGTGGTTATTAAAACAACGTATATCAAAAATAACCTGGCGCATGAAAGTTCTTTATCGTCGGTCACGATCCTGAAATTTTTATCGATCTTGCCTTTGGTGTAAAAGCTCTGAAACAATTTGACGAAATCTTCGGCGTAATGGCACAAAAGATGCGGCGCATAATTTTTAACGCATTCTTCTATAATCTTTGGAAAATCGGCGGCCCTTTTTAGAATTGCCACTTCTTCCGGCGAATCGAGCTTCTGGACGATATCCTGCGGAAGCGAGGCTATTTTATCGAGCGCGACGTCGAACCCTTTGGCTCTGGCTTCGTTTAAGACGCCATGGCAGCGGGCGTGGCAGTATTGCAGATAAAAAACCGGATTATCCGTGGATTGCGACTTGGCCAGATTTATATCAAAATCGAGATGGGCGTCCATTTTTCTCATTATAAAAAAATAACGGACGGCATCCACGCCGACGTCGTCGATAAGTTCGTTGAGTTCTACATAATTAGCCGCGCGTTTGGACATTCTTACCACCTGTCCGTCTTTGAGCATGGTGACGAACTGGTGGATCAATATGGTAAGCGTTTCCTGCGGCACGCCCAGAGCGCTGACCGCGGCGTGCAGCCTTTTTATATAGCCGTGGTGGTCGGCCCCGAGAAATGTGATAAGCTGGCGGAAACCCCTGGAGTATTTAGTTTTATGATAAGCTATATCGCTCAAAGCGTAAGTGCTTTTTCCGTCGGATTTTACCAGGACGCGGTCTTTTTCGTCGTTGAATTTAGTGGACAAAAACCATGTGGCGCCGTCTTTTTCGTATGTGAGCTCGTTGGCTTTTAAAAATTCGAGCGTCTGGGCTATGATGCCGTCTGAGTAAAGCGAACGTTCAGAATAAATGGTGTCGTATTTGACGCCCATTTTTTCGCAAACGCCTACGATTTCTTTTATCATTTTTGTCTGGGAATAATCGCCGAAAAGCGTTATCACGTCTTCGTCGGCCGGACTTTCGGCGAGGTATTTTTCGCCGTGCGCGGCGATGAGCTCCCTGGCAATTTCCATTATGTAATCTCCGTGGTAGCCGTCTTCGGGAAATTCCACTTTGGCCCCGAGAGCCTGGCGGTATCTTACGAGCACGGATTTGCCGAGATTTCTTATCTGATTGCCGGCGTCGTTGCAGTAATATTCGCGCGCGACAGAATGGTTGGTGAATTCGAGCATAGAAGAGAAGATATCGCCCAGGACCACCTGGCGGCCGTGGCTGACGGAAATGGGGCCGGTAGGGTTAACCGAACCGAATTCCACGTTCACTTTTACGCCGTTTCCTATATTTACCCGCCCGAAATTTTCGTTTAATTTCAACACGTTATAAGCGTTCTGATAGATAGTATCGTTTGAAAGATAAAAATTTATGAACCCCGGGGCCTTGATTTCTATTTTAGAAAACATGGGCGCTTTGATAAATTCGGCTATAGTTTCGGCGAGCTTTACCGGCGCGAGCCCATAGGCTTTTGTAAGCTTCATCGCCACGTTGCACGCGAAATCGCCGAACGCTTTGTCGCGCGGCGGTTCGAGGTTTATCCGGGCGGCGTCGAAGCCCGCCGGCATCCCGTTTTCAGAAATTTCACAATCCTTGAGCACGAGCTTTCCTTTTGAAACGGCCTGCTGAATAGCCTCGTAAATATACCTTTTTACTTCCGACATTATGGTCTGTTCGCTCATCGTTTACTCCTCGATAATTTATAATTTTATAATTTTTTCAAAATAAAAACCGCTTTATTTCCGCCTGATATATATTAAAACTAAGCCGACTATGCCCATTACAATGTTTGGAAGCCACGCCGATAAAGAAGGAGGCAAAAGCTGCGCCTCGCCGAGCGCCCTTCCGGAGGACATTATGATGTAATAAATAAATATGATTATAATGGATACTCCCATTCCGATAGAGCCGCCAGAACGCTTTGACGTAACGGCGAGCGGGGCGCCGATTATTACGAACACGCATGACGCGAAAGGCAGCGCCGTTTTGTTCCACAGCTCTATAAGCATATTGGTGGTGTCTATTCCGGCGGCTTTATTTTCTTTGATTTTCTGGCTCAGCTTGACGAAGCTCATTTCGCGCGGAGTGGTATAAGTGCTTGAAAACCCGTCCTGTGAAGTGTCCGTCGGCATGACCATCTTCCTGTAATGGCCGAAATGCTTTTCCTCGCCTTTAGAATTGAATTCCCTGAGAACTCCGTCATAAAAGCACCAGTTATAATTTTCCCAGTTGCCGTAAGAAGCCTCGATTATATTGGGGTATTTGTTGCGGCCGGTAAGTTCAAAAACGGTTATGTTACGCATTTTATCTTCTTTCTTGTCGTACTTTCTAACGTAAAACATCCTGTTTTTGCCGCCTTCGAAAAACACGTTCTCGGCGATTTTTGGCAGGGGCCTTTTAAGAATCACGCGCCTGTAAAGCTCGCGCCTTAAATAGGTGGAATTGGGCACCAGCACTTCGTTTAGAAAAACGGTAACGGCGCTCATGAGAAGGCCCACCCAGAAAAGGGAAAAGACTATCCTGTAAAAATGTATGCCGCTGGCCTTCATGGCTATGATTTCATTGTCGGACTGCATTCTGCTCAGCGCGATTAAAACCGAAAACAACAGGGCCATAGGTATTACGAGCACCAGCACCGCCGGCAGCGCGTATAGAAAAAGCTTTATGGTAGTATCGACAGGAATGCCTTTCGATATTATGTAATCGATAAGCTCCATAAGGATATCGACCAGGAAAATCGAAAGGAAAGTGAATGTGCCGAAGAAAAAAGAACTGCCGACTTCCTTTAAAATATACCTGTCTATAATTTTAAGCTTTAACAATAATTATCAGAGCACCTTAAATCAAATAAAAAAGAGAGATTAATAAAAATCTCCCTTTTTATTATGATTCTCAAAATTTAAAATTACTTATTACTGGACCACTACGACCGATCTTTTTCCGCCGTAGCCGTCGTCTACGAATTCTTTAGCGTTGGGGTCGGCGATCCATTCGGTATCGTCGACGACGAATTTATATTCATAGCGGCCGGGTTCCAGGAACATGGTAATGCTCCAGTTGCCGTCGCCGAGGTCGAAAAGCTGATCAGAGTTGATATCCCAGTTGTTAAAATCGCCGGTTAAAACGACTTTTTTAGCGTTTTTGTCCTGATGTTCGAAAACGACGCTTTTCTTGGGAACGCAGGATTTTTCTTCGTATAATTCTTCTTCTATTTCCTTCTGACCGTAAAATTTACCAACAAAAAAGGCCACTACTGCTACAACCAGCATTCTAAACCACATTATAAATACCTCCTGAAAATTTTAATATTTTTCTCGCTTATTATTTTTGGCTTTTAAGCGCCCCCGGCGCGGTTAATATTAGATTTAAAAAAGATTTTAAGCGGGCTGCCCCTCGATTTTTTTGAGCTTCTCGCTCAGATTTTCAGCCTGCTTTCCGTTAGGATATTTCTGCAGGTAATTTTTGTATTCGTGAACGGCGAGCTCTATGCGGCCCAATCTTTCATAGCAATCGCCTATCATAAACTGCACGAGTTCAGCGAAATCGCAATCGGGAAATTCCGATATAATCTGTTGAAAATACCCTATGGCTTTTTCAAAATCGTGAGTTTTATCGTAATACATGCTGCCGAGCGTAAAGAGGTTTATCGGAATGTCTTTTTTTCCGTTATCGGATTTTTCGGACAGTTCCTTCAGCTTGTTTTCGTACTTGACTATCTTTTTGCCCAGCAGGTAATTACCTACGATAAGGTCTAACACCTTGGTTTTTATAATATAGCATATCCATAAAAAAAATGCAATAAAAAATATTAATTTTAACTTTTTAGCCAAAATAAGCCTCCTTGTTTTTTTGCTTATTTATCCTTAAAACCGGACATACGCGATTAAACGTTAAAACCGGGGCGAACCGGCATCAGCACATGAATATGCGTCTCGCCGTCGATTTCTTCCTTGGGATATATTTTAACGGGAGACTGCACCAGATTAAATTCCAGTATGCATTCGTCGGATTTTATCGTGGAAAGCACGTCTATGAAATATTTGGCGTTGAAATTGATTTCAAGCTCGCCCGGCTCGATGGCCGTGACCGTGGATTCGGACTTGATGGAGCCGCTCTTGGGAGAACGCGCCGAATATAATATTTTATCGCCTGAAATATTAAGTTTTACGGTATTGCTGCTTTCGGAGGCTATAGGCATCATTTTGCGCAATTCACGGAGCATTTCGGCGACTCCGGCGGACAGCTTTATTTTATGTTCTTTAGGTATGACCATATTGTAATCGGGGAATTTGCCGTCGATCAGCCTTGAATAATATGAATAGTTTTTAGTTTTGAACGCCGCCTGATTGGAGTAAATGGATATTTCCACTTCGTCGCCGGGCTGCTCGCATGTATTTTTAGACAACTCGTTTATGACCTTGGATATTATAATAATTTCGCCGTGCTCTTTAATGGAGTCGTTATCAAATTTGTATTCGGCCATGGTGAGGCGTTTCCCGTCGGTGGCCACGGCCCTTACGGCCTTTTCTATGGTTTTAAAGTACAGCCCGCAGTAAGCCGGCTTGACCTGATCTGTAGAAATGGCGTAGCTGGTGTTTTTGACTATCGACTGAAGTTTCAGAAGCGGCAGTTTAAAGGTATAAGGCGTTGACGAATCGAAGATCGGCAGCTGCGGAAAATCGTCGGGAGGCATGCCGAAAAGAGTGCTTTCGGTCTTGCCGCCGCTCAATTCTATATTGAAATTTTCTTTGTTGCAGGAAAAAGTAACCGTATCGGCCGACGAAAAAACGTCGAGAATGCTCGAAAACATCTTTGACGAAACCATTACCTCGCCGCCGTCTTCGATCTGGGCCTGTATGAAAACTTCGTAATACATTTCAAGATCGGTCGCGAAAAGCCTTATCAAGCCGGAGTCTTTTCTGGACGTACAGTCGATGAGAATATTCGTCAATATAGGCGACGGAGACGCCGATACTATAACGCGCGAACAGCTCTGGACGGCTTTTATTAAATCCGTTGATTTTGCGACAAATTTCATTTATGTATATACCACCTTTTCATTAATAAATTAAAAGCATTACATAATCAGCTGCGATTATATCATAATTTAAATTAAATTGCAATTTATATTCATATTTTTTAATTTATTTTTATAAAATTGCGTGCCGGTTAAGTAAAAAAAAAATTTACATTTATTGACATTTTTAGCTCTTTAATATAATATTATAAAAATTTCTTTAACATATAAAAAAAATAGAGAGAGGGTGGTTTATATTCAATCGAGCACTCAAAGCGGCAGTACGGCATCGGCCGGCTTATTATCAAAAATTTTTCGCATAAAGTCGGTCGATCGCATAATCGGCGATGACAAAAAAGCCAGGGAACATTTGAAACGGTCTCTCAAGGCTCCCGACCTGGTTTTCATGGGCATAGGCGCCGTCATCGGCGCGGGAATATTCGCTACCATAGGCTCCGCCGCGGCAGGCGATATCGGGCGCCCCGGCGCCGGCCCCGCCCTGATGCTTTCTTTTGTATTAACCGCTATCGGATGCGGCTTTTCCGCGATGTGCTATGCGGAATTCGCAGCCATGGTCCCTATCGCCGGAAGCGCATATACTTATTCATACGCCACTCTCGGCGAACTTATCGCATGGATAATAGGCTGGGACCTTATCGTCGAGTACGCCATAGGCAACGTGGCCGTCGCGATCAGCTGGAGCAGCTATTTCTGCTCTCTCATGGAAGGCTTCAACCTCAAAATACCTCTGTGGCTCGCAACCGATTACCGCACCGCGCTCGCCAAAGACCCGGGCATAATATCGGGGGCGCCTCATTTTCTGGGAATCCCCATCGTCTTTAACCTGCCGGCGGTGGCCATAGTGGCCCTGCTTACATATCTTATCGCCATAGGCATAAAAGAAAGCGTGCGCGTAAACGAAGCCATGGTTGTCATAAAGCTTCTCGTACTGGGTTTTTTCTGCTCCATAGGCATTTTTTACGTCAGGCCCGAAAATTTTTCGCCTCTCGCCCCTAACGGATTTTCAGGGATATTGACCGGAGCGGCTATCGTATTTTTCGCCTATATCGGCTTCGACGCGGTTTCAACGCTCGCCGAAGAGACCGAAAACCCCGCTCGCGACCTGCCCATAGGAATCATAGGAACACTCGTCGTATGCACCATAATATATATAGTGGTAACCGCGATATTCGTCGGGCTGATACCTTTTTCAAAGCTGGTTTCAATGCCCGCCAACGACAAGGCGGAGCCTCTCGCCTACGCGCTAAAATATATCGGCACGCTTCCCGACGCCGGAGCGTTCGCTAAAAAATTCATGAACTACGCCGCCGGATTCGTGGCGTTCGGCGCTGTTATCGCCAGCACGGCCGTGCTTCTGGTTTTCCAGATAGGCCAGCCGCGAATTTTATTTTCGATGTCGCGCGACGGGCTTCTCCCCAAGATATTCAGCTCCATACATCCCACATTCAGAACGCCGTTTTTCGCGACTATAGTCACCGGCGTTTTCGTGGCAGTATTTTCCGCGTTTATGAGCATAGACGAAATGGTCGATCTCTGCAACATAGGCACGCTTTTCGCATTCGTGCTGGTCTGTGCGGGAATTCTTGTGCTCAGGATAAAAGAGCCCGACCGCAAAAGGCCTTTCAAGGCCCCGGGCGGCATCGCCACGCCCATACTCGGAATACTTTCCTGCCTCTTTCTTATGCAGGGCCTTCCGCTTATCACCTGGATACGTTTCGCGGTGTGGCTTATAGTCGGCATGTGCGTTTATTTCGCTTACGGTTATCATAACAGCCGCCTTGACCCTAAAAACGCCTCTAACGGCAACGGCGATTTGCCTAAAATAGACAACGCAGATCATTTTTAAACAGCCGTTAATAAATAGTGTAGTCGCTCAAAAAATATCAAAGATAAAAGAAAGGGTACTTTAAAATGTCAATAATCCACGACCAGGTAAAGGCCGAAAATATCGAAAAAATCAAAGAGCTGATCGCTGAGTCCGCAACTATAGTTAACGAAAAAGATTCCGACGGCTGGACTCCGCTACATTTCGCGACGGTTTTCGGAAGCGTCGATATAGCGAAACTGCTTCTGGCTTCGGGCGCGAACGCTAACGCCCAATCCGGCGACGGAGTTACGCCGCTGCATCTGGCCATAGAAAATAACGAACGCGAAATCGCGAAGCTTCTTACTACAAGCGGCGCGGATATCAACACTAAAAACGACGACGGCGAAACGGCACTGCACCTGGCCGTTAACCTCGAATATTACGAATTCGTGGAATTCCTCGTCCAGAGTGGCTCCGACGTTAACCTTTCCGAAAATATGGGCGAAACAGCACTGCACCTGGCGGCACGAAACGGCTTTCTTCAGATGGCCGAACTTTTCATCGCCGCCGGCGCCGCAATCGACGCTAAAAACCGCTACGGATGCACGCCGCTTTTCCACGCCATCAATATGCAGCACCGCGACTTAATAGACCTGCTGCTCGCAAAAAAGGCCGACGTCAATATAGCCGACAACAACGGCTGGACGCTCGTGCACGAAGCCTGCGAAAAAGAAGACATCGAAATACTGGAGCTTCTTATCAACTACGGCGCGCTTGTGGAGGTAAAAGATAAAAACGGCGAATCGCCTTATAATATCGCATCCCAGCGCGAGGCTAACGATATCTGCGAACTTCTTATAAAAAACGGGGCGAAAGGGGAATAATAAATGACGACAAATATTTTTGAAAAATACGCAAAGCTGCTTGTAAACTATTCGTTAAAAATAAAAAAAGGCGACAGGCTGTTGATCAACTCAACCTATCTCGCGGAGCCGCTCATCAAAGAAGTATATAAGCACGCGCTTATAAACGGCGCCAACGTCGAATTTAAAATTGCAGTAAACGGCATTGGCAAGATATTTTACGATAACGCCGGCGACGATCAGCTCAATTATATCCCGCAACTTTATAAACACGCCGTCGAAAACTTCGAAGCGATCCTTTCAATCAACGCTCCTTTCAACCTCAAGGAAACCCAGAGCGTATCCAGCGACAAAAAAAAGATAGTCAACATGGCAAACTCCTCAGTCAGCAAGCGTTTCATGCAGCGTTCCGCCGAAGGCTCTCTTAAATGGAGCTACTGCGAATTCCCAACCGACGCGGGCGCTCAGGAATCGCAGATGTCGCGCGACGAATACGAAAATTTCGTTTACGGCGCGTGCTTTTTATACGACGACGATCCCTGCGCTAAATGGGAAGAGCTGAAAAACAACCAGCAGAAGTGGGTGGACTATCTCGCTAAACGCAAAACAATCCGTTTCGTCAATAAAGACTCCGACGTTTCATTTTCAGTGGCCGACCGCATCTGGATCAACAGCTCCGGCGACGCCAATATGCCTTCGGGGGAGGTATTCACCGCCCCGGTAGAAGATTCGGTCAACGGAAAGATCAGGTTTTCCTACCCCGGCATATTCATGGGACAGGAAATCGAAGATATTTCGCTCGAAATTAAAAACGGCGAGGTCGTAAAATGGGACGCCAGAAAAGGCCGCGAGCTTCTCGATAACGTATTCTCGATTCCGGGCGCGCGCCGTTTCGGCGAAGTAGCCATAGGCACCAATTACGGAATCCAGCGCTTCATAAAAAACATGCTCTTCGACGAAAAGATCGGAGGCACCATACACATGGCCGTCGGCGCGGCCTATCCGCACACCCGCGGCACCAACGAATCCAGCGTCCACTGGGACCTTCTCGCCGATATGAAAGACGGCGGAGAAATATACGCCGACGGAGAAATAATATATAAAAACGGTAAATTTATAATTTAACTTTAAATTTTTATTTTAAGGAGCCGGCTTTATGCTTTCAGCCTATATAACGCTATTAGCTGCTATATTAATCGGCGCTTTTCGCATGTTTTACATGCGCGAAAAATTCGCCGAAGCTTTTCTTCTGGGATTTTTGATATGCTGCGTGGGCTTTACCGGCCTTTACGCATTTATGGGGCATTTTTTCTTCGCCGACAGGGTGGCGCAGGGCATCGGCTGGCCCGCCGGAAATCCTTTCCAGAAAGAAGTGGCGTTCACCAATCTCGGCATTGGAATTTTAGGCTTTCTGTGCATATGGATCCGCGGAAATTTCTGGGCGGCGGCCGTTATAATGAATTCAACCTTCCTCCTTGGTGCGGCTTATATACACTATATGGAAATAATTCAAAAAGCCAACCTGAATCCGCTCAACGCCGGAACTGTTTTCTATTTCGACATTTTAATACCGGTTATCACGCTGGGGCTGCTAATAGCTTCACGGCTCACAAAATCGGAAAATAAATAAACCAGAAAATATTCGGTTAATATTTTATTAAAAAAGCCTGCGGCTGTATTGGCCGCAGGCTTTTTAACTTCAATTCACATAACGAGGGTTTATATTCGCGCTTTATAAGCTTTTATTTATTGTGTACCAGATAATAACTTTTGCCGTCAAACACGAAGTAATTCTTTACGCCTTCAACGGAAATATTATACACCTCGATCGTTTCTATCACTTCTTCATGAGCGTATATCGCAACGAATTTATCCGCGCCACGGCCTTTAACGCGGTCTCCAATTTTAAGCTCCTTCACCTTTTTCCACTCGCCGTTTCCAAAAGCGAATGGGTGTTCGCCCGTAACTTTCAGGCCGTTAAGTTTAAAATAACCCGATACGCTTCTGTTGATTGTTTTACTTACAGCGGAATCTAATTCGCGGCCGCTCGTAAAATCGTAAGATTTTACTTTATCGCCAGCCGCTATAGTTTCGATCGGCTTCAACGAACCGTCGGCCATAACTACGAGCGTGCCCGCGGCGAAGCAAACAGTCTCCGCCCTGACGAATTTAGTTCCGTTCCAGACATATTCGCCGGCGCGAAGTTCATTATTCGTTCCAGGTCCAACATCTGCATCAAGAACGTTCTTACTCAGTGTTGCAGTTGTAAAATCAGCCTCAACATCGCAGAAATGAACGGTTGCATTATTCTGCTGATATTTGGCGTTTTTATTAAATACGACTTTTGAACCCGCGGCGCCGGTTAGCATACCAAACACCCGCAATTGATCACCTAATCTTATAGTCAGCGTTTTGCCGGCCGCGATAGCAAGCGCCGATTCAATGAACAGATCACCATTCTCCATATGCAATTCGTTCAAAGTCAGGTCGCTTTCAATAGTAACGGTTCCGCCACTTATTGTGATATTGCCTTTTATATTGTCCGCTATTGCAGGCGCGAGTTTAATTATCGCTGTATTATTGTTTTCAATTGTTAAATTTCCGCCGGCGGCGGTTACCGTTATATGGCCTGAAAAGCCATCAGCAAAAAACAAAAGGCGATTTCCCGTGTTATTGACTGTTATATGGCCGCCGCGCGGAAGTAATTTTGGGGTGCCGTCATCAAGAAGACTTGTGACGGTAAGCATGCCGCTTGCGTCAGCCGGCCCCTGAATGTATAAATGACCATTAACCGCTGCGCAATCAGCATTTGAAATAGTTATATCGGCAGTAGCCGCGGTTGAATTTTTAGTTATCTGTACGAGCCTGCCTAAACTATCGAGTTCAAACGTGTCGCCGGCGACAAGTTTTCCAGCACTGAGAATCGATTTAAGCAAATTTTTAATACCCGCAGTGTTACTTGATATATCAAAAACATACATTTTAGCGGAACCGCTTGCACCGGCCGCGATTTTTAAAAGGTTTCCGGATGTGAGCGCGGCGTTGCTCGCGGCGGCGGATGTAGCTGCTAAATCGATTCCCGCGCCGTCGGCATTAGCTTTTAAATTATATAAGTTGCTCACCGGCATAGCGCCTAAAACTTCATATACACTATAAGTCGTGCCGTCAGTGAGCCCGGTTATCTCCGTTACGCCGGCGTCGAGCGCCACTGATTGCTGCGCGGCTATTAAAAGTCCGGCGTCGGTCGCGGCGGGAACGCTGGAATCAGCCGCGGTACCGTTAGCTATAACTTTTTGCCAGTTAGCGCCGTCGGCTTTTATCACATATTTTTTACCGGCGGTAAGTCCCGTAACTTTCGCGTATCCGGCCGTGCCGTGCGAACCGGCGGCTAACTTTATGCCCGGCATTGTCATTGAAATGATTTCGGAATAACCGTTATAAGCAGGACTTCCCGTATCGCCGCTCGATTTGAGGCGTACGAAATAAGTCATGCTGATGGCAGCATTAACGCCCGTTATTTCAGCAAGCGCCTGCGTGTTATCGACAGCGGCATCAGGTTTATCAGTCCATGCGTCAGTAAACGGCTTCGTCGATTCAAGAAAATGCGCCTGTATTTTTGGAGCACCGCGGGGGCTGAGCCTTTAGCGGCAAATGTAACATTAATATTGCCGTCGTCGCCGGCTTTTTTAGCTAGGCTGGTTTTTATAAAAAGTCTCTCAGGAACGGTATCGCCGTAATAATAACCATAGTTATAGTTATTCTCCGGCCAGGCGAGCATATCAAATTTCGCGCCGCCCTGATTTAGATTATTGAAAGTATTGCCTGTACCGATAAGGTTTGTAATCTGAGCGGAACCATATTCAAAATTACCGCCATAATAATTAACACTGCCAGAATCAATAATATCGAAAAGATATTTGTTCGTCGCACCGCTGATTGTCAGATAAGGATCGCTAAAAGTATTTGCGGTATTCGACGAAAATAACGAAACTATAGAGCTTAATTCAGCCCCGCTGTATTTATGCTCGACCCTAACGCTTCCTTTAACGGTATTACCGGTAAAAGTAATCGTGCCTGATTTTATAAAATAAATGGCCGGCCGTGTATTGGTTTTAGCTTCGATCGTATTATTTTTAATAGTAAGCCCGCTGCTGTTTGAAATGTACATAGTCCCTTCAGATGTGCCGCTGCTGCTATTCGATAAATGAAGGCCTTCAATAGTACTGTTGCTCAAATTTATTATATCTACGACAAGTTTATCAGCATTATCGAGTGCGATCGCAAAATTTTTAAGGGTAATATTATTCTGATCATATATTCGAAACCATTTTTTAAATAAAGTTTTATTATCACCAGTCGCACTCACGCCTGTCATTGTAAAATTCGGTCTGTTAATAACAAGTTTATTATCATATTCATCGGCATTAACGTAACTCGAAAAGTCGCCGCTTACAATATTAATCGTAGATATGGCATAGTCGGAAGCGCCCGGCATGCCATAAAGCGGCCGCTGGGGCGCATATAATTTCGGCGCTTTTATACTTGCAGGATTGGCATTATGAAAAGCAATGTCAAATGCGTCTATACGCCCTGCAGAAGTTCCTTCGCGGGCTGATATCGTTACGATTTTATTCGGTTTTATACCGCTTAATGTTTCTTTAAATATGAAAGTTTTATCTATAGTATGATTACTGTTGTTATAGTTCGTCCCGCCGGCAACGACAAACGGCGCATTCGAGGTATCTTCTATAGCGGCGTTTAATGAAGCATTATCTTTCGCTATAACGATAGACGCGGCATCGGATTGAACGCCGCCGGCTATAGCTATGGCCTTCAGCGCGCCGCCGAGGCCGGGAGTGTCGAACGCTATCAGAATTTTCGCGTTCGCGTCGTATAAAGAACTCGCGGCGGTCGGCGTGCTTCCATCGAGCGTATAATATATTTTTGCGCCGGATGTCGAGCAGCTTAACGTAAGCTTGCCGGCATCTATTCCCGTGGCTTCACCAATAACCGGCGTAGCGGGTTTGGGCGGCGCCGGATACGCGATATTAAACACAGCGGAAACCGCCGTCATGGAATAAAACATTCCCGATTTAAACGCGGCCGCTTTGACCTTTGTAGCTCCGATTCTATTAAGCGTGAAAGGCGCTTCGTATTTTGTCGAAAGTTTAGAAGGTTCGCTGCCGTCAGTCGTATAATAAATTGCGGCGCCTTCGGTCGCGCAGCTTATCGTTACATTTGTCTGATAGTAAAAGAATCCGCCGTTTGGAGCGATAACGGGAGTCGCAGCCATTTCGGTCGGAACTACATACGCCGCTTCGAGTACAATCGATTGCGACATTTCGGCTTTTACCGCTATAGCTTTAATAGTGAGCGGGCATGTTATTTCAACCGGCGCGGTATAAAGAATCGCGGTTTGAGGCGTTGGAACGCAGCCGTCAGTCGTATAATAAATTGCGGCTCCGGGCGTCGCGCAGCTAATCGCTACTTCGACGGTGTTTTCGTAAGAGCCTGGTTCTATCGAAACCGCAGGCGCAGAAACAGGCCATAGCACGGGATAATTAGCTTCACCAACCGGCGAATCGGTCATGCCGTCTTTAACGGCGAACGCTTTTATCATGGTAGTTTTTGTTATTACAACCGGCGCTTCATACTTCATACTTTCGCGTGAAGGTATGCTTCCGTCGAGCGTATAATAAATTATCGCGCCGGATGTCGCGCTCGTTATTTCGACCGACTGCGTCGAGGTGAATACCGTGCCGCCTGCCGGTATAAATACCGGAGTCGCCACAGGCAGCTTTATAATATAAACCGATCCGGTCGCAGGCGAATCTTTCATTCCGTCTTTAACCGCAAAAGCTTTTATAGTAGTATTTTCAAAAACCGTTATTGGTTTTTCATACCTAAGGCTGCCGCGCGAAGGCAAGCTGCCATCGAGCGTATAATAAATCGACGCGCCGGGCGTCGCGCATATTATTTCAACCGATTGCGTCGATTTATACGTTCCAGCGGCCGGGTTAAATTCGAGCGCGGCTACAGGAAGCGGTTCAGGTATTGTTATAAAGTATTCGGCGGAGCTTACCGTAGAATTTGTCATTCCGTGCTTCACCGCTATAGCCTTTATTGTAACGTTCGATGAAATTTCGAGCGTTCCATTGTAAAGAATACCAGATTCAGCTGCCGGCATGGTCCCGTTTATAGTATAATAAATAGCGGCGCCTTCAGTCTTAGAAGAAAGGGCCACGCTCTGCGTGCCTGTGTATTGCCCGCCTTCAAGGCTGAATTCAGGCGCGTCAACCGTCTTTATGTTTATATAATGCGCTGCGGCTACATCTGAATCGGCCATATCGGATTTAACTGTAACCGCTTTAAAAATTGTGGTTTTAGAGATAGTAACCGGCCCAGCATAGCGAGAGCCGTTCACTATCGAAGGAACGCTGCCGTCAGTGGTATAATAAATGGAAGCGCCGGGAAGCGCCGGGGTTATTTCAACGATTATCTGCGTCTCAAAAGTTCCGGAAGCGGGTGTTATAACAGGCACAGGGGCTTTTTCGAGAGGCATATTCATAGTGTATAACGCCGTAGCCACGTCGGAATCGAGTATCCCTATTTTTGTCGCAATCGCCTTTAAATAGCACGATTTGACGAGAGTGATCGGAGTTGTATAAACCGCGCCGTTAGAGACCGACGGTTCGCTGCCGTCGAGCGTGTATCTGATGACCGCTCCCGCGGTAGCGCAAGTTAAAGAAACGCTTTGCGTCGTCGAATACAAACCGGCGGGAAGCGAAATAACCGGGCTGGCAGTTTTATCTGTCGCCAGCTCGATCGTGTATATGGCGACGGCCGGCGACGAAATTTCCATTCCGACTTTATAGGCAATAGCAAGCGCTTTTAAAGAGGTGGAAACTGTAAATGGCCCGTTATATGTGATGCCGTGGTACCTGTCAGGTTTCGAGCCGTCGAGCGTATATTTAATGATCGCGCCTTCAGTAGGCGAAGTCAGCGTTACGCTTTGCGTAGAAAAATATGTACTGCCGACCGGATGAAAAACGGGTGGTAGGGATGTCGGTATTTGCATGAACTCGATAAAATAAAAAGTTGAACTGATGCCTGAAATGTTCTGGCCGGAAATTGCGACGGCATGTAAATGAGTATCGTTGTTTATAGTGATAGCGCCGTCATATACCTGACCTTTATTCAATGACGGATGGCTTCCATCGGTCGTATATTTAATTATCGCACCCGGGGTTTTAGTAGTCAAAGTTACGCTGATAGTCGATAAATAAGAGCCGCCGGGCACCGAAATATCAGGCGCCGCCACAAAAGTATTTCCATCGATAACGGTTTTACTGCCATCGGTCGTATAGGTTACCCTTGCGCCGCGGTTACCGTATTTATCGTAAATATCGTCGATAACGAACGACACTTCCTTCTCCTCGGTAATATAAGGATTAATACTTAATTCGGCTGAAAATGAACTTTCAGAATTTTTTCTAATAATCGCCGGCCTGCCAAGTATCTTGATCGACGGAATGTTTATTAACGGCTTATTTGAACGTATGTTAAGAGTTACGGTTCCGTCTCTTCCGACTAACGACGGCGATATTGATACGAATTCCAATACCGGCGGCGTTTTATCAACGGCTTCCTGCACGGTATTTTGTATAACGTTTGTAACTACAGACGCACTTGAACGCGCGTCTATTAATGTTTCAGATAATTGAATGCTGCGCGGAAGGTTTGCTTCGTTAAATAAGTTTATAACCTCGCCGTTATTAGAATTAAGAGCCGTTACATAAGAGTTTAAAATTGCGGCGGCGTCAGGCCTTGGACTGGATATGAAGGTATTTTTAAAGGACCTGTTTATAGCAGGCGAAGCAATTATAGTTGTAACCGTTTGAACTGCCCTTGAAAATTCATGAACGACGGCCGACCCGCCGACATTATTTGTGATTATGGTATCGAAATCAGTCGGCAAATTCGGTTGTGTTTCACGAATTATATTTTCCTGAGTCTCTTCTTCCGGCGCTATATTTACCATTAAAAAATCTGTATTGATATTATTTGCGTTAGCCAGAAGAAAGCGCGAAGTTGACTGCGGATTTACTGAAAAACCGCGGACAATTATTTGACGAACTGATTCAGGCACTTCATTATAAGACGGAATACGACCCGGCATAGCCAAAAGCAAATTATTTCCGCTTTCTCTTTCTGTTACTGCTATAAGCGGGGATATTCTCGATTCCTCAAGCGGAATAGTTATATTAAATTGATTGCCTTTATACGATACTGATGCAATTTCTCTTGATTGCGTGAGATCATTGCTGTCAACGACAGTCAGCAAAAAGCGATCGTTAAATTCAGAATTTACCATTGCCCTTGAAGGAGAAAACGCTATTCCGCCGCCTTTAGACATATCAGGCAACGGCCCTTCTATAATAAATACTTTATCAGAAGACGGCCTGGGATTAGGATTGATTTGTTCATTCGCCGTATCTTCGTCGCATCCGCAACTGCCGAAAATAACGTAAAGAATAAGCATTACTAGAAAGATGAAATTCTTTGTGGCACTCGATTTCATAAAAAAACAACCTCGCTATTCAAAAAAAATTAAACAATTTTATAAAAAAATTAAATAATTTTATAAAAAAATTAAACAGAACTTAATATAGCCTAAAAAATTTTAAAATGCAAGCTAAATGAATTATAATTCATTAACGTCGGCTTTTAAAATATCCGATAAAATCAAGCCTCGGATGGCTATTACGCAGAAGGCAGATCGACGGTTAATAAGCTGCCTGCGCCCGGTTCGCTAGCAGCGGAGACGGCGCGCCCATTAGTTTAACGAAATCGCGGCATATAAGAAAGCTGAGGCCCGATCCTGATTCGCCTGCGATGCCGAATTTAATGGCCGACTTGTTGTCGAGCGTAAACAGTTTTTTGAGCGAAACGGCGTCTATGCCGATCCCCGTATCGATGACGCGGATTATCGCCCTGCCGCCGTTTTCGCCGTTCACGACTCCGGAAATTCTTATGGTCCCGCCGTCGGACGTAAATTTGACGGCGTTAGAGAAGAGGTTGCGGATTATAGTCGAAAATAGAGTGGGATCGGCGTGAACGCACAGCCCGCCGTTGAACGCTTTCTGCGCTGCCATCTTAACATGCCGAGCTCGAAGGTGCCGGGATACATCTTCTTTGACCGGCTGTAAAATATGAATATCAGCCCCAGAACAAGAGATTCGATGAGCGCGACAAAAACTATTGTTTGCAGGTTTAGAAAATCCATAACTCGAATTAACTTTCAGATCTAAATTTCAGGCTCTTTTTCATTTCGCGCGGATAACTTTCGGCGTGCTACCAAGCTTAAACCTGATTGATCTTCGGAGCGGACATTCAGAAAACGCCTCCCTTGCAGTACGCGCTTTCGGCGGTGAGCCGGCCCACGCACTTCGCCATCAGGTCGGCGCTGGCAAGGCCCACGCCGGCGCCTCGCGGGCAGGACGAAACGAGGTAATTGCCGCCGGAAAAGATCGCCTTTAGGCTGCTTAATTGATCGGCTGGCCGTCCACTATGAGTAAATGTGGCCAGGCATCAAACTTGAAAGGCATTACAAACCTCTTCCGTCACCATTGTGAGGGGTGATACCGAGTGTATAGTCTTCAGCCATAAGCAATTTTAAGGTGCCGTTCTTCATGACAGCCGACCACCTTTATTTTTAATACAAACCATTTAAAAGCATATCACAAAAAAACAAGAGTATCAATATTTTACTTAAATAGTAAAGATTGACACTCTTTTCGGATGACTTTTATAATGAAACGCATTTTAAGAGAGCGACAATTTAAAAAGACTTGCCAGACCGATCTGAAATAATATTATTCGAATTATGATAATTTAAGTTATATTGTTTTTTTCGATGTTTGTCAACCGTAATTTTATCAAAAAAAAACGCAAACCCACACGCACGGCGGCTCCGCGCTCGTATATTCGACGCGGTGACGCCGGCGCGCCTCTATCAGAATGTGATCGCCCGCCTTCAAAACGAGCGAAGAGCCGTCATCGAAGGCCAGGCGCGCCTCGCCCTGAACGAGCAGCACCCACTCGTTCTCGGGCTGGTCATACCAGAACCCTTCAGGCGACGCCTGGCCGGCTGAAAGAATGCGCTCGATGCGAACGCGATGGACGCCGGCCGGCAATGTCGATTCGTGGATAGTTTCGATGATCTCTTCGGGGATGGACACCGGCATGTTGAAAATGTTTTCCACAATACCTCCTGAGGCAAATATTTAACTTTACTTTTTATTTTTAAAGTTTCGGAAGCGTCATATACTTTGTGTCCGTCAACCCAGGTGGCGAGGACTTTCGAATTATTTTTATCGAGTTTTTCGACCGGCGTGGTATAAAGGTCGGTTTCATAAAACTACCATATCGGCTTTATAACCCGCGTAAAGTTTTCCCGTATCGCCATAGCGTCGTGGCGGCACTGCCGGCGCTAAAACCGTGGACTATTTCCTTCACGCTGAACGGTTTATACTTTCCGGCGTGCCCGCCGCCTGTGGCCGCGTCGATTTTTTCAAGGTCGGAAAGCGTCCATGCGTCGTAATCCCTTAATAAAAAAGCGATGCCGAGCATCATTTCATCGGCCAGCGCAGCGGCTATCGAAGCCGAATCCGTACATTTGCCCAGATCGATCCCTTTCAAAAAAAGATGCCCGTTTCGGCAAGATGAACGTGGCTGGCATTAAAGCCCGGGTAAAGCGCG
The DNA here is from genome assembly GCA_002069765.1 of bacterium ADurb.Bin243. Taxonomy (GTDB): domain Bacteria; phylum Muiribacteriota; class UBA9980; order UBA9980; family UBA9980; genus UBA9980. Next base: position 35,006 of record MWBZ01000013.1, read on the forward strand.
GCGCCTTTTAAATCGATGATCTCTATGTTCCTGAATTTTGAAGCGTCAACGTTAACCCCCTGAACGGTGTCGTTTTTAATGAGAAGATTATCGACGCGGCGGTTGGCGTCGATATAAATAGAGCCGTTGGTAAAAAGCTTAAGCCGGCTTTTCGCGTAAATTTCAGCGTAAGCGCCGCTTAAAATTAAAATAAACAAAAGAATTAAAACCAACCGTACCTGTTTCATGAAATTATTCATAACCATCTTCTCGATTTAATAAAGTGTATATTTTTTTATTCTACTATAAACCGTACGTTATATTTATAAAAATCTTACATGCAGTCATATAATAGAATTGATTTTAATAGAACAATTTAAATCAATTAAATAAAAAATGCAACAGTTTTTATTATGTTTTTAATGTTTTTTTTAGTACAAATAACTCAAAAAAGGGCCTCATGCTTTTAACGGCAAAAGGCCCTTATATCATTTTAAACGGTTGAATCGCCGGCTGGCTTATATTTTTATAAACATTATCAGGGCGGGCGGAGAAGCAATCCATTTACGCTAAAAAAACGCTCCCCGCCGCGCCTGAACTAATTTGATATCGTAAGGTTCGTCAGGCTGTGTTTTTCCCACGAACCGCCGGTAGCTGCAGAAACGCCTACATATAGATATTTTCCATCGACAAGCGTTATGCCGCTCGTTGAAAGCTTATAGGTATATGTAATTTTTGCAGTTGTCATATCATCATAATAAATTTTCCATTCACCGTTACTAGCATTGTATGTAGTTTTCACATTATGTGTTCCTTGAAACTCAGTAGTAGTATTAATTGGATTCCACGTGGCTTTTTTTGCCATCTGTTGAGACTGAAGCGAAGAATGGCCAAGAGCGGCCTGCTGATCGGCAGGATATTTTATGCTTATGCTATGCGCCTGTGAATCATAAGGTGCGTTACGATAAGTATCGAACTCCACATAAAAGCAATTATTAATATAGCTTGTCAACCAGCCATTTCCGGGCGGCGTGTAACCGGCCAATTCTGAAGGACTATGACTGGTAACCATAAATATGATGCCGTCGGCGCCGCCGCCGAACGGAGCAGATATATCGAACGTGTAATTCACGGTAAAGTTTTGCGTTACGTCAACTTTGTCTTTGAAAACCGCTACGCCATTCTTAGCTCCTATTGACGGAGTAAGAATCATTTCACTTCCGCTGATACTTGCATCTTTAATCAATCCGACCGCGTTGCCGCTGAAAATGGTTCCTGCCGTGGGTGTAGCTAATTTCGAAACCGCTACGGAATCGTTCGTGCCATCCGTAGTAGTGATTGTGAAAGTATATGCCGCACCATCATTTGTTAATCCTGTTATAGTTTTTGAAGTATCAGTATTATTGCCAGTAGTCATGTTTGCACTGGAAGGGCCGGTATAACTTATTTTTATGTCAGTGAAAACGGTATCGGCAGGGTTGGTCCAGTTTAATGTTACCTGAGCGTTGCCAACTGATGTGATCAAACCAGCCACCGGCGACAACCCCACTTTGAATGAAGGCGGTACAGACGTGGTTATAGCGCCTTTCGACGCGGTTATGGTGTCGCCGTTTTTCGCCTTCGATATCTTGACGTTGCCCGTCCATGCGCCGTTCGTGAAATTGCCTGTAATGGTAGGCGAAATAGATGTTGTGGTATTAGTTAAACCGACCGCCGTTGCGGATTCATAAACGGAAGAATCATATAGAGAAACGGTATTGCCGCCGGCGTCTTTAGCGGTAACGGTGATCGCGAATTCCACGCCGGTTTTCTGAGGGCTACTAGCCGCTATTTCAAATTTAGCAAGAGGGAAGGCTACATTGGATTCGTTAGTTACAGCCCTCGCCGAAAAATTAGAAAGCTCTAGCCCTTCGACGCACCTGACCCCAGAGTCGCCCCTGGTATAAGCTATCTTAATAGAACTGATATCGCTGTAAATCGTTTTTGTAAGCGTTAACTCGACAATGCTCTTATCATCGGCATTTAACGCCACGCCGGTAACGGCGTCGTTATAAGACGAGCCGAGTGTTACCGTGAATCCGCCAGGCGCCGCAGGCAGGGTCGAAGATATAGTTTTATTGAATTTAACCAGAATTTTCGTGCCGTCCGCGCTTGTTTCGACGCTCGAAACCGAAGGCGGAACGAGAGCTATTGTATAAGCGCGCGTTTTGGTCACTGCCGTTTGCGCGACGCCGTATTCATTCACCGCGGCGGAATATATATCATAGGGCGTTCCGACACCGAGGTTCGCAAAGTTGATGTAGCCTGTAGTGTTAGCCGCGACCTCGACCGTGCCTTTAAAATTCGAAGCAAGTTCCACGTCCGAAGCGTTTTTGCCCGCTATAACCTGCGCCACGGTAGGTTCCGGCGCGTTAGACGAGAGGCATACCGCGTAAACGATAGATTTTTTATCGACGCTCGCGCTCAGGCGCAGCGAAGTATAACCGGTCGGCTGGCCCTGCGGATAGCCCGAAGACCATACCGGCGGCAGGTCGTCGATGGTTTTAATCTTAACGACCGTCGGATTGGCCTGCGATTCGCCGTATTCATCTTCGGCGACAGCGTATATGTCATATTCAACGGCGCTTTCAAGGCCGACGAATATATGCACGGCTTCAGAATCGGCCGCGGTCATGGTTATAACCGCCTTCATTGACGCGCTCAAAGCCGAGCCCGACGCGTCGGCGCCGGCTTTTACCTGCGCGGCCGAAAGCGCCGCGGCGCCCGATTTCAAGCACGCCAGGTAAACCGAACCGGTTTCATTCATTTTAACCGACGCGCTTAATTTATTAAAGTCCGGCGCGGCGGCTTTCGGATACCCCGAAGCCCATACAGGCGAGATGTTGTTAAGCGTTTTCATTTTAACTACGGCCGCCTGCGCCTGAAGATTTTCATAAAGATCTTCGGCGACAGCGTAAACCGAGTATTCTGTATTATTTGCAAGGCCGGTGAATTCGCGGATAACCGCGCCGCCGTCAAATGTGAAATCGAGCGCCGCTTTCATTCCGGCGGCGACGGCCGCGCCCGAAGCGTTCTGGCCGGCTTTTATTTGTGCCGCCGTTGGAGCGGCTTCCGACGATTTCAGGCAGACGAGATATATCTTTCCGTCTTCGTTAATCCGCAGGCCCGCATTAAGTTTGAAATACGCCGGCGCGGAAACGGCCGGATAGCCGGAAACCCAAACAGGAGGCGCGATGTCAGCGGCAATATATGCCTTTGAAGCAGGCGACACATTGCCGAGGATATCGGAATGGACCGCCGACACTTCCACCGTTCCAATTATAGATACGGGCGTTCCGCCCGGATTATTCAAATTAAATGAGCCGGTCGTTATGCTGCCGTTCCCGGCCGCGCCGGCTTCATAAGTTACGCCCGGAGTCGTTCCTCCGAATACCGGCGCCGCGCCGTCAATAAGGGCTCTGGCAGCCATTGTAACCGCTCCGCCGTTAGAAAGCGTCACTTTAATCGATTCGCCGTTTTTAAGCGTTACGCCCGGTCTTATCGTAACGGCAGGCTTTCCGCTTTCTTCTATCACGCCGGGTTTCGCGCCCGCGCCGCCGTCGCCGGCAAGAATCATTTTAACCGGCGAGTTTAATTTGGGGCCCGCGGCGTTATAAACTTCAGAAACTGAGCTTGTATTGCCTTCGCTATCCATAAAAACAGCGGCGATCTTATCGCCCTGATTAACCGTTAGCGAGAATTCTTTATCGCCCGCAGTCAAAGCCGGACCGATATCTTTCCAGATAAGGCCGCCGTCGGTTGAAATTAAAGGCGTCAAACCCGAAACCGCTCCGCCGGAATTTTTAAATGTAATTTTTCCGTTGAACGCGTTCACGAAAAAATCGCCGTCCGCGAGTTTATTGTTGCGAGGCCTTAAGACCGGCTTAGATTTAGAAACAAGCCAGGTATTTCCAGATAGATCCGCGTAATAAAGTTCCACTTCGTCCGAAGAACCAGGCAAATAAGAAAAAGTGTTTTCATCCGGGCCGATTTTTCCTGCCTGCATTCCATTTATATAAACTAAATTACCGTTGAGTAAATTATCAGCGTTATTCACGCTAACCTTTTTCATGCCTGCATTTACCGTATAATCGCCAGCAGCCGCTCCGCTGGTAATATTATTAGCCGATTTAAGAACATAGCCGGCCGAAGCGAACGAAGCGTTGCCGGTTTTCCATTCAAGTAAAGCTATTTTTATTTCACTTCCGGAACGTAAAAATTCAGGAAGGCTTATTTTTTGCCTTCCATCGCCGGCGACCGCTTCGGTGGAACTCCAGCCGGCCCCGCCATCAAGAGAATACAACAAATTAAAGCCGTTCAAAGAACCGTTCGAATTATCCACTTCAAGCTTTTTTTCATGCCCGAGTATCAGAAAAGCCTTATCGCCGGACGCGGCATTTACCGGCGCCCGCAAAAGCGAAACGCCTTCCTGCTGGGTAAGCGAGAAATTACCGTTTTTATCGCGCATAGCCAATTTTATTTTGCTGGTAGCCGTCATCGTAATGTTAAAATTCTGTCCGACATTTGCGCTTATTTTTCCGAGTTCTTTCCAGCTGGAGCCGTTGTCGGTGGATGCGAAAGCCGTATAACCGTCGCGGCCGCTGTCTAAATTCGTAACCGCGATCTGGCCCAGCAGAGCCTTAACGCTGAAATTGCCAAAACCCTCCGCCATGTTGCCCGGAGCTTCAACCACCGTAAACTTCGCCGCGCCGCTGACGCTTCCGTCTTTATATTCCAGCGCGATAGATATTTCACCCCACGCTGAAGGCTGGAAAGGAAGTTCGTAAGAGCGAGACGCGCCCGAAACGGTCGGCTTATTAAGCCTTACGATCTCTTTGCCGGCTATAGAAACCAGAGGAGTAATTTCAGACATGGCCGTTGCGCCGCTCTGAAAAACGATCTGATTTGAACGGCCGTCATAAATAAAATTCATGTCTCCCGCGGCCGCTGAATTGAGCGGGGCTGGTTTTACCGAAACCCCAGCGGCGGGCTGAATATAAACATCGTCTTCGGTAATATAAGGAGTTCCATTATTGGATTTCAAATAAAAACTTACAAATTCTCCGCCCGTCCATGAAGATTTTATAAAAGATGGAACCGCAACCTTACCGGTATAACCAGGTTCCACTTTATCCATATAATACTGCATCACCGGGGTTCCGTCCCCAGTTGACGAGCCCGAATAAATGTGAATGGAAAACATGCTTTCATCAAGGTCATTCAAGCCGTCATTGAAGTTCGTAAGGATTACGGACCCGCTCGAAGCGTCAAAAGCCCACCTGTTGTTAGATTTCAATTCGTCGATGCCGTAAGCCGGAGCCGCTATTATCTTTCCAAGACATTGAACGGAAGTTGAAATGCCTTTCTGACGGACAAAAATATATTTAACGCCGGATATGCCGCTCAAATCGACATCGGCGCCTGCTCCGCTATACCATGTGACTGGAGTTTTTTCGGAAACGCCGTCCAGGCAGTATTCCATTGCGTCCGGAACGGCCGAAAGATAAAGTTTATTCACGCCGTTTTTTCTGAAAATATTAAAAGAGGAATTTCCCGGCCCTTTTTTAATAACGGGAATTTCTCCTTCGTTAATATCTTTTTTACTCAGAGGATAAGAAACGGAATTTCCCGCGAGATCGGTAAAATTGACGATGAAATCGAAATCAACCGAGTCCTCGGAGCCGTCTAAATACCTCGCTATCGTCCAATTACGGGAATCGGTATTTCTTATGGTCACTGGCTTATTCATAATGGAGGCTGATAAATTTTTTACGGGCTCGTCGGTTGAAAGCGAAACCACTATCCTGTCGCCGAGCTCCGCTATGGAAGGTCCGCCGGCGTTAGATGAAACGGCCGACAATTTTTCACGACGCGGTGCGACTGTATCTTTTTTCACGCGTACGATCAATTCGCCTTTCGAATCGCCGGCGAGGCCGACGGCCGTTATTTTAATTTCACAAGTCCTGCCTTCTATAAGTTTCGATATATTTACCGGCAAAACCGCCAGGTTATTAACCGCCGGAACCGACGCTGCGCCGTTTAGAACGTTAACGCCGGAAAATGCCGCAGTTAAACGCCAGCCAGAAGCGGCTTTGACAGTGAGATCGAAGTCGGCGTTAACGGCCGTGCCGTCAATCTTAGGTTCGATTTCACTCAAAGCTGACGGAGTATCTATAGACACTTCACCCGTTATCTCGAAAACCTCTCTGGATATGTCCGAATCGGCCATACCGTCTTTAAAGGCAATAGCATTAATCACGGTATTTTTACCTAGCATAAAAGACGACGAATAAAGCGCGCCTTCAGAAAACGACGGAACGCTTCCGTCTAAAGTATATCGAATAGAAGCGCCAGGCGTCGCGCATGAAATAGACACGGCCTGCGGCTTGTCGTAAATACCCGCGGCAGGCCTTATTACAGGCGCGCTAACCCGTTCGAGCGGGGAATTATCTATATCGTAATACGCCGTCGTAACCGAAGAATCGGCCATATCAACGGCGAAGGCAACCGCGTTGAGCTCCGCGCTTTCTTTTATGAGTATGGGCTCTGAATAAAGATTGCCGACCGTTATTGCGGGTACGCTCCCATCGAGCGTATAACGGATCGAAGCGCCGGGCGTGGCCGTGGATATAGCTACAGTTTGAGCCCGGTTATAAGAACCGCCGGCGATATTGAAGCGCGGCGCGAAAACTTTCGGCGGCGGCGCCATAATACGGTAAGAAGCCTTCATGACGGAAGATTGTGAGCCATTCAAGACCGCGACGGCGTTTATTACCGCATTCGAATCAACTAAAAATTCTTTCTGATAAACCGTTCCGGCGCTCACTGAAGGCATCGAGCCGTCAGTAGTGTATCTGATAAAAGCGCCGGGCGTTTTAGTTACAAGCCCGACTTTTACGGCCTCTTCGTAGGTTCCTGCCGGCGGCTCGGCGATAGGAGCCGCTACTGAGGACGAACGCAGAATAACTACCTTCGAAGAGTCGGTCGTGGTTCTAATAATCTGTTGAGAGGTTTTTCCGTTTATACCGATAACCTTTTCGATCGAAAAACTAAAATCCTTGTCGGCCTGTTCTACATCGGCGCGGGCGGCATATTCGGAATCGGATATTTTATAAACCGCCGCTTTACGGCCGAACATATAAACGACCGGAAGCGCCGCTAACGCCATATCGCTTTTAATACTTAGCGTAATCGTTTCGCCCGCGGCGGCCGACGACGGCGAAACGGAAACGGCCGTAATTTTGGGAGGATTCGAAACTGGTACCGCTGTAAATTTCGATTGAACGCTGTCTATAATTTTATTGGTAGAACGCGAATTAATAACCATTCCGCTTATATTAATAGAAGTGGTTAAATTGGGAACGATTTTAATTATTGAATCGTTTTTAACGCAGCCGGTAAAGCAGCTCAGCGTACCGCCTAAAAAACTGGTTTTCGATTTAAGAAGCGATGCGAGAGGTTTTTTATTATCTTTAGATACGATGCTCGAATTAAAAACGGTATTTACCGTCGTAACCGCTTTCGAAAATTGATCGACGCTCGTCGAATCTTTAAACCAGGAGCCGACGACTTTTTGAACGGTCGAAATATTTGTTATAGACGAATTTTTCGAAGAAAAGACCGGATTTTTTGATGTATCCTGACTGATAATCTTTTTTGCGGCCGATGAAAAAAAATTGACGTTCGAGCTTATTTTATTTTCGATATTGGCCATCGAAAGAACGGTAGTCCGGCTGTTTAATTCAAAATCATTAATTAAAAGGTTTGTGAACCCGTAATTAATAGCGCGCGAAACTTCTCCGGCGGATGGAACGCTCGAATCGGAAGTGAAAAAAGATTTATCGGGAAGGCATCCGAGCGGCGCCGAAAGCATAGCTATACCTGTGCTTTTCTCCACCAGCGCGAGGGTGGCGTCAGGCGCGTTATCATTGATCGCAACGTTAATACTGTAATTCAACTTTCCGTTAGCGGCGTTTAATTTATCGGAACTCGCGATAACGGCCCCCGAATTAACCAGCCGGACGAAGTCGCCCGCTTGTTGATAAGACGGCGCGTAAGCCGGACCGTTCATCGACGATGCAGTCTCGGCCGCGAGCCCTCTTTGAAAATCCAGATATGATTTGTTTTCAAGCACTATGATCGAAAATTGCGATAAATCGCCTGACGGCGAAAGCGACGAAGCGTCGATCCCGAGCGATATCGGATCGATTTCGCCTTCGAGCGTTATCGAAGGCCCGGACGCGGTTGCGTCTCCCGGAGCAGTCTGCGCTCCGCCGCCGCCTCCGCCGCAGCCGGAAAAAAATGACATAAATATTATTAACGCAATTAAAAATATTGAATTTATCGAATTTATTTTTTTCATTATCCAACCTCCATTAGAGTTCATTTATTAAAAATTTCACGCGCATAAAGGCGGCCGAAAACCTTTTCCGGCCGGTTCGTCATCGCGCCATGAACTCCATCTTGTTGACGTTATAAAGCTTTCCGTTTACATCAGCCATAACGTAATACATGTCGTATTCAGCCCAGCGGGTCAGTTTAGTGAAGAGTATATGCTGATCCGCAGCCCAATAATCTGTACTGAATTCCGGTGGCTTGATAGCACCCTTATCCGGGGCCGCTTTTCCTTCCGCGTTCAATCCGTTTTTAATCTGCTCCGCAGAAGGGACTTTCGATCCTCTCGGCACCGCGACCGCGTAAACGGTTCCTGGCGAATTCAAGCTGACTCCCCAACGGCTTTGAGCATTCCAGTTGACTATAGAATACGGGTGGCCCGGAAGCATTATCGGCTCGAGTCCTCTGGTAATCTGATTACTTGAAGCTACAGATGAAACCATATTATTATCGCTCTCGATCGCCGCGAAAAAATAATATTGAGTAGATTCGGAAAGGCCGGAAACGGCTATGGTTTTTTCAGAATTCGCTTCAAGATCCAGCTCGCCTTTAAAACCATTAGCTACGGAGCCTCCGGAAGCGTCCGCGCCGTTTTTAAGCTGTTCGAGCGAAGGCGCGGAGGAATTTTTAGAAACTATATAATATGCCCTGCCGGAAGAGTCCGAACTGATTTTTACGCTCATCGAATTTTTTGTAAGGCTGTTGGAATCATTTGGAATCGATATTTTAAGAATAGGCGACTTCCAGTTTATTTTGACTGGTTTATCCATCAAATTTCCATTCGCGTCTTCAGCCACAGCATAAAGAATGTAATTACTTTGTGGTTCCATTCCCGGCATATCCATATACATCATCATCATCGGATCGACCATCATCATATCTATCGACTGCGTCATTTCAGTGCCGGCGGTCATGTCGATTTTCATCACGGAAGGCCTTGCACGGTAATAACTCCAACGCCCGTCCTTAACTTCAGTTGAAGTCGGCGGCGCCGGAACGGGCTCGAACGAATACAAATTGAAGCCTGATATATAAACCTTGCCGGCCTCGCCTGTTTTCACCCTGATATTAATTTTCATGCTGTAGCTTTCGCCGCTCTGTGAAGCCGCCGGATAACCAGACGAGAAGGCGATCCCCTTTGAAAGCGTCGTTACGCTGATTTTCTGGGGCTCTTTCTGCATTATCATGTTCGAATCTTCGATAATCAGGAAAATGTCATATGCGCTGGAAACGTTTAATTCTTTGACTTCAAATGAAAGCTCGGTTGACGCGGTTATATCAACCGCGCCGGAAGCCGTTTTAACTGCGCCATCAAAATTTCCGGCCTTTACGTTTGCGGCCGGCAACGAAGCTATGCCTGCGGAACCAGGAAAAACCATATAGTAAAGCTTTCCGCCACGGTCTGATTTCGCCGTGACTTTGAAGCTCGACGAAGACGACGCTTCGGCCTTTGGATAGCCAAGGCTCCATGATGGGCCTGAAGATATTATGGTAAAAGGATTCCTGGACGGCGAAGTGGAGCGGTTGCCCACTTTATCTACCGCGCTTACGCTCACTTTTGCGGTGGAAAGATCTACCGAAGGCACTTTCCAGTCATAAGTTCCGCTGTTGGCCAGGCCGGTTTCAACTGTCGTCCAGTTAAGGCCGTTATAAAAAGCTATCGTTACAGGCGCAGGGTCCAGGCCGCCGGAATCGGAAGCTGACCATTTCAACGTATAGGTTGACCCGCCGATAAGCTTCTCTGCGCCGTCATTGAGAGAAAGCAAGGCGACCGCGGGCGGCGTGGTGTCTATCGAAAAAGTGTTTCCGCCCGTTATTTCTATTTTGCCGCCCATATCGTCCAGCAGACTGACAATAGCCGTGCCGTCGATAAAATCGACGCCGTTATTATCGTTTATGACATAATCATAGGTCCATATTTTTCTGCTGGCGCCCTGCGTCATCCATTTCTGCATAACATCAGCTTTTCCGGGCTGCTCGATGCTTATGCGCGGCCCCCCAGCGCCGGAATAATCATCTTTGAACACAGCCGTCACGGTCATTTTCCCAGCCCGGGCCGGATTGGAGCCGAACGTAAGAACCGCGTAATTCGCGACCGCCGTTCCTATAAGGAATGTCGAATTATAAGGGCGCTTTGAAATGTTTCCTGCCGCGTCGGTCACAGGCGAAAGTAAAACCATTGCCTTGCCGTCTTTGAATTCCTTCAGATCTGAAGATTTAACGGTGTATTCATAGGTCCAGACATCGGAAGAAGCGCCGCGCGTCATTACCGCGTCAACGAGCTCGTAGGAACCCTGCTGGAAGATCGAAATATAAGGCGCGCAACCCTCCTGCAATAATTCGGAATATTTCGCGGTAATCGTCAGTTTTCCGGCCGGGGCGGGATTTGAGCTGTACGAAAGTTCCACCGAAGGCATCCGGGTGTCTATGGTAAAAGTCCTGTTGGCGGGCTGTAAAAACAACCTGCCGGATTCGTCCATGGCGTTTGAGATGGAAACGCTCGCCTGGCCGTCGATATACGCCTGGCCGTCTTCGGGTTTTATCGAATACTCATAAGTCCAGACGCGGCGGCTCGAGCCTATAGCCATGGGCTGATCTTTAACGTCGCCGTAACCCGGCTGATCGATAAATATCTTCGGCGTCTGGCCTGTTTTTATGTCGTTAGCGAAAGAAACTATTACGGTCAGCTTCCCGGCCCTGAAAACATTGGCTTTCGAAGCGGCCGGGCTCCTGTCAGGCGCGCCCTTAGACATATTCTGCGAAACGGCGGGCGTGAAACTGTAATTTATTGCAGCTGCCGGCGCGGATGTGTTTATGACAAACGAATCGTTCTGCGCGGCCTGCGAGACATTTCCGGCCGGATCGGATACGTCCGACAATTTAACCGTGGCGACTCCGTCTATATAGGCTGAACCGTCAGCGGCCTTTACTGTATAATCGTAATACCAGCTGGCCGGATTGGATGAGTCCTGAGTCATGGCCGCTCCAGTAATGTCTGCGCTGCCGGGCTGATTAATGGATATTTTGGGTACGCTCCCCTTAGCGAGGGTTTCGGAATAAAAGGCCGTTATTCTCATAACGCCTTCTGCGGCTGGATTGGCGCTATATTTAAGAACGGCCGAAGGGCGGGTGGTATCTATTATAAAAGCTGCCGTCGTTTTCGAGCTCATATTGTTAGAGGAATTCGCGGCGGTGACTTCCAGGATATAGCTGCCGTCATCCGTTATCTTAGTAGAATTGACTATAGCCGAAGGCTGATTTCCAAATTTAGTCAAAATCGCGGATATTTTTGCGCCGTCAATTTCTTTCCAGAAAGGCGTCACGGCCGCGTTGTAATACTTTCCGTTTTCTACGCCGCTAACTTGAGGCGCGGCGGGACCTTTTTCAATCTTAACGCCGGTTCTCGTGAAATTGACTGAAGATTTTACCGAGAGACCGTTAGAAACTTTAACAACCGTCAGTTCAAGCGTATAAAAGCCGTCTTCGGTTATGGAATTGCCATTTTTATATTCTTCGGCGATGCCGCCTGTTTTAGATATTTTAGCCGAATATGAAAAGCCCTGATTTTCGATCCAGGTTGCCATAGTGGCGGCGTCTTTTGAAACAATCGATATGGCCGGCGCTTCAGGGGCCGACCGATCGACGACAAAAGACAGAACGGTTTCATTTGAAAGGTCGTTGGCGCCGTAAGCCGTAACTGAAAGCATATATCTGCCATTTTCGGCCACGATAGAACCTTTAATGAAATCTACCGCCGAAGCCCCGTCTTTTGAAAGTTTCGCCCTGACGGAAACGCCGGATGGCTCTTCCCATAAAGGCTTAACGGGAGAATTATAAATTTTCAGATTTTCTACGCCGGAAACGCGAGGCGTCTCAGGAATGCTTTTATTGATTATAAAAGATTTAGAAGATTTACTGGAAAGGCCGTTAGAAACTTTATACGCGGTAACTTCTATTTTGTAAGAACCGTCTTCAAGCAATGTAGTGCCGCTTGCGAAGGCCCTCGGGCTTCGGCCGTCGCGATAAATTAAAGCGGCAGTTTTAACACCTTCCTGCGTTTTCCATTCAATGGAAACCGGCTTAGGGGTTGTCGATCCGGTTTCGACGCCTAATATAACAGGCTCTTCAGGCGGATTTTTATCGATCGTAAAATTTAACGCCGTCTTAGATTTCAAGCCGTTAGACAGCTTCGTCGCGGTCACCTCGAGAACATAACGGCCGTTTTCCGTTATCGGAAAACCGTTGCCGTAACTGGTTATAACATCATCGTTCTTCTTTATCGAAGCGGAATAGTAAACGCCTGCGATTTCCTTCCAGGAAAGGCTCAGGGTCGAAGCCGAAACGCCATCAGGTGAAATGCCTTCGATAACAGGGACCGCGGGAAGCGAAGTGTCGACTTTAAATGAAATGGCGGCCCTGTTGGTTAATCCGTTCGATTCCTTCCTGGCGGTCACTTCAATATCGTAAGACCCGTCGTTCGAAATTTTTGAACCGTTAACGAATTCTATAGGGTTTCCGCCATTTTTCGTAAGCCTGGCGTAATAAGAAACGCCGGGTTCCTCCTGCCATGAAACGGCCGCTTCCTTTGAATTGACCGAACCCGCAACGACGCCAGTGAATTTAGGGGCTAAAGGGCCGGCGTCGAAGCCATCCGGCATTCTGCTAAAACGCATGGACGATTTACTCTGCATGCCATTTTTTGTTTTAACGGCCGTAACTTCTACAAAGTATTTGCCTTCCTCGTTTATGGGAGAGTCTTTCTGGTATGAAACCGATTCCACGCCATTTTTTGAAATTGTAGCGCTTGTCACGCATCCTTCCTGCTCGTTCCAACCTACCAGCGTGGGCCCGTTTATGGGCTGTTTTATAAGGCCGCCATAAGAAGGGGCCGGCGCGCCTCCGCCGGAGCCGTTTTTAAGCTCTATAACAGGGGAAGCCGGCGATTTTTTATCGATCCTAAATTTGACAGCGGATTCGCTCGTAAGGCCGTTGGCTTTTATCGCGGTGACCGCGATTCTGTAATCTCCGTCCACGCTGACGGGAGACGCGCTTAGATAATCATTTAAAGCGCCGGATTCTTTGACTATAAATGCCTTGTAAACGATTCCAGGCTGAAGCTGCCACGCGGCGCTTACCGCATAACCATAAACGCCGCCGTCGGTTATGCCGCTAATGACGGGCGCGTCAGGTTTTTTTCTATCGATCGTAAAATAAATAGTCTTCTTATTTGAAGTTTTTGTAACAGGATTGGTTACACTTAATTCAAAGGCGTAAGCGCCTTCTTCTACGAGCTTCGCGCCTTTTTTGTATTCCCGGGCGGCAGAGCCGTCTCTGGAAATTTTCGCCGTGATAGACATCGATTCTACATCGTCCCATGATATTTCAACGTCTTTAGCTATTGAATCGCCTTCGCTGATCCCTTTTATAACAGGAACCGCCGGAGCCGATCTGTCGATTTTGAATTTTTTTGAAACACTCGCCGTTTTACCGTTAGCTTCCCTCGTAGCTACTACTTCGAGATAATAGGTTCCTTCGACGGTTATAGGCGAACCGTTTTCATAAGCCAGAGTCATGGTACCGTCTTTTACAAGTTTGGCCGAATATTTGACGCCCTCGGATTTCTGCCAGTATAATTTAACGTCGTCCGCCGTTACCATTCCATTTTCTATTCCCATTATATATGGAGCGTCGGGAGCTTTGGTATCCACGGTAAACTTGATTTTAGAAGAAGCGCTCAAACCGTTCAATAGTTTTTTAGCGGTAACTTCCAGTTCATATTCTCCGTCCTCGGCCACCGCCGAATTTTTTTCATACGCAGTTTCCTGGCGCTGAGTTTCATTTACATTAACATTGCTTCTCAAGTTATAAAAACGGTAAAAATAAAACTGATAATATAACGGGTCGTGATAATCTCCAGGATACATGCCCATTCCCGGATACATCCCCGGATAACCGGGAAAGTAATGGCTATCAGAGTTAGATTTGTTTAATTGCCCTGTTTTAGTGAGTTTAGCGGTAGTTTCACAGCCGTTTTGCTCGTTCCATGAAATCTTAGCTTCGGCCGCGGTTACCGCGCCATCGTTAATGCCCGCGATCACAGGGGCATAAGGGCCCTTTTTATCTATAGTAAACGAAATAACGCTTTTAGCCGAAAGCCCGGTCGCGGGATCGACGGCTTCTACCTCAGCTAAAAAAGACCCTTCGTCTTTTATAATCGCGCCTTTTTTATACTCCAGAAACTCTCCGCCGCTTCGTTTCAGCCTTGCCGAAACTATAGCGCCTTCGATCTCTTTCCAGCCGAGCGATACGTCGGAGCCTGTAACCGCTCCATTTTCAACGCCCGTTACTTGCGGGGATTTCGGCCCCAATACCAGCCCGGTTAAAGTACGATTAAAAGAAGCCTTCGAAACGATTTCAGTTTTCGTATCCTTGCGTCTGGCCGTTACAGTAACCGTATAAATGCCTTTCTCGCTAACCGGCGTTTCACGAATGTAAGATGAAGGCGCACCGTCGTCCCTGGACAATGTAGCAAAATATTCGATTTTATCCTGTTCTTCCCAGCTTATGCTTGTCATGCCCTTGCCGTTATCGTAAATGGAAATAACCGGCGCATCCGGGGCGTACCTGTCGATTACAAAAGAAAGTTTTGAGGATTTTTTTCGGCCATTCGGCTTTGCCGCCGTGAGGGTTACGACATAACTGCCGTTAGCGTTAATTAAAGTATTTTTAACATACGGTTCAAACCGGCCTGAATCTTTTGAAATTTCGGCTGTAATAGTAGTTTTCTTTAAACCGCCTGTTTTAGAAAGTCCGGCCGCGCCAGGTTGATTTACGATATCTTCCCATGAAATTCTTACTTCGGAAGAAGTTACCGCGCCGTCAGCCACGCCAGAAATTACAGGCGCATCGGGTTCGGCCTTATCGATCTCGAATTCTATAGAGCGGCTGTTCAAAGCGCCGCCGGCATTGTTTTTAGCGTAAAGAGTCAGTTTATAAAAACCCGATTCGGATATAAGCGCCTTTTTGATATATTCGACTGGTTCTCCGCCGTTTTTGGAGAGCTTGGCGGTAAGAGTCACCCCGTCGATATCCTTCCACTCCAGGGCGACATCTTCGGAAACTATATCGTCGTTATAAACGCCTGTAATGTAGGGCACATCGGGCAAAGCAGAATTCACTGCGAACGATATCGACGAAAACGCAGTAACGCCGTTTCTTTCATTTGTAGACAAAAGTTCCAGCGTATATTCGCCGTCTTCGTTTATTTCATAACCGCTTACGTAATCCGATTTCAACCCGTTTTTTTTAACCAGCTTAGCAGTGCTTTTCGTCCAGCGTTCGTCCTGCCAAAAAAGCGTTACCGGCTTTGCGGAAACTTCACCAGTGCCGATTCCCAATATGGCAGGCACCGCCGGCAAACTTTTATCGATAACGAATGACAAAGAAGCCTTATTAGAAGTATTGTTCGCGGTTTTAGTAACGCCGACTTCGAGCGTATAAGAACCTTCTTCGGATAAAATCGTGTTTTTAGAATATTCAGAATTTTGATTATTCTTTAACAGGCGTGCCTTACTCGTAACGCCTTCCTGCTCATTCCACGAAAGCGAAACATCTTTAGCGGTGATGGCGCCGTCATTTATGCCAAGTATAACCGGAGGAGCCGGCGGGGCGTTATCGTTTTTAATCTCATAAAACTCTGAAACCACTTCAGAATCGAGCATATTCTCTTTCACCGCGACCGCCTTCAGGGTAGTCGATTGAGCGAGAGTTATGGGCTCGGAATAAACCACTCCGTTAGAAGCGGAAGGCGTTGTTCCGTCGGTAGTGTATATTATTTTAGCGCCTTTGGCCTGCGCGATTATCTTAACTTGAAACCGATTGTAATTAGAGTATTTTCCACCCTGAGGATAAAAAACCGGCGGCGCGGCGTTTTCGAGTACCGGGCCTACTATATTAACATCATAAAAACCGCTGACGACGGCCGAATCCTGCATACCGTCATTAATTACGACAGCCTTTAAGGTTACGGGCTCCATAATAACGATAGGCGCGGTGTAAACCATGCCGTTCGTAAATGACGGAACTGTACCGTCGAGAGTATATTTAATGGTCGCGCCGTTTAACGAGCTTACTATCGCTACGGTCTGTCTTGATATAAACTTGCCCGGCGCCGGGTTAAAAACAGCGGCAGGGGCCGTAACGACGGGCGCTTTAACAACATATACCGCCTGATTCACTATTGATGAAGCCGCGTCTTTTACCGCCACCGCTTTTATGGTGGTATCGGCCGAAACTATTACCGGCGAGGAAAAAATCGTGCCGTTGGAAGCCGACGGCTCGCTGCCGTCTATAGTGTAGTAAATATCAGCGCCTGGAGTGCGCGAAGCCATCGTCACGACCTTCGACATTTTATAAACGCCGGTCGGCGGGTCGAAAACAGGCGGATATATAGAAGTAATACCGTCATTGATAACGGGCTTTTTACCGTCGGTCACATCGGTTACTGGCGGTGATGTCTTGCCGTTTTCGCCGACGAGATTGTCTATTTTGAAGGTCACGTCTTTTGGATCAGAATCGCTAACGGTAGTATTTGCAACATAAGTCGTGCCGTCGATTTTAGTGACGGTCACTTCACGGTCATAAATCACTACTTTAGGCGGAAATATAAGAAGCTTACTAGTGGTAAACGCGAGCTGCAATTCATCTCCGACATTTAGCGTTCTGGGCGTAATCGTAACTGAAGTAACCGAAGGCGGCGCGTCATCTGCATTTACGCCGGCATTTTTAGCGCTTCCGTCGACGACCGCTACGCTCGTGCGGCCGTCTATCTTGGTGCCGGCTATTTCTATGCTCGTATTGATCGAAAGGTCCGAGGCCTTCTGTTGCACCTTTGCGTTCTTAAGCGTAAGCACGTAATCGGATATTACGCCCGACGCGCTTGGCACGACGCTTTTCTCACGTGTATTTTCGAATATCGAATGTTTTTCGGCCGCGCTGAGTTCAGCGGTTACAAGCACGGTCTTAATAGCGTCAACCGCCTTGGACATTTCACGTATTACATCCGCCCCTCCGACTTTGTTTTCAATAACCAAATCGGTGAGAGTTTTTTCTTTAGCGCTAAGTACGCGAACTACAACTTCCTGCGACTGCTCGTTGCTGCCGAGCGTTATCAGGGGAACGGTTATTTCCATTTTATTATCATTGGCAAGAACCGCGCGCGCGGTTGACTCGGAATTGATAAGAACGCCTTTAACGTAAAGTTTTTTAACGTCTTTAGGAATCTCAGAATATGCCGGTACCTGACCCGGAATGCTCGACAGGACTACCTTATTCAATATCTTACTCTTGATTGCTATAAACGGCGTCTTTTTACCGGTTTCTATATTGATCGTCGTTTTGTACTTATACCTGTACTGCACGTCGTCGCTCGCTTCGATGACCACCGGCGCAAGCTCTTTCGACATCGATGGATCGTCCCGGTCTATAACGGCTATACTGAATTCTTTCAAATCGCCGAATTCGGCGGCGCGTTCGATTCCCGACGGCGCGCCCGGAACGGGAACTGTTGTATTTTCAGCTATATCGTTTGGAATGGGACCTTCGATTATCATCTGCTTTTCGGCAACGCCGGTCTGAGTTCCACCGCCGGGAACAGCCGAGCTTCCGCCGTCGCCGCAACCGGAAATAATAAAAAATGTGAATAAAGAAAAAATCAATGCAACCAAAAAATAATGATTACGAGACATTTTACGCATCTTACCAACTCCATTATTTAAATTTTATTTGTTTATTTTTACTTACAAAAACAAAATAGGATGAACAATATATGAAGATATTATCCAAAGTATAATTAGCGGCTTAACGAAAAGAATGTCGAGCTTTATATATTTTTTAACGCTCAATAAAAAGCGTTTTTCGCTCAACACCAATATTTTATCAGAGTTATTTTAATGAAAATCAATAATCATGACTCTTCAAAATTAAAATAATTTATAAAATACATAAGACGTATTATATAACAAATAATTTGCAATTTTATTGCGCATTTATCGCATTTTAATTGCATTTTAATTGTATTTTTATTGCATTGTGAGGAAGAGATTTAAGAAGAAGTTTCTACCGCTTCAAAATTTATAGTATAGCCTATTTTGGAAATATTTACGATAAGGGTTTCATAAGGCGCGATTTTTTTTCGCAGCCTCGAAATATGCGGTGGAAGGCCGTTTGATTCGATAATATTATTTTTCCAGACGATATCGATAAGTTCTTCGCCGGCGATAACGCGCCCGGGATTCATGACTAGAGTTTTAAAAAGGGCAAGCTCAGTATAACTCAACTGGTTTTTTCTTCCGTTGGAAACTATTTTTCCCGATTCGAAATCCACTTCCAATTTTTTAAACTTAAATTTTTTAAGCGGCTTTTTGTTTGAAGCTCCGCGGTTATTAACGTAACGCTTGACTACCGCTTTTATTCTGGATTTGAGTTCGAGAAGTGAAAAAGGCTTTGAAACGTAATCATCGGCGCCGAGTTCAAGACCGGCGACCCGGTCAGTTTCTTTATTTTGCGATGAAAGAACTATAACAGGAACGTTAACCGCGAAAGCTCTCATACTTTTTAATAAATCGAATCCAAGGCCGTCGGGTAAAACGATATCCAGAATGATAACGTCAAAATTATAAGCCGAGATAAAATTATCTCCGAGACATGCGGCCGCTTCGTTCAGCGAACACACGCGGCGAGCCTGCCAGCCTTCGGCCTCGAATACTCTGATAAGCCCGTCTGAAAGCAAATCATCATCATCTATGATTAAAATTTTATATTTATTATTTATCATCTTATCAACACGTTCTTTCAAAAAAACTTAGATAATACCTTATCGAAACTAATCCTGCCACAGCGGCATGGTAAGTTTCACTTCCGTCCCGTTTCCCGGCGAACTCGTTATCCGCATAGCGCCGCCGTTAAGTTCGGCGAACTCCCTGCAGATCAATAATCCAAGGCCCGTTCCGGTTTCGCCGGCGGTCCCTTTTGAAATATGATTATACCTGTCGAAGTTAAAAATACCGTCAACAACCTCGCTTTTCATTCCGACGCCGTTATCTTTTACTATAACCGCGGCCGTGTCTTTTTCAACTGCCGCGGCAATTATTATTTCGCCGCCGGCATTTGTAAACTTAATCGCGTTATTGACCAGATTTCTAAGTATGGTAGAAAACATTCGGCGGTCGGCGCGAAACCCGATATCGGAAACAATATGGTTTTTAATGAATATATTTTTCTGGCGAGCTCTTAATTCAAGGATTTTCATCACTTCTAAAACGATCTCGCTCACAGTCACGCGCGAAGGATTACATTCGATATTACGCGTCTGGGCCTTCGCCCATTCAAGCAGATTTTCGAGCAGCGCGGCGACGCCGTGCGAAGTTTTTTTCAATAATTTCAGATCCGCGGCGATTTCCGGCGGAATATCGCGTTCGCCGCCCATAGCGGATAGTAATGATGCCATGCCATCGACCGGATTTCTTAAATCATGGGAAATTATAGAAATAAATTTTGCCTTTGCCGCATCGCTTTTTTCCAGTTTTGATATGTTTTTACGAAGAATATCTTCGCTTTCTCTGAGGCTATCTTCCAATCTTAAATTGAGCATTAAAAGAAAGATCGTATAAGAGCCGACAAAATATAAATTTATGAAAATAAGCGTTAAAACATATAAATCTTTTTCAATCCCTTCTTTTGCGCTCATCATATTAAACGAGAGCGGACCGTCATGCAAAATAAAAACAACGGCCCTGAATAAAAAAAATAAAGAGATTGATAGGTAAATAAGCGCCGCCACACGGCCTGTGCTTTTTATCGAAGTTATATCGTTGTAAAAAAATAATACATGAAAAAGGTGGTAAAACAAAGCAAAATGAAGCGCGCAAATAAACGCCAGCCTGATTTTTAAATATTGCGGCGATATAAAAGTAGTGTGATACACCACGATAAAAACCGCGGCGATCAGCGCGGCATAATAACCCGGCACGGTGCGAAGGCCGATAAAATTTTTAATCCCGAAGGTCAATAAAGCGACCCCGGCGGCAGTTACGCTATTGGCCAGAACTATAGAAATAAAAGGCGTGGTAAAGTTTTGCGATGAAAACAACATCAGAGCTATCGAAATGACTACAAAGCTCATGCC
This sequence comes from bacterium ADurb.Bin243, assembly GCA_002069765.1. GTDB lineage: Bacteria > Muiribacteriota > UBA9980 > UBA9980 > UBA9980 > UBA9980. The sequence continues at coordinate 55,602 of MWBZ01000013.1, forward strand.
GAGCTGAATAGTGCCGTCATACCTCTTTTTTATATGGCTGAAATATAAAAACATTATGCCGAGCAAAAAGCCTTCGATAAACGATAAAAGCAGTAATGTTCTTAAATCGAGAGATACCATAATTAATAAAACCTTTTTCCGTAATTTATCCGGCGAAAGTGAAAGAAAATTCGCTTCCTTCGCCTAATTTACTTTTGACCGATATTTTTCCGCCGCAAACGGCGGCGAGGTCTTTGCATATCATAAGCCCTACGCCCGAACCCTTTTCCTTCATCGTACCGGCGGTCGAAAGCACCTCGCGGCTTTCCATTATTCGTGAAATCATAGCCGGATCCATGCCTATGCCAGTATCTTCAACGCTGATCGTAATTAAAGCGCCTTCTATAGACGCCTTTACGCAAATAAAACCCGAAGCGGTAAATTTTAACGCGTTACGAATAAAGTTTCTGACGATTATCTCGATCAGGCGACTGTCAGCGGTAATTTCAATATCATCTGAAAAATCAGATTTTATAACTATATTTTTATCTGAAGCGTATGCGCCGTAATCGCCGATACAGCGGTCTATCAATGATTTTAAAGTGAATTTTTCGCGGCGCACCGACGCGCCGGAGCTCTGTAATACCGACCATTGCAGTAAATTTTCCATTAAATCGGTAACCGACGATATTGAATTTTTAATTTTTTTAAAGCTATCGCTGAAATACGGAGAAGTTTCACCGAGTTCCTTTTCGAGCATCTGCGTATAAAGCGCAAGATTGCCAACCGGCCCTCGCATGTCATGAGAAAGTATCGATAAAAGCCGGTCTTTCCAGACGCTTAAAGCCGCGAGCCGGTCGGACGCGATTTTTGATTCAAGATGCGCCCTGACGCGCGATTTAACTTCGCGAGGGTTGAACGGCTTTGAAATATAATCTATTCCCCCGCTGTCGAAACCGCGCTCTATGCTTTCGGCGTCGTTGAGAGAAGTTATGAAAATAACCGGGATAAAAGCCGAAGCAGGATCGTTTTTAATTTTTTTACATAACTCGAAACCGTCCATGCCGGGCATTAATACATCTAGAAGTATAATATCGGGCGTGTCCGCTTTGATCGCGTCGACGGCTTCGTTTCCGTTTAAAGCCACGCTGAATCGGATTTCTTCGATTTGCGACAATATTTTTTTGAGAGCGGCCGCATTAATCGGCTGATCGTCGACAATTAATACGTGAGCTGCCTGGAATTCCAAAATATTGTAAAACCTCCGTTTCAATAGATATTAACAACTGGTTTATTTTATCAGAATATGTCCGATTTGTCAAAATAATCGCACGAAAATCGCAAGTTATTTTAATTTGACAATACGTCCGGGTTTAATATATAATGAAAAATTAAATTTCCTGTTTATAAAGTTAATATTTAAAATTTTAAAAACAAACGAGGATTATATTTAATGGACAGTTTCACTTTAGACGGATTATCTCCGATCGCTTTCGGCTCGGGCGCCTTCCGCGAAGCAGGCGAGCTCATAAAAAACGCCGGATTAGGCGGCAAAGCGCTTATAATTACGGGCGCGAATTATCTTCAAAAAACCGGTAAAATAGCGAAACTTGACGACCAGCTCGCGGCAGCCGGCATTGCGTGTGAAATTTATTCTAAAATTTCGCCAAACCCTCGCGCGAGCGAAGTAAACGAAGCGGCTAAAATCATAAACGAAACCGCGTGCGACTTCGTAATAGGCTTCGGCGGCGGTTCAGCGATGGATGCCGCAAAAGCCGCAGCCGCACTTGCTGTTTGCGGAGGCGATATCTGGGATTATATCCGCCACTGGGACGATTTCGAAACAAGACCCGTCGCCGGCGCGCTGCCTGTAGTGACGATTCCAACCCGCTACGGTTCCGGCGCCGAAATTTCTATATTTTCGGTTATTTCCAACGGCGAAACCAACGAAAAGGCCGTGCTTACCTCGCCTGAAATAATGCCGTCCCTGGCTATAATCGATCCTGAATTCTGCCTGGACCTCCCTCTGGAGCAGGCGGGATACGCCGTGACCGATATTATGGCGCACCTTATCGAAACTTATATTTCCGGTAGCGGCTCCTCTCCCGTGGCTGATTCGCTTACTGAAACGCTGGCGTGCGATTTAATTAAAAACGCCTCTAAAATAATCCGCGGCGAAGCATCCATCGGCGAGCACGAAAATATATTTTATATATCGCTTCTCGCCCTCACGGGCATAACCCACGTCGGCCGCGGAGGCGATTTTCCCCTGCACGACCTCGAGCATCCGCTTTCCGCTTATTTCGACGTGCCGCACGGCCTCGGCCTCGGAGCGCTCTTTCCGCACCTTATGCAATATTCTTTTGAACACGCCGCGGACCGTTATGAAAAGCTTTATCTGAAAGTATTTAAAAGAATGGCCGACGAAGGCTTCCAGCCAGTTAACGCTTATAAAACCGAAACCGGCGCACTCGAACGCGCGGCTAACGCTGTAGATTGCTTCACTGAATTTTTTACCGCGCTCGGTTCGTATAAAAAGCTTTCTCGATATGGGCTCAGCGAAGACAAGCTCGACAAACTGGCCTCCGACGTCATAAGGCTTTACGGCCACGGGCAGCTTTTCATACCGAACGCTAAAAAATTAAGATATTCCGATATTATAGAAATTTATAAAAAAGCGATTTAATAAAAAATATATTCAATTTTAATAATATTCAAAATCGTTGAGAAAGGGTGATTTCATGAGAAAAAGTTCTAATTTTTCAGGCGCTTTTAATTTTAATTCGTTATTATCTTCGATGTTGTTATTAACCGCGGCTTTGTTTTTGTTTTCAGGCTGCGTATTCGACGAAAGCGGCGACCCTTCGGCCGCTCCTGACGGCGCGAACGGCTTATACGAATTAAAAGGCGTCATCACAAGCCCTCTCACCCGTCTTCCGTTAAGCGGAATCAACTGCATTTTAATTTCGTCGCCCGAAGCCGGCGGCGAGCCTTACGACATATATAAAACGGCCGTCACCGGCCCCGACGGAAGTTATTTTTTCGGCGGCCTCAAAGCCGGAAGGTATAAAATGGCAAGCTTCGCCGACGGTTATATTCCCTGCGAAACCTTATTTTCGGTCGACTCAGACGAGCGGCATTCTCTCACGCAGATTTCTAAAGCAGAATGGACGGCGGTTTTCGGCCCGGCCCGCCCCTTCGACCCGGCAAAAGCTTACATAAGAGTAACTGCGGATGTTTTTCCTCAGCTCGCCGGCACCGAAGATTCCGGCGTACAAATTTCCGTTTCTAAAAACGGCGATACTTCTTCTGCTCAGCCTTACGAAGCCAGGGGCCACCAGAAAACCGACGGCACGATCGACTGGAACGCTTCGGCCACTTACGACACCGGCACGGCCTTGTTCTACGGCGTAACGCCGAATCAGTCCCACACCGTTTCGGCCGGAAAACAGGGGCATGAATTCGCTTCGGCTTCCGACGTAACCCCTTCTCCCGGCGTTCTGACGACGCATATATTAGCGGGCAACGCGGCCGTTGACGGTTTTGCGGTAACGATCGAAAACAACACGCTGGCTTATAAAGCGGAAAACATTTATTTAGCGGTGACCGGCAAGGACAGCGGCGGCGCTTTTCATTATTTCGATATCAACAAAAAAGACATGGTCAATATACTCGATCCTAACGCGGCGGCCAATTTCTGCTTCAGCCTTTCCAGCATAGCCACGGTGGAAAACGGCGTCACAAAATATAGATACACGCAGCCGTTCAGGTGCATGATCTCGGGAAAATCATATATTTTTCTCGGCAAACCCGGCCATATCGGGGTGGATAAAATCGCGAAATCGCTTTCCGAGCCTTCGGCGGACAATGAGACGCTCGATAAATATACCATATTCGATAAATACGAGCTTACGTGCGACGGCCAGGTAACGCTTAACACAACGGTCGTCGACTTTTTAGGCATAGCTTTCAAATTGAAGTTCAATAGCGACGGCGTAGACCGTGGATTCGAAGTAATTAGCAACGACGATATAGCGAACGAATTTTTAAAACGCACGGACGATTGGAAAAAATGCGTCATAAAAGACGCTAAAGGCAATATCATGCGCGTCAGCGCTCCTTATACCCTTTCCGATTTCGATAATTACCTGTCCAAATCCATAGCCGGCGCGTGGGCGCACTACGGCACGAACGAGCTCAACGTAACCTACGACTGGAACTTCAGAGGAAAAGTGCAATCCGACGGCACCTTTAAAATCGACATAAGAAATTCGAATTCCGATACCATAATCGAAACCAGGACCATACCTTACAAACCCGATTCAAAAATGGTTTTCAAATGCGACGGCGAGCCTATGCCTAACACCAAAACGCCAGCGGTCAACAAGCTTCACGCTTTCATTTGCGCCGCTTTGAACAGGGGCGTTTTCGGCCAGAGCGATATGAGCAAGAACTTTTATACGGACAACACTATAAACGCCGGGCGGTTCAATGTTTACGCTCAGATTCTCCATCAAAAAGCTATCGGAAACAGGGTTTACGGATTCGCATACGACGACTTCTACGGCAAAGACACCACGGGCACCAAATCTTACGCCGAAGCCAGAAAAGGCATCGTAATAACGCTTCCTAAAATGCCGGCCGTTAAAAAATAAGCCGGCAGCTCATAATCACCTATTTTATTGGTATATAAAAAAAACGGAATAAGCCTTTAAAGGTTCATTCCGTTTTTTTAATATAAAATTTTATAATTTATGAAAAATTAATTTTTAAGTCGGGATCGGAGGTATATCGTCGAGCGAGAACGGCAGCGCGATGACGGGGGAAGGCGAAGAGCCGGCGCCTTCTTCTCCCTCGGCGCGTTTCTGCTTGACCATATATAAAGTGGTGCTCTGGCCGGTCACAAAAAAATACATGACTTCGTCCATTATTTCTTTAATGATTTTAATGCCGCGCCCGCCGACGCCCCATGTTTTCTTGTCGGCTATGCGCTCGAAGAAATCAGGGTTAAAAGGCTTTCCGCCAAAATCTTTTATTATTATGATCAGCTTTTCGCCTTCTATGATGCATTTGATATGGACTTCTTTTTCGCGGCTGCATTCGGAGCCGTGATCTGCCGCGTTGGCATAAGCTTCATCGACGACGAGCTCTATCTGAAACATTTCGATCGGCGAAAATTCGAGCTTTTCGGCTATGCTTACCACGAACTGCTTCACCTTTTCGATATGTTTCAAAGTGGCGGCCACTTTTAATTCATGTATCTGCCTTTTTACAGGGCTTTGTTCCAATTGCATCTACCTCATCCTCGCGCCAGGCGCGCATCGATAAAAACCGCTATGGTTTTAATGAATAAATTTGGGCATGGTTATAATAACTTCGGTGCCCTTTCCGACTTCGGAATTTATTTTTATGGTTCCGCCGTGCGCCTCGACTACATGCTTGATATAAGCCAGGCTGAGAGACGCTTCGCTGGAGTTCAATACGTTTTCGAGATGATATTGCTTGTCGAGCAGCTTTGGCAGGACTTCTTCCTTGATGCCTATTCCGTCGTCCTTTACGGTGATTTCAAGCATTTCTGAAACATTGGCGATTTTAACGTCGACGCGGCCTTCGCTCGAAACGTATTTTATGCAGTTGTTTAAAAGCAGGCATAAAATAGTTTTAATGCGGTCGCGGTCCACTTCGACGTCCATGCCGTAAACGTCGCTTTCACAAACGGTATTTAATTTTATACGCTTGAAAGCATACTTGTCGCGGACGCTCTCGAGCGCGGAATCTATAACCGGCCCTATGGAGCCGAGCGAACGATCGAGGCGGAGCGGGCCTGATTCCATTTCGGAAAACTGGATCAGCTTATTGACTTTTTCTTCTATGGACTCGGCGATGCATTTCACGCCGTCACTCGATATTTCGTTATTTTTAAGGCTTTCGCGAAGCCTCTGGATCTGATCGGAAATCTTGTAATTCATCATGCTGGTGAACTGCGCGCGGATATTTTCGCGGTGCTTTAAATCGGTTATATTTCTCATGGAAACTATGGAACCGGTAATTTCGTTGTCGGCGCCGCGCAGGACCGTCATTTTATTTGAAAGAATGGTGTTTTCAGGCTTCATGAGCACGAGATCGAAAGTGGTGTCCGACTTGAGCTGCGAGAGCTCCGATAGTATTATTTTAAGCTTGAACACGTCTTCGAAGCTGGACGCCTTATCGCCAAAAGCAGCTTCGGAAGCCGGATTGGTAAGCACTATATCGAAATTTTCATTGGTGACGATTATGCCGTCGCCCATGGAATTGACGATAGATACGATTTTATTTCGCTCTTCCAGGACGCTTTTATAAAGGCGCGCGTTTTCGATGGCCATGGCTGCCTGGCTCGCAAGGGCCATAAGCAGGCTCTGGTCGTTAGAATCGAATTTTTCGCCCTCGACTTTGTTTAAAACTTCGAGAGCGCCTATGGTGCCGTCTTTTGTTTTAAGAGGAACGCATAATATTGAAGTCGTTTTGAATTGGGACTTTTCATCGACTTTTTGATAAAAGCGGCTGTCTTTCGACACGTCTTCTATTAAAAGAGGCTCGCCTTTAAGCGACACCCAGCCTATAATTCCAGTTCCTTTGGGAAGCCTTATTTCTTTTAAAATATCTTTCTTTTCGCCCACTACCACTTCGAAGCAGAGTTCGTCGGTTTTCTGGTCAATAAGCGCCAGCGAAGAGGCTTCGGCCGAAGTGAGGACGGCGGACTGCTGCAGGATAATTTCAAGCAGCTTTTGAAGATCGAGGGTGGTGTTTAAAAGCGCGCACGCGTTCATTAGCGCGCCGGATTCCTTGCGCGCGGCCTCGAGCTCTTTTGTGAGCTTATTTATTTGTTCGGCTACCGAAACGTCGCAATTAACGGAGCCGATAGAATTATCGTTCAATAATACCATCTACTTTTCAAAATTAAAAATAGTATAATTATTTTTCAGTTAAATGTCAATTATTATTTTTTTATTGTTCGTTCAAGATTTCTTAAAATTTCCCCAGCTGAGCTTGGTCCTTAAAATATCGAAAAAGTTGTTTTCGCTGAATTTGACGAGCCTTGCCGAAAATTCGGCCCTGGACATAAGGACTTTGTCGTCTTTCATAAGCTTGAAAAATTCCTGGTTATCGGTAGAAAGAAGAGTCTGTCCCTCCGAACGGTTGACTATTTTTATTTTCGCTTTGTCCGAAACTATCAAAGAACGGGATGAAAGCGTAAAAGCGCAAATCGGAGTTATAACAAAAGCGTCGAGGTCGGGAGATAAAATGGGGCCTCCGCATGAAAGCGAATAAGCCGTAGAGCCTGTGGGAGTAGATATTATAAGCCCGTCGCCGTGATATTTATCCACGAATTTATTATCGATATAAGCCTCAAGCACCGACATTTTTGAAGAAGAGCGCCTGTGCATGACGATATCGTTTAAAGCGTAAAAAGTCATTTGCTTTTTCTGATTTCGCTCTACCGTGCATTTTATCATAAGCCTTTTTTCTATTTCGTAATCCTTGTCGCCGAAAATGCGCTCGATGGAACTCGCGTAATCGTCGGGCATCACCTCGGCGAGAAATCCTAAATTGCCCAGATTTATTCCTAATATGGGCGTTTTATGCCTGGCGAAAAGGCGGGCGGTAGAAAGGATGGTGCCGTCGCCGCCGAGCGTGAGCGCGAGATCGAATTTCAAATCGCAGTCGAGGCAATCGATATCGATAATTTTTATAAGAGAAAGATCAATTTTTTTACGAAGGTTTAAAATATTATAAGTTTCAGAAGTAGTATAGATATCGCATTCGTTTTTATTCAAAAGCGATATTATTTCGTTGAGATAAGCGAATTTATCTATTTTATTCGAGTTAATTATTAAAATAACCCTTTTTGTCTTTGACATGCTTTCCATCTTTCGAGTATTTTACCGCGAGCATCTGAGCCGCTATTGAAACCGCTATTTCAGCCGGAGTTTCCCCGCCGATATCCAGGCCCACCGGCGCAAAAACCCGGGCCAGTTTATCTTTTGGGCAGCCCTTATCCACGAGGCCTTTCATGCACTCGAATACTTTATTTTTAGATCCTATCATACCCGCATATTTAAAATTAAACGGCAGTCCGATTAAATAGTCCAGCACTTTGCCGTCGGAAAGTTCATGGCCGCGGGTTATGATTACAACGTAATCCGAATCTTTCAAATCAATTTCAGAGCAACTCTTTTCAAGTTCCTCGATTCCGTAGCCCGGCGTCAATATTTTTTCGCAATCGGCGTATCTGTCGCGCTGCAGATATTCCGAGCGGTCTTCGACGATCGCGGTCCTGAATCCGATAGAGTTTAAAAGCGGCACCAGCTGATAGGCGATGTGGCCGCCGCCGAAAATAACGGCTCTGTCGCGCGACGGGTGCGGTTCGAAAAACACTTCCACACTGCCGCCGCAGGTAAGAGCAAGTTCGCTCAACTCGAAACCGACTTTACGGCACTTTTGATCGCCCAAAGTTTCTACGGCTATCGCCGCGCACTTATGTTCAAGAGGGCCTCCGCCGATAGTTCCTATGATATCGCCATTTTCGAGCACTATCATCTTGGCGCCTATTTTACGGGGCGTGGAACCGTCGCTGGCCGTTATAGTAACTATGACAAAAGGCTTTCCGGCGCGGCCCAATTTAAGAGCGCTTTCATAAATCGTATCCAATATTCTATCCTGCTTTCATTTTCATTTAGCCGCCTCCGGCGGCATTTAAGCTTATCAGCGCGCGCACGCGAGCTTTTCGATAAGATCGCCGAGAAGAACGCCGCACATTTCGCTGCGATATTCGGTGTTGGAACGAATGTCGGTTATGGGACGTGCTTCTTTAGCGACAAGCCTGCAGGCTTCTTTTACGACGGCCTTAGTGAGCGTCTGATTTTCGAGCAAAAACTTTTCGGCCTTGCGCGCGCGTATTACGGTAGGCGCGACCGCGCCTAGGGCGATCCTCACGTCGTTAACCCTGTCGGAACCGTTGGAATGCTTTGCGAAGCCGAGCGCGAGCGTGACGGAAACCTTGGATATGGCGACCGCGCGCCTCTGCCCAAGGCGTTTCCAGCCCGATTTAAGCGAGTCCGATTTCGGCAGTATAATTTTAGTTATAATTTCATTATGTTTTAAAACCGTTTTTCCGGGGCCCGTGAAAAAATCTTCGAGTTTTACGATTCTGTTCGTATCCTGAGATCTGAGCTCTACCTCTGCGTCAAAAGCCATAAGAGGCCCGATGCTGTCGCCGGCCGGCGAAGCGTTGCCTATATTGCCGCCGACGGTGGCAAGCGCTCTGATCTGCGGCGAACCGATAGCCGAAACCGCTTCTATAAGGCCGTTATAATTTTCGATAAACGGGGCGTAAGCCAGAAGTGCTTCATGGCGGACGCCGGAGCCTATCACGAAAGTGCTTTTATGCTCTTCGATTTTAGCCAGCTCGCCGATTTTAGATATATCTATAAGCGCCTGCGCATAGGACGGATTATCCTTAAGCCTTACCAGAACGTCGGTGCCTCCGGCAAGAAAGCGGAAGGGCCGGTCTATGTTATTGATCACATAAAGAGCTTCATTCAGAGAAGCTGGCATCAATACTTTAAAATTTCTAAGCATCGCGGGCCTCCTTTTTAGCGCCGTTAAGTTCTCTGGCAGCCGCTTTTACGGCTTCGACAATTTTAGCGTATCCGGTGCATCTGCAAAGATTGCCCGATAATCCTTCCAGGATCTGCTCGTCGGTAGGATCTTTATATTTAGACAGCAGGTAGTAGCTGGCCATGATCATGCCCGGCGTGCAGAAACCGCACTGAGTGGCAGTTTTAGCTACAAATGCGTCTATTATGGGTTTTGCGTCTTCTTTAGCGCTCACGCCTTCGATCGTCCATATATCGCGGCCCGAAACCGCCGTGGCAAGAACCAGGCATGCGTTGACGATGCCTCCGTCCATTATTACCGTGCAGGCGCCGCATTCGCCCATACCGCACCCTTCTTTAGTGCCTGTATGCTTGAGCTCGTATCTTAAAATATCGAGCAGAGTATATGTGCAGGGCACTTTTATTTTTACATCGCGCGAATTCAACTTGAAGCAGATATCTATATTATCCTTCAATTGCAGATTTTCAGCGGTAAAATTCCTGTTGGGCATTATTTAACCTCGCTTTCGTCTTCGGAAGAGTTTTTTTCGTTGAGCACTTCCCATATGCGTTCGGGCAGGACCGGAACGTGTTCGAATTGATGGCCGGCGGCGTTCGATACGGCATTCACTACCGACGCCACCACAGGCATAAGCGACGGCTCGCCGAGGCCTTTCGCTCCATAAGGGCCGTCTTTGGATTTATCTTCGACAAAAACCGATTTCACTTCCGGGCAGTCTTTAGTGGTGGGGATTACGTAAGTGGATAATCCGAGAGTTTTTATATGGCCCTTTTCGGAAACCATGTTTTCCATTATAGCGTAACCGACGCCCTGCGCCACGCCGCCTTCCACCTGGGCGGAGGCGAGCATCGGGTTTATGACGCGCCCGATATCATGCGCGCAGGTCATTTTATTGACGCGGACCTCTCCTGTTTTTTTATCTACTTCAACTTCTGTAACGGCCGTGGCGTATGAATAAACGTAATAAGGCTCGCCCTGGCCCGACTGCAGGTCGTATTCTACCTTCGGCGAAACGTAATAGCCCATTTCCGAAAGGCCGACGTTGTCTAAATAACATTTACCTGCAAGATCTTTGAATGATACGAACTGATGGGAATCTTTTATATTATAGTATTTTCCGAGCTTCGCCATGACCTGGCCGGGCTTTATTTTAAGCGATTCGGCGGCCGCCGCGACGAGTTTTTTGCGCAGCTTATTGGCCGCGTCCAGAAGGGCGTTTCCGCTCATAACGGTCGTGCGCGAAGCCACCGTCGGACCGGAATCAGGAACGATATTGGTATCGACGTTGGTGAAATTGATGGCGCTGATTTCGCAGCCCAGAGCCTCTGACGCTATCTGCGCTAGAACGGTTTTGGCGCCCTGGCCCATTTCGACGTTACCCACGCACAAAGTGACCGAGCCGTCGCGGCAGATTTGTATGTGCGAGCCGGCTTTATCGTAAAACCAGCCTTTGGCGCCGAGATTCATTCCGTAAAAAATAGAGGAAACCCCCAGCCCTTTAAGCGTGCGTTTGCTCTTATCGGCGTTCCATTTATCGAATTCTTTTTTGCGCTTGTCGTATTCGCTTTCTTTGCGGGCTTTGTCTATGGTTTCTATAAGGCCGCAAGATTCTTTTATTTTATGCGACGTTATCGAAGACGCGCCTTTTTTAAGAGCGTTGTTTTTGCGGAATTCGAACGGGTCCCAGCCCATATCGTTGCATATTATATTTATCATGGATTCCATGGCGTAAATTACCTGCGGCGTTCCGAACCCGCGGTATGCGCCGCATGGAACGCGGTTGGTGTAAAGCCCGATTATGTCTCCCGAAACGTGCGGTATGACGTAAGGGCCGCCGAAATGAACGGAGCTTCTGAACAGAACTACCGTAGAAAGCGTGGTATAAGCGCCTGAATCCGCTAGGACCCTTACTTTAAGAGCGTTCATCTTGCCCTTTTTAGTGACCCCGACTTTATATTCCATTTTCATCGGATGGCGCTTCGAAGATACCATCAAATCCTGCGCCCTGTCGAGTATCAGTTTGACGGGCTTTTTAAGAACATAAGCCAGAAGAGCAGCTTTAGCCGCATATTCCGACGGAACGTCCTCTTTTCCGCCAAAGCCGCCGCCGACTACGCATTGCAAAATGCGCACTTTCGCGAGCGGAAGGCCGAGCGCAGTTGCAACGGCGCCCTGGACATAAAACGGGCACTGAAAGCTTCCGTAAACGGTTATGCCTTCGTTTTCGGGCAAAGCTACGCAGCCCTGCGTTTCAAGGTATAAATGTTCCTGGTAATTTATAGTGAAGGTTTTTTCATATACTTTAAAAGATTTATTGAAGGCTTCGTCTATGTTATCGCCTTTCCTGACTTTGTAATGGCATACCACATTGCCTTTTGGATGCACTTTTATTTTTTCGGAAACGGATTCGTCGACCGTTAAAACAGGCTCGAGGGGTTCGTATTCTATGTCTATAAGGCCCGCCGCCTCTTCGGCTATTTCGCGGGTTTCGGCGGCTACGACGGCGAAGGGCTCTCCGGCGAATCTTACGGTTTCTTTTGCCAGCAGCGGCTGATCGTCGACGACGCAGCCGATTTTATTGAGGCCGGTTATGTCTTCGGCCGTAAAAACTCCGGCTACGCCTTTTAATTTAAGCGCGCGGCTTTTATCGATTTTTTTAATTCTGCCCGAAGGGATAGTCGAGCATACCATTTTAGCGAAAAGCATATCTTCGAAAGCCAGGTCATCAACGTATCTGGCGCCGCCGACGATTTTTTCATACGCGTCGACCCTGTTAACTTTTTTACCTACCACCGAGTAAAGGTTCTGCTTTTTAGTCAACATCTCTGACTCCTTTTATTTTTTCGAATTCCAAAGGCGTGTCGATATTTTTTAAAATACCTTCGTCGTCAGTTTCTAAATATTTTATCCGGTTTTCATGCCTCTTAAGTATAGATTTAAGCGAGTCGTCATCGCCCAGAGAAAGTATTTCGCCGGCAAATTCAGATGAAAAGCACGCCGGATGGCCTCTTTTCAAATTATATGAAGGCAGCAGTATCGGGCAGTCGTTTTTAATGAACCGGTCTTTTAAATTCTTAAATGTTTCATAACGCACTAACGGACGGTCGATTAATTGTATCATAAACCCTCTGTAAAAATCAACCGCTTTTTTTTCCCCGAACGCTTTAAGACCGGCTTTTATCGAAGACAGCTGGCCCTTTTTATAATCCGGATTACGGGCTATTAAAACTTTTTTTGTAAATTCATCGGCGCTTATGGAAAATTTTGAATTTAAGATATGATCTTTCATAATATCGAATTCGTGGCCGCAAACGACGACTATATCATCTGCTCCGGCATGAATGAAGCCTTCTATCGCGCGGCATAAAAAACTGACTCCGCGGTATTCGAGAAGCTGCTTGGGCGTTCCCATGCGGCTGCTTTCGCCGGCGGCCAGAACCAGAGCGAATATCCGCGAAGAAGCAACGCTATTTATAAACCGGCCTGTTGAATGGTCTATTTCCATTGATATTTTTCCTAATATATTTTTTTATTCACCGTTTTATTGAAAACAAGTAGCGCGCCTGCGACTCCTGCCGCGCCCTGAACGACGTTGGGGCCGAGGGAGGAAAACGCCTTCACGCTGTTGAATACGGTTATATGCAGCAAAAAATAGCCGCAAACCATAATAGCGGCGGCTATAAGCGCGCCGTAAAGGAGGCGCAGCCCGTTGGCCGCTTTAGGAAGGTCGGGCTTATACGCGAACGGAGGAAGCCCGGCTGCATATCCTTCCAGACCTTTTACCAGAAAAGTAACATAATAAAACGGATATCCGCTGAGAATATCGGCCAGTGCGGAACCGACTCCGCCAATAAAAAAACCGCAGCCGCGGCCGGTATAAAACCCGCCAAAAATAACGAAAATGTCGCCGAGATTAATATAACCCTGAGTGAGCGGCGTAGGCACCTGAGCGATTTTAGTGACTACGGCTACGAGCGCGGTAAACATTCCCGCCTGCGCAATTTGTTTTACTTTCATTACTGCCGCCTTTCAACGGTGAAGTATAAATTTCATTTTTAAATAAGTGAAAGGAAAGGCCGGCAGCCCTTCCTCTCTATAAATTCAAGTTTTAAAACGATTTGTCGCAGGCCGGACGCCTTTGTTAATTGCCACCTTTAGAGTTTCAAAGCCGCCTTTACGGCCTTGAGAGTCGGCTCTATAACCGGCGCCTGCTTTACGCATGAAATGGCCGTATTGATGTCCTTGAGGCCGTTTCCGGTAATCACGACGGCGCAGGAAGCTTTTTCAGGTATCTTTCCGGCTTTTTTCATCTTTATGAAGCCGGCGAGCGATGTGACTCCCGCTGGCTCGCCAAAAACGCCCGCATAGCGGGGCAGAGTTTTGAGCGCGTCGAGTATTTCGGTGTCGGTAACGTCTATGAGTTCGCCTTCGGTGGAGTAAACCGCGTTCAAGCCCTGATGCGAAGCGCGGGGGATTCCTACCGATATAGAATCAGCGACCGTTTCGGGCGTCATATCTACGAGTTTGCGGCTTTTGTTATCGCGGAAGGCTCGCACGAAAGGATTTGAGCCCTCGGCCTGAACGCCTATGAGTTTCGGCGCTTTTTCTATAAGGCCCAGGTTCATCAAATCGTAAAAGCCTTTATAAATGCCGCCTATGATACATCCGTCGCCCACGGACACGAAAACGTAATCCGGCATTTCGCCGCGGGACTGTTCATAAATTTCGAGCGCGCAGGTTTTTTTGCCTTCGAGCAGATAGGGGTTATAACCGGTATTTCTGTTATACCAGCCGAATTCTTCGGAAGCCTGCATGCAAAGGTCGAAAGCCTGGTCGTAGTTGCCGTCTACCATGAATACGTTTGCGCCGAAAAGTAATAGCTGGGCTATTTTAGCTATGGGCGCAGTTTTAGGGACGAAAATATAAGATTTAAGGCCCATGGAAGCGCAAATTCCAGCCAGCGACGACGCCGCATTGCCCGTAGAAGCGCAGGTGATTATATCTTTTTTTAATTCGAAAGCTTTAGCCACGCCGACGGCCGAAGCGCGGTCTTTGAAGGACGCCGTGGGGTTCTGGCCATCGTCTTTAACGAAGAGCTTTTCGTGGCCGAGAAATTTAGCGAGCCTTTCAGGCCTGTAATAAGGCGTCATTCCCACGCGAAGATTTGTCCTGGGCGTGCTTTCTTCCACGGGAAGAATGTCCATGTAGCGCCAGATATTGTTTTCATTCAAAGCCGGAGGCTTAGAAAGCTTTTTTTCGAAATTCTTCTTTATATCGTTATATTTATAGATAACGTTGAGCAGGCCGAAAGGGCCGCAGTCGGGACAGGTGTACATAACCTCGCCCGGCTCAAAACGCCGGCCGCAGAGAACGCACTTTAAATGTTCTATCTTAGAGCTCATTTTCATACCTTCTTTTACATATAAATTTTAACCGGGCGCATTACTTAATCAATATTTTAAGCACTTCGCCTATATTTTTAACGAATTTGACTTTCAATTTTTTAAGCACGGGCTTGGGTATCTCTTCGAGGTCTTTGCGGTTTTCGTCGGGCAGAACGACCGTGGTAATTCCGGAAGCGGCCGCCGCAAGGACTTTTTCTTTGACGCCGCCTATGGGAAGCACATTTCCGGTAAGTGTGATTTCTCCGGTCATCGCCACGTCGCCGCGGGCCTTTTTATCCGATAAAAGCGATACCAGCGAAGCGCAAAGCGCTATGCCGGCGGAAGGGCCGTCTTTGGGAGTGGCGCCTTCGGGCACGTGTACGTGAAAATCGCACTTTTTAAAGACAGACGGGCTGACGCCGAGCTTTTTCGCGTTGGATTTTATGTACGCGAAGGCCGCCTTGGCGCTTTCCTGCATAACCCCGCCCAGCTGTCCGGTGAGGTTGAGAACGCCTTTTCCTTCCATCATGGCTGATTCTATCTTTAATACGGAACCTCCCGCTTCGCTCCACGCCAAACCGTTTACCACTCCCACAGAGTCGGAAAGGTCTTTTTCCCCGTACTTGAATTTTTTAGCGCCAAGATGCGTTTCAACGTCGGCGGTAGTTATCGTTCTGGATTTAGGCTTTTTGCCGGCCGCGATCGCGCGAGCGTATTTTCTTAAAATAGAGCCTATTTCGCGCTCGAGATTGCGCACGCCGGCTTCTCGCGTATAATAGCGGATGACATGGCGTATCGAATCGTCGCCGAATTCTGGCGCGAAATCCGAAAGCCCCGTTTCGCTAACCTGTTTCGGCACTAAATATTTTTGGGCTATGTTCAGCTTTTCCTCTTCGGTATAGCCGGAAAGCCTTATGACTTCCATGCGGTCGAGCAGCGGCCCGGGTATGCTGTGCGCAAGATTGGCCGTGGTTATAAAGAAAACCTTGCTCAAATCGAAAGGAAGGTTTATGTAATGGTCGGTGAACGAAGAATTCTGCTCCGGATCGAGCGTTTCGAGAAGCGCCGAAGCCGGGTCGCCGCGGAAATCGCTGGCGAGCTTGTCTATTTCATCCAGCAGGAAAACCGGATTTTTAGTTTTAGAATTATGTATATGCTGCATGATCTTGCCGGGAAGCGCGCCTACGTATGTGCGCCTGTGGCCGCGTATTTCGGCTTCGTCGCGCATGCCGCCGAGCGATATCCTGACGAATTTGCGGTCGAGCGCCCGGGCTATGGACCTTCCAAGAGAGGTCTTTCCCACGCCGGGAGGGCCTACCAGGCATAATATAGGGCATTTCATCTTTTCGCCGGCCAGTTTTTTAACCGCGAGAAATTCGAGGATGCGCTCCTTTACTTTTTCAAGGCCGTAATGGTCTTCCTCGAGTATTTTTTCGGACTTTTTCAGATCTGAATTGTCTTTTGTTTCGCCCGTCCAGGGAAGCTCTATCACCCAGTCGAGATAAGTTCTCATCACCGAAGTTTCGGCCGACATCGGATGCATTTTTGCCAGGCGCGCTATCTCTTTTTCGATCTTTTCGACGCACTCCTGCGGCATTTTAATTTTTTTCAGCTTCCTGCGGTATTCGTCGGCTTCGCCAGAAAGGCTTTCGTCTTCGCCGAGCTCTTTTTGAAGCACCTTTATCTGTTCGCGCAGGTAATATTCTTTCTGGGTTTTTTCAAGCTGTTCGTGCACGCGGCTTCTTATCTTTTTTTCGAGCGTGAGGATTTCGACTTCCTTGCTTATTATCTTGAGCAGTATGTTGAAACGCTTCTGCACGTCGATGGCTTCGATTATGCTCTGCTTGGTGTTGATATTGATCGTAAGATGCGCGGTGATAATATCGGCAAGCCTGGAGGCGTCGTCGGTGTTTGAAATCACCATCATTATCTCTACCGGGATCTTGCGGTTGAGCTTGACGTATTTTTCAAATTGTTCTACTACCGAGCGTTTCAGAGCTTCGAATTCGGGGGTTTCGCTCGATATTTCCTCGACCGTTTCGATAGACGCGCTTTTTATATGGGCGTTTTCGCAAACTACCCCTTTTATTCTAACGCGCCGGAGGCCTTCTACGAGCACCTTTACGGTGCCGTCGGGCAGCTTTAAAAGCTGGAGTATTTCAGCCGCTATGCCGTATTCGCAGATATCGGCCTCGCCGGGATTTTCGTTTCTGGCGTCTTTCTGGGTGGCCAGCAATATCTTTCGGCCGCCCGCCATGGCTTCTTCCACCGACTTAATCGACAGTTCGCGCCCTATAAGCAGGGGCACTACCATATAAGGAAAAACCAGTATCTCTCTTATCGGAAGCACCGGAAGCGCGGAAGGGATCTGATACTTTTTTTCCTGGTCTTCCTGCGCGTTTTTCAAAAGCGCGTCGCCGTCTTCGGGCGAAGCCAGCGTTTCGGAAAGCTCCTGCTTTAATTCGTTGAGTTTCTGGCTCAACGCCTTTAAAATATCGTTGTCGCTCATTTCACGCTCCGTTTATTCTTCTATTACAAGCTGTGAAATATCCGCGAGCCTTAAAAACAGGCTTTTTATGGCGCACAGCAACGCGATACGGTTGTTTTTCAGCTCTTCGTTTTTATCCATTACCATAACGCCGGCGAAAAATTTATCGATAGGCTCGTTTAATTCGCTCAATTTCTTGAACGCCAGCGAATAATCGTTGGCGTCTATGGCGGCGCCGGCCGCGGCGTTGACTTTCAGATATCCGGCGTAAAGCTCCTTTTCGGCGTCTACGGCAAAAAGCGCCGGATTGACGGCCGGAACGGAGTCTATGTTTTTAGTTATATTGACGGCGCGCTTGAATGGAAGGGCGAGCGAAATAAATTCTTTTTCGCCTCTCGCCTTCGAAAGGCTCATGGCCTTGCGGTAATCTTCATAAATATTGTCCACGCCGTTCCACAGAACCGCGTTTATAACATCGTAGCGGATATTGATTTCTTTGAGCTTGGTTTCGAAACGCTGCTTGAGGAAATTGGATATTTCAGAAGCGGTTTTATTTACGTCGCACTGTTCGGCCGCGCGCAGAGTTTCAGGATAAAGCTCCAGGGCGAATCTGGCGAAGGCGGCAAAATCGAATGACAGCGACGAATTGATAGCTATTTCGACTATGCCGAGCGCCGCGCGGCGAAGAGCGTACGGATCGCCCGATCCGGTCGGTATCATCTTAATGGCGAAGCATCCGGCGATAGTGTCCATTTTATCTGCGATAGCCACCAGCTGGCCTTCTATATTGGAAGGAAGCGTGTCGCCTTTGAAGCAGGGTTTGTAGTGCTCATAAATGCCCGTGGCGATTTCTTCGGGAAGGCCTTCGTTTCTGGCGTAAACCATTCCGGCATAACCCTGAAGCTCGGTGAATTCTTTAACGACTTCGGAGGTGAGATCGGCTTTACATAGTAAAGCGCACTGCTCGATTTTTTCGAGCTTGGATTTTTTATGCTCGTCAGACGGAGCGGCTTTTAAAATGAGGCCGTTGTATAAATACTTAGCCAGCGAAGCCACGCGGCAAGCTTTCTGATAAACGGTGCCGAGTTTCTGCTGAAAAACTACGTTCTTTAATTTATCGGCTTTTTGAACGAGCGTCGTTTTGGCGTCTTCTTTATAGTAAAACTCCGCGTCGGCGAACCTCGCCGTTATGACCTTCTGGTTTCCGTACTTCACTTCGTCGGCAAGCGCCGGAACGCCGTTGGAGAATACGACGAATTTATTGGTCAGTTTGGACTGCGAATCGTAAAGCGGGAAGTAGCGCTGTTTTTTTATCATCGTCGAAGTAAGAAGCTTTTCGGGTATTTTAAGGAAATTCGCGTCGAAATCGCATAAAATCGCATAAGGCGATTCGGTAAGGTTTGCCACTTCGCGCACAAGCGCTTCGTCTTTGATGGTTTTTAAGCCGTGTTTTTCAGCTATCTGATTGAGGCTGGATATTATGGAGTTGCAGCGCTCGCTCAAATCTATCGTAACTCCGAGCTTTTTTACCACGTCAAAATAAGCCGCCGGAGAAGCCGCTTCCGCGGAAGCGTTCATGCGCCTGATGCTGAAAGTTTTATTTGAAGACTCCACGCCGGCGAAATTCAATTTAACCACGTCGGAGCCGAAAAGGCAGAGAATCCATCTCACCGGACGGGCGAATTTAAGCTGGCTGACGTCCCATTTCATGGATTTTGGAAAATTCAGGGCGGCAAGCGACGACGTTACGATTCCCGGCAGCAGCTCAGCGCTGCTTACGCCTTTAATGACTTTATTGAGATACAGGTATTCGCCTTTGGGAGTGGCTTTGAAAGTGACGTCTTCCATTCTGGCGTTATTGCTTTCGATAAAGCCTATAGCAGCCTGGGTAGGGCGCCCGATATCGGAAAAAGCTATTTTCTTGGGCGGGCCTTTTACCTCTTCGAACTGGTCTTTCTGTGTCTGCTCGACGCCGGTAACGTAAACGGTAAGGCGGCGCGGCGTGGAATAAAAATATGATTTTTCATAACCTATATTCGACGAGCGCAGTTTTTCGGTGATAATATTATGCAGGCTGTCTATGGCTGGCTCGATAAATCCGGCCGGTATTTCTTCGACGCCGATTTCAACTATAAAATCTTTTTTCATCTTTTAGTTTCTCTCCTTCAGCAAAGGGAAATTCAATTCTTCGCGTTTCGCCAGATATCCGCTGGCGACGCTTTTAGCCATATCTCTGATCCGGCCTATATATTTTACGCGCTCGGTGACCGAAATCGCGCCCCGCGCGTCGAGCAGATTGAACGAATGCGAGCACTTCATAATGTAATCGTACCCGGGCAGGACAAGATTGTTATCTATAAGCCTTTTCGCCTCTTTTTCATAAGTGTTGAAAAGCGTGAAGAGCATATCGGTATCGGCCATTTCAAAATTGTGGCGCGACTGTTCGAATTCGTTCTGGTGGTATATTTCGCCGTAGGTGATTCCGTCCACCCATTCGATATCGAATATGGAATCCTTTTTTTGTATGTACGTCGCAAGGCGTTCGATGCCGTAGGTGATTTCGACAGTGACCGGGTTGAGGTCGATTCCGCCTATCTGCTGAAAATAAGTGAATTGAGTGACTTCCATGCCGTTGAGCCAGACTTCCCAGCCCAGCCCCCATGCGCCGAGAGTCGGCGATTCCCAATCGTCTTCGACGAAACGGATGTCGTGGTCGTTACGGTTGATGCCGAGCTCTTCGAGGCTGGTAAGATAAAGTTCCTGTATATTTTCAGGGGCGGGTTTCATTACTACCTGAAACTGGAAGTAATGCTGAACGCGGTTGGGGTTTTCTCCGTAGCGCCCGTCGGTGGGCCTGCGGCATGGTTCGACATACGCCGCGTTCCAGGGCTCGGGCCCGAGCGACCTTAAAAAAGTCGCCGGATTGAAAGTGCCCGCGCCTTTTTCTATATCGTAAGGCTGCACGATAGCGCACTTCTGGCGCGACCAGTAGTTTTGCAGGGCCAGTATTATCTGCTGGAAATTCATCTTACACCTCGTTAGTTAATTATATTATAATTTTTTGCCGTTTTACAAAGGCCGGCGTTATTTAATCACAAAAGGTTGCCCTGATGTCCAGGCAACCTTATACCCGCGATAACGTTTTAACCGGCGCCGTTATAAGCCGCCGAAAACCGGGCGGCACATAAAAGGAACCTCGAATTTTCGACTATGATATCACAAAAACCGAAGATTTGTCAATATCAATTAAAAATGAGGGGTTTTCGGCGTCCGGCGCGCCCCGCATATTAAAGAGCATCATATCGGTAAACTACATGCTCTATGCCGTCTTTTAAGTATTTTTTAATTTCTTTCATGCCGCTTTTCAACGCCACTTTTCGCGAAGCCGAATTTTCCGCCCGGGTATAAGAGTAAACTGCCCCGTATTTGAGCGCATTTATGGCGTATTCACGGCACGCTATCGCAGCTTCCGTAGCGTATCCGTTTCCGCGGTATTCGCCGATCACATGAAATCCTATCTCCGGAAGAGTTTCTCCGTCGATATTCTGCAGGGTTATCCCGCAATCGCCGATAAATAAATTATCCTGTTTTCTTATCAGCGCCCACAACCCGAAACCGTATTCACGATACCTTCCGATATTTCTTTCTATCCATTGCCTGACTTCCGCTTCTGAAAATGGATGGGGGTAATGGCGCATGGAAATTTCATCCGAAAGCACTTTCGCCAGTTCTACTGCGTCGGATAGCTCCAGTTCGCGCATTATAAGTCTTTGAGTTTCAATTATAATTTTCATAACACGCCGCGCTTATAACTTTAATTTTTTTAATTCATTTTTAAATGCGGCCAGTTCGATTTCGAGCTTGCCGAAAAGTCCGTCCGATCCCGCCGCGCTCCCGCTTTCGCCCATCGATTCGAGGGCGTTTAAAATTTCCGTCACTTTCTTGGCCCCGAATACGGCCATGGTTCCTCTAAGCTTATGGGCCGAAGCCCTGAGCTTTTGAGCGTCGCCGTCTTTGACCGCGGAACGTATTTCATCCATATTGTTTTCGTTATATTCGTTGAAGGTAGAAATGAAACTTTCCATGAATACTCTGTTGCTGTCGGTGTTAAAAGCGAAAACCTTAAGATCGAACGATTCGGCGTCAACCGTCTGGCCGCCGGTATCTATAGTTTTTAAAATTCCCGCTTCCTCCGCCTTGCGGTTGTCGTAAAGAATTTGTTTAATAGTGTTTTTAAACTGCTTGACGTCGATCGGCTTCGACATATAATCGTCCATTCCGGCGGCCAGGCATTTTTCTCTTTCGCCTTTGACCACGCCGGCGGTCAAAGCTATTACGGGAGTATGCGCTCCGCTTTCGGACTCTATGCGCCTTATTTCGGCCGTGGCTGTATAGCCGTCCATCTCCGGCATCTGGATATCCATAAAAACCAGGTCGGGGCTATGCTCTTTAAATTTAGCTACGGCTTCCAGGCCGCTCGCGGCTTCTATAAGCATAACCGACGGAAAAGCCGCCGCCACTATAACTTTAACCAGATTCATATTCATTTTTGAATCGTCCACGACGAGAAGCTTCTTTTGAAGCGCTCCTGCAGCTTCAACTATTTGCGCAGGCGCGCCGTAATTTTCAGAAACTTCGTATTCGCCGGCTAAATTAGAAGAATCTTTCAAAGAAGATATGATTTTATATAATTCGCCGCGCTTAACCGGCTTGACTATCTTATGGCGTATCCCGAAGCGCAGGCATTCTTCATGGATCGCCACGTCTTCGCTCGAACTGTGCATCAAAATTTCAAGCGTTTTATCGGATGAAAAATATTTATTGCCGCGAATTTTTTTAATAGTTTCGATTCCGTTCATGTAGGGCATATCGTAATCGGCTAATATTAGATCGAATGCGGCCGGCCTGTCTATTTTTTCAAGCGCCTTAAGGCCGTTTTCAACGCAAACGGCTTCGATATTAAAGCTTTTAAGCATACGGTTAAGCATGCCGCGGACGGATTCATTATTATCAACGACCAGCGCGGTTTTTAATCCTTCTATCTGCGCATATTCGGATCGCTCTTCATTTTCAAAAGGCCTTGTTATGGAAAAATAAAATTCGCTGCCCGAGCCCCGTTCGCTTTTCATTTCTATACGGCCGCCCATTTTTTCAGCCAGCATATTTGAAATGACCAGCCCGAGCCCCGTTCCGCCGAACTTACGGGTTATTGAAGCGTCGGCCTGCGCGAAAGCCTTGAAAAGTTTTCCCTGATCAGCTTTAGCTATTCCTATTCCGGTGTCCCTTACGTAAAATGTGTATCTGGCGGCGCCGGGTTCTCCTGCCGGCTCGAATTTAACGCCGATCGATATTTCGCCTTTTTCGGTGAATTTTACGGCGTTGCTTGCGAGGTTGACAAGTATTTGTCTTATCCTTACCGGATCGATAATCACGTAACGCGGAATATTTTCCGGCACGTCGAGCAGAAGCTCGAGTTTTTTTTGCGCCACGCCGAATTTAACGATATCGACTGTCTGCTCGAGCAGCTCGGTAATATCGGTTTTAACTTCGTCCAGCTCCAGCTTTCCTGCCTCGATCTTGGAAAAATCAAGTATATTGTTTATTATGTCCAGCAAAGAATGGGCAGAAGTGTTGACGTTTCGGGCATACTGGGTCTGCGCCGCATCGAGGGCGGTTTCGCATAAAAGATCGGTGAATCCCAGTATGCCGTTCAGAGGGGTTCTTATTTCATGGCTCATGTTGGCAAGAAATTCAGACTTGGCCGCATTAGCGGCGCGCGCGTCTTCTTCGGCCTGCTTGATAACCGTAATGTCCCAGTTAGTGCCGACCATTCTAACGGGGCTGCCGGCTTCATCGCGCAAAACAACCGCCATCGCCCTGATATTTCTAAAAGTTCCGTCCGGTCCGGATATCCGGAATTCGGTATCGTATTCTTTTTCGCCCCGAAGCGCCATTTCATGGTCTTTTTGAAATTTTTCACGGTCTTCATGATGCACGCCGGCAAGCCAGGTTTCGAGCGAGAAGGCTGACGCGGCCTTTTCGAGCCCGTAAAGCGCGAACATCTGATCGTCCCACATAATGGAGCCTGTTTTAAGGTCGTAATCCCAGATGCCGATCCCGCCCGCCTTGACCGCCAGGGAAAGGCGGCTGGTAAGCTGAGCGAGCTTTTCCTCGTTGAGCTTGCGTTCGGTTATATCGAAAAAGGTGACGACCGCTCCTTCGATAACTCCGTTGCGAACAAGAGGGTAAGACCAGTATTCCACAGGAAAGCACGTGCCGTCGGAACGCCACAGAACTTCGTCGGCGACATGGGTCCCTTTGCCGTCTTTAAACGCTTTAAAAATTTTGCATTCTTCAACGGGATAAGGCCTTCCGTCAGGATATTGAAAATGAACCAGCTGATGGACATTTTTACCGACGATCTCTTTGGCGCTCGAGTAGCCGAGCATTTTAAGGCACGCGTCGTTGCAGAAAATACATATGCCTTTATTATCGAGCCCGTATATGGCCTCGGCCGCCGAGTCCAGCAGATAGCGCTTCATGGCCTCGCTTTCACGGAGCTCCGACGTGAGCCGGCAGGCCATCTGCCGCGCCCTGGAGCGCGTGCTGATAAGCGAAAGAGCCAGCCCGAAAAGCAGAAAGCTTATAACTGTTCCGCCGGCGGAAACGGCCCATAAGCCGCCGGAAGAAATTTTTCCGTATTGAACGAAATTAAGCGTCCAGCGGCGTCCCGCAAAATCCACGGACGTAACGTAAGCGAATAATTCAGAAGAATTTTCTTTTTTATCCGCCGCGGCGCGGCTGTCGTAAAGAATGTTTTCCGCGGTCATTTCGCCGCCGTCGTATATGCGAAGCCCTATGCGGCTGTCGTCTTTTTTTTCGCTCCAGCTTCGCAGCGTACCGCTCATAAGATCGCCCATCCTGTAAGGGCTGTAAATCCAGCCCAGTATGGCTTCGCGGCGCTGAACGGCCGTTTCCACCGTGGCGCCGCGCCTGTATATTGGATAATACATAAGCGTTCCGGCCTGTACTTCCCGGCCGGTTTCCTGTACCAGAACGACTTTGCCGGAAAGCGCGGGCGCGTTTTCATCCCTGGCGCGCTCCATGGCCTGACGCCGGACAGGCTCGGAAAACATATCGTATCCGAAAGCGCGCCGGTTGGATTCGTTAAACGGCTCGAGATATAAAATGGACGAATAAACCTCGCGATCGTATTCGGGCCTCACCTGATAATCCGGATGGCCCTGGCTTCTGATTTCCTGCACATGCCCCTGAAGCCGCCCGCGAGGAATCAAAATAGAAAAGCCCGTTCCCTGTATTCCAGGAAGATTAAGGTCTATTTGAAGGCTGTTAGTAAATTTTTCCCAGTCTTTACGAGTTACCGCCTCCGACGAATCGAATAAAGCGGCGCCGCTTCTAAGAATTTGCGCGCACGCTTTGAGCCGTTCCGTTATGTTAAGTTTGATTTCACTGCAGGTAAATTCGAATTCCCGCCTGGCATCGGCGTTGATTTCGGATTTAACGTAAACCGCCGCCGAAGCCGATAAAATAAGGCCTGCTAAAAGCAGCGCCACGGCGCCCAAAAAATTTAATTGTAAATAATCGGGCTTTGCCTGCTTATTGGTTTCGCAATCGGAATTTTCGAGCAACCAGTTTAAATAGCAGGGGTCTTTACGGCAATCATCGTCATTTCTTTTTTTGTCTAACATTAGTTTCCTCTTTTGATATTTTTTGATGTCAGCCGGCTTTATCTTAATATAAATATATAAAATAATCAAGTGGTAAAATTTTTTTTGAAATTTTTAAAATATTCATCATGCGCCCGCAAGTAAATCTTGACTAAATTAAGAATATTATTTATAATATATTTGGTAAGATGCCTTATAGCCGATTAATTTTATAATTAAAAAAATTCTGCATTTTACAGTATTATTATATAACTTTATTAGCTTTTTACGGAACAAAATATTACCGTTTTTAGTATAACATATCGTTTGTATCGCCAGTCAGGCGTTATGAAGATTATTCAGCTTTCTTTAAAACAGCCGAATTTTGATAAGGGTATTAATAAAATTATAGAAAGGGTGTAAAATTATGAAAATGTCAGAATTTTACAGCAACAAAAAGCTGAGGGGACTGTTCCGCTTTTTCGCGGTCTTAACTTTAATCACGACGTTTTTAACTTCATGCGGAATCGACGCCATAATGGCCCAGAGCCTTCAGGCTTCTCAAAACGCCGCCGCTTCCGCGGCCGCTTCGAGCGCCTCCATAACCGACGTCAACGTTAAAATGAACGCGGCATACGACCGCTACCTGCAATTACTGCGCGAAGGCCGTGAAAATTCCCCTGAAGGCAGCGAAGCTTTCGATAATTACGCCAGGCTGAAGGCCGAATACGATCAGATGAGCGCCGAAGCCGCCCAATCAGGTTCTGCTTCCGCCGCTCCTTCAATAGACGGCCTCGCAGGCAGCGTAATAGAAAAAGGCGGAGAAATCGCCGGCGGCGTGGTCGATAAAGTAAAAGACGATATAATGCCGGGCGGCAAAAAAATGTCGCTGCTCGAAAAAGTGGCCTGGGGGCTGGCAAAATCCATTATCCCCACTGCCGCCGTTCTCGCGTTCGCTTCCCTTGCTGCGCTTCCTATAACAGGTCTTATAATCGGCGCCATAGCAATAGGCGCGGTAACATCCGGTTCCATCACCTACCTTTTTGAAAAACGCTCCAACACTTTCAGGGAAAAGAAGAAATCATCCATGGAAATATTGCGCGACGTTTCGGTGGCCGCGGTCACCGACGGAATCCTGGCGCCTTTCACCATGGCCACCGGCGGGCTCGCTTCCACTTTCGGGCAGGCGTCGTCTAAAGTCATAATACAAAACGCTATCAGGGGCGCGGCAGTTCAGTTCATCGGCCAGGGAATATCGGCGGGCGCCGGCGGCCTGGTAAAAAAAGCATGGGCCGATCATTATTTTCATTACGACCAGAAAATAAGCGGCCTGCAGAAAGAGGCGCAGCAGATATTCGACAGGCATTCGAGCCCCGGCTCGCCCCCTCTGTCAGACGCGGAAAAAGCCCGCCTGGCCCAAATATCTTCAGAGATAGACGAAATGAAGGCCCAGGATTATTCCGCTGACGACTTTAAAAAAGACCTTCAGCGCGCGGCGCTTTCATCGTTCATAACCGGCGCGCTCGGCACTTCCATGTCCGCCGTGGCGGCCAATTATAAATCCGTAAATATGGCCTCGCTCAAATTATTCGGTACGACCGACAAAGCAGGCGCTATCGCAAACTGGATCACTTCCAGCCCCACCGCGTTTTTACACGGCAGCGCCCGCGCCACTCTTGAAAAGCACTACCTGACCGACAAAGAAAAAGAAACCGCAGCCATACGCGATAAATACCCGCAGGGCAGCGTGGCTTATTACTATTACGACAACGAAGTAAAGCGCCTTCAAACCGCTAACGCCTCTATCAACCCCTGGAAAAAAGGCCTCGAAGCGGGAGTGGTCAACTTCGCCGTGCAGAGCGTATCGCTGGGCGTATCGCTGGGCAAAGAGAAACTCATAAACCAGCCGCAGCGCGAAAAAGCGGCCGTTCAAGAACGCTACCGCGCCCAGTCAAAAGAGTGGCGCGAAGCGGCCGATATGCGCCAGAAAATAGATAATTTAAAAGAAACGCAGAAGCCCGACCCGTCAAAATACACCGACATCGCCAAATACGCTAAAGATAAAAGCGCTTTCAACAACCAGGTGGCCAAAATGGAGCGCGAAGCCGCAAAGCTCGAAATAAGAGCGGTCGAGGCGCAAAAGCTTCCCGAAAACGTTAAACTGATGGAAACGGTTAAGCAGAACTTCGTCAAAGACCAGCAACTCGAAAGAAACCTCGAATACTCCCGCATCATGGGCCAGGAAAATTACTTGAAAGCGTTCAAACTTAAAATGCGGGAAACCAACGAAACGTATAAGAATATGAGCGACGATCAGCTTACGCAGATAGCTAAAACGGAGATCGCCGGCCAGAACAGGATCGCATACGAAAAATCGCGGCTCGAGCTCGAAGCTATAAACCAAAAAATAGACCAGGCGAGGTTAATAAAAGGCGCAGACGGCAAAAAAATAGACAGCATGGAAGCGCTTCGCGAATTCGCCCAGAACGGTCACGAACTTACTCCACAGGAAATGCGCGCCATCGAATTTCAGGCCGCTAAAATATCGCCTTCGGTTTATAAAGCGAAAGCCGTCAACCTCCAGATAAACGAAATGCGCGCAAACGGCGCCAGCGACTCGCAGATATTAAAAGCGTCCGATCAGATCTACGCTAACGCCGAAAAGCAGATGCTTTCCAAATACGGCAACAGCTGGACCAGCGTCATGTACGCGGAGCTCGCTTCTAAACAGCTCAGCCAGATGCGTTACAACGACGAGGGCACTATGGACCTCAAAGAGCAGTTCAAAAAGCTCATCGGAGTGGAAGCCCCTAAAAAAATCGAAAACGATATAATTTCGCATTATAAAACCGAAGTCAACTCCACCATAGAAAAGCAGCTCATGCCGGAATCCAAAGCTCTGGAAGGCGACGATCTCGCGTCGCTTTTCATCAATACGTCGCTTTCGGCCTTATTCAACAAGGTAGTTCTGGAAGAAGGCTCCTCGCGCCTCATGGATTCCGCTTACGGCGGGGTCAAAAGCACGCTCGGAATGCCCGTCAACGCAATACAAAACAGCGTCGTAACACCGGAGGAAGCCATGACCATAATGCGCAACAGAAGCGGGCGCATCAATAACTAACCGGGAGAATTTTTAATATGAATACAGTATATGCCGATAAAATCAACTCGTTAAAACTGAGCGGAGAATATAAAGAAAAACTTATAAACCTCGTCAAAACAATAAATGAAATACTTAAGGAAGACGATTTCAGATGTTTCGTTTTGTACGGAAGCGTTTTAGGGGATAACTTCAAAGAAGGCGTGTCCAGCCTTGATTTGCTTATAATTCCGGCGGAAGCCAATATCGCGCTGCTTGAAAAGCTCCATGTCCCCATGCAGACGGCCGCTTCAGAACTCAAGCTGGTCCCTCTTATTATGACTTTCGAAGAAATCCTCCTTTCGGCGGATGTCTTTCCCATCAAATTCCTAGAAATCAAAAACGGATATATGGTGTTAACCGGCGAAGACCTGCTGGCTGACCTTTCGATCCCCGACGAAAACATACGCCTTCACTGCGAGCAGGAATTGAGGAATTTTTCGCTTAAACTGCGCGCCGATTTCATAAATATGTTCCCCGACGAATTCAATATGTATAACGCGCTTATCAAGTATATTCCAGAACTTCTTTCAACCATAAAACTATTCGTCGAATATAAATCCGGCAAAAAGCTTTCGAAAATTTCAGAGGTCCTCGGCTACTTAAAAGACCAGTTCGGCGTTTCATACGATTCCATAAACGATATGATCAATCTGCGCAAAAACAATTCAGTGCTAACGTGCGAAGAAATAAAGGAAATATATTCAAAACTCAACATATTGATCACTGAACTTACCAGAAAAGCCGACGCGCAATAACGGCATATCTAAATCAGGCTTTCACAACCCGTAATTATTAATTTTTCGCACCTATAAAAAAAGCGGTCCCGGGAAAAATCCCGGGGCCGCTTTATATTCCGGCTTTATATTTTTACGTTATAGCTACTGGGCTAAATACTGGTTGAGGATATCGTCGACTTCGTATTTTTTGTCTTTCTGCACGTTGTGTATTATTGAAGTTACGTTATCGTTAAAAGTAGGCCTGTTTTCTTTGTAAATTACGCCCGTATAAAACTTTTTGGTGTTTTCGGCCACTTTAAAAGCTTCGACTTTATCGGTAGGATCATAAAAACCTTCGGGCAGCGGCACGCATTTTTCTTTCATCATCTTGAAATATTCCATGCCGCGGTACGTTACGCAGGGCGAAACGACGTGTATGAGTGAAAAGCCTTTATGCTCGATTCCCTGTTTTATAAGGCTTGCGAGCTGGGTGATATCGCCTGCAAAGCCGCGCGCGAGAAAACTTACATGATAAGAAAGGGCCAGGCTTACGATATTTAGCGGCGAGTGG
>MWBZ01000014.1 GCA_002069765.1 bacterium ADurb.Bin243
ATAATATATATATTGAATTATATCATAAATGCAGGGCGTTGTAAAGAAAAATGCTGATCAACTTTAATAGTCATAATAAAATATATGACAACTTGGATATTTCCTGGAACTCAATATTCATGCCTTCGCATTTTCTGGTAAAGCGCAGGGGCGTCTGCAACGATTTCGCCGAAACGTTCGCGGCCCTGTGCCGTTCCCTTGGCATGGACGTAAAACGCAAATCCGGCGACGACAGCATGGGAGCAGGGCATCAGTGGAATCTGATCTATCTGGACGGCACGTGGAAAAAACTCGACGCCACATGGGCCAATAATAATCCAAATTATTTTAAAAATTACGCCGAGTTTTATCCGGAATTCAAAGCTACGGAATTCGTCACGGAACACGATAACAAGTACTATAAAAATACTTCAGAAGAGTATTGATCGCAATAAAAACCGAAATTAGATAAATCACGGATAAAAAGCCTCGAAAAGAGCCAAAAAACATTTGATTTTTGGCTCTTTTTATGATAAGCTTTGCTCGAGTCAGCGTTTTTAAAAATATAACTGCAGGATCGATTAACCATGGCCAGTGCTTCCGATCAAATATTATCCATTAAAATTCCGGTTCTCGCGGCCCAGGCCGCGGCATTTGCCGCCGGCGCATTTTCAGGCGCGCCTTTTTTATTTATAATTTTTCAGGCCGCGATAGCCTGCGCTATATATTTAAACTATAAATCCGGTATTTCCAAAAACGACCTTCCTGACTTCTATTACTATATTTCCATAATATTCAGCCTTCCGTTCATATGTTTTTATATGATCAAAAAAACCGTAAAACTCGTTTCTACGGCCGCAGCCGAAGAGCGCCCAAATTCTACGGTAACCGAAGACATCAAAAAACACATCAAAGCCGACTGGGATTCTTACGCCGAGTTCAAAACGCCCGTTTACGGCCATTCTTCTCTCGCTTCAAACGCCGTTCCGATAGTCGATCTGCTTTCCGGCGAAGATATAGAAATAAAGCGCAAATCTATCATTATACTGCACAAGCTCAAAACGGTAAAATCGATAGCTCTTCTCAAAAAAGCGCTTTCCGACGCCAATGTGGAAATTAAATTTATGGCCGCCTCCGCGCTTTTAAATATAGAAAACGATTTTAAAGAGCGGATTAAAAATCTAGAAGAAGAAATAGCGCGCGCCGAAGAAGAAAATTATCCTGCGCTGCAGGAGCTTCGTTACAATCTTGCCGCCGTCATTTCCAAATATTTGATGAGCGGTCTACTTGATAATATCGGGCAAAAAAAACTCGGCGAACTGATGCATTATCATTTGAACTCCGCCATAGCGGAAAATAAAAATTATATCGAAGCCCTCGCTCTTCTCGCGGGCGAATATTTCAAAAAAGCCATGTATAAAGAGGCGCTCGAAATAGTCGAAAACGCTCTTAAAAACCCCGCGCTCAGCGGCTGCTCGGAAGACGTTAAAATATCGCTCGTCACGCTTTTATGTGAAATCCATTATGCTTGCAGAGATATCGACAAACTAGGGCGTGCCTGCGCGAGCATCAAAAATTACCTTAACGCCGAAGTTCTGAAAAAACGCCCCGAACTCATAGATTTTGAAAAATCGGTCAAATACTTCGCAGAAGCCGGCGCTATGAAGGGCGGAACCGTCAATGGATAGGGAAGAGCTTCTCAAGCTTATAGAAAACCTCAATTCGCCCGACAATTTAATTAGAAACTTTTCCGCCAATATTTTTTTAAATATCAAAGACGAAAGCTGCGTAGCGTTTTTATACGATACAATAAAAAATTCGAACGCGTATATCAAATCTTTATTTTTAAAACTTATCGCGTCCGGAAAAAAAAGAAGCCGAAAAAAATATCTGCTGTCCATGCTCGAAGACGGCGACTCTTCCATAAGAGCGGAAGCCGCCGCCATCATAAAAAAAAGCGCGCAGCTTTTCACGCATGAAGACTTTGCTAAAATGCTCCGCTCCGGACTTTCACAAACCCGTCTCGCAGCTCTCGAGACGCTTATCGAAAATCCCGACGAATCTATAAAACCAGAGATAATATCTGCGTTTTTCAATTCGCTTCCGCCGTCGGGCGAGCTGAAGCCTTTTGAAGCCGCTCTGAAATATTTCTGCCTGCACTCGCCCGAAGACAAAAACGCCCGCGGCAGATATCTCGCACTTATGCAGGAGGCTTTTAAAACCGCGAGGCACGACGTTTTAAAATATTCGTTAAAATATTCGCGTTTTTTAATAAGCGAAACTGAAATGCTCGCGCTTTACCGCAGCTATATTTATAAATACGGCGGAGAAGCCGACGAGGCCATTATTTCCTCCGCGCTTGATTTTAAAACGCCCGAAACCGAAGAGTTTCTGTCACAATTTATTTCCGGCGGCGAAATAGAAAGCTCTCTGCGCCGTAAATGCATCGTCAGATTGATAAAATCCGGTTCGGAAGGCTATATAACCAGATGCCTCAAAACCGTCGCCGGCTGCAAAGATCAATCGATAAAATTTTTCGCTTATAACGCGCTTTTCGATATCGATGGAGCGCTTTTGAGTAATATTTTAAAAGAACTGATTACGGCCGCAACGGTAAAATCCGAAAAAATAGAATATCTTACGCTGCTAAGCCTGGCTGTAACGAAGAACCTGCGAAACCTCCAATTCATAATCGATATTTACCGCGGCGCCGCCGACTGCGAAGTAAAATCATCGGCGCTCGAGATAATTTACCGAAATAACTTTATGGCCATTGTCCCGCAGGAATTTTTAAACGAATTAGCCCTCGATATCAAGGCCGAAAAAAACGCCGGGTTAAAATATTCGGCAATACCTCTTCTGGTAAAATATTTTTCGCAAAACCATCTCGAGGCTTTTTTCGCCGTATGCCGAAAACATCCCGTAGATTACGGCCTTTTTTGCGAAGCTTATATAAAAAAAGTTAAAAGCCTCGACTATTCCGACCCGGCGATTTATAAATTTTATAAATATTTCATCGCGATTTTATTCGAAAACAAGAATATAGACGCCATTACGGCAGCGGCCGTCACCGCCCCGTACAGAGGCGTCGTAGATTTCATACACCAATACGTCGAAGCGCTTAATTTAAACCGCGGCGGCCTTTATGCCGCAATCGTCAGAAAGGTTATAATCGCCGCGCTTAAAAACGCGCCCGATTCTTCAAAACGCTTCCTGCACTGCGCCGAAATGAAGAATTTAAATATATACATATCGCTTTTAAAAGAGACGGCCGCAAAAGACTCGCTCAAAGCGCTCGCGTCGTTTTTTTTCGGCGGAGAAGCCTTTCAAGGCGTCGAGCCAGCCGAAGAGGCGCGAATAAATTTCGCGCTGAAAGACGCGATATACTTTATAGTGAAAAGCAATATTTTAACGATCTTCGAAGTGGCGCAGTGGCCTGAATTCGAAAATCGCAATTTTTCCGTTTTGATAGCCGGCGCTTTTATAAGCTCTTTAAAGGAGCTCGAACCAGCCGCCGGACATGCTTATGCGGCATTTTATTCTAAAAACCCTGCTTTAATAAAGTTTTACAGGGCCGTTTCCAAACTATTGAGCCTTGAAGATAAATTTTGTTTTTATAATATACTGCAAAAAGTCGGCGGAGAAGCCGCGCTCGATATCATTAACGAACTGGGGTAAAAGATGGTCGATATCTGTTTAATTTGCGAAGGCACATATCCATATATAACCGGCGGAGTGTCGGCATGGACGCATAACCTCATTAAAGACTTCCCGAATTTCACGTTCGGCGTAGTCCATATTTCCTCTAAAATCGATCATTTCAGGCAGTTCAAATACGCGCTGCCGCCTAACGTCATAGAATATATCGAAATACCCATCCACGAGCCGATAATAGATTCCGACGGCCTCCCGGAAATGAAAGCGGACGCATTCGATTTTTATTCATTCCATCAGGAACTTAAAAAAGGCGATCATACGCGTTTCGATCAAATACTGAAGCGCGTTTCGCCGTCAGGGTTCGGCGGCGATGAGATTAATTCCGGCGCCCACGGCAAAATAACGGGCGAAAAAATACTATATTCCAGGGAATCTTTCGACATAATCACAAATCTTTACAGGCAATGCGGCCTTAATACTTCTTTTATCGACTATTACTGGACATTCAGAACGACTCATCTTCCGCTGCTTCAGATATTAAACGCTCCTATTTTAAAAGCGTCTATTTACCACCCCGTTTCTACCGGTTATGCCGGGCTTTACGCGGTAACCGCAAAACTCAAGACCGGCTCGCCTTTGATACTTACCGAGCACGGCATATATACCGTCGAACGCAAAATCGAAGTCGCCGAAGCTTCCTGGATGCTCGACGAAGGCGGCGGTTCTCTGAAACTCCAGGCACAGCTGGGAAAGATCAAGGATTTCTGGATTAAAATCTTCGACTTTTTATCACGGCTCACTTATAAATACGCCGACGAGCTTATTTCGCTTTATTCCGAAAATAAAAAAATGCAGGTGGCGCTCGGCGCAGATGAAAAGCGCATATTGCTCATCCCCAACGGCATCGATATAGAAAAATTCGAAAATCTCAAAGGCCGCATGGGCGGCGAAGACGCCACGCTGAAGGTAGGCTTCGTAGGACGCGTGGTCCCGGTCAAAGACGTGGAAACCTTCGTAAAAGCCGCAAAATTAATAAACGATTCCATAGACAACGTCGAGTTTTTTATCATCGGCCCCGACGACGAGGACGCCGAATACGCCCGTGAAATAAGAAACCTCGTCAGCGCTCTCGACATGGCTACCGCGATTAAATTCACGGGCCTGGCCAATACTTCCGATTATTATAAAGTAATCGACGTCCTGGTGCTCACTTCCATTACCGAAGTCCAGCCGCTGGTTATTCTCGAAGCTTTGATAGCCGGAGTCCCGGTAGTGGCCACAAACGTCGGCGCCTGCCGTGAAATGCTTTACGGCGATTCGCCGGAAGATAAAGCCATAGGGCAGTGCGGCATCATAACCGCCATAAAGGCCCCTGAAGAAACGGCGGCGGCCGTGGTAAAAATTTTGAAAAATCCTGTTTTATGGCGCGAAATGGCCATAACCGGCCAGAAGCGGGTCAGGCGTTATTATCAGAAAAAGCACCTTTGCGCCCAGTACCGCAGGTTATATTACGGCATGCTGGCCGCAAAGATCAAAACGATTAAAAATTGACGGGCCGCCGCGGCTGCCGTAAAAGCCGCGCTGGAGGTAATTATGGCCGGTATCGGCTTCAAGCTCAAAAATTTATTAAAAGACGAATCATTTATAAGCCGCATAAAAGCTTATTCCTATGCCGCGGTTA
Organism: bacterium ADurb.Bin243; assembly: GCA_002069765.1. Classification (GTDB taxonomy): domain Bacteria; phylum Muiribacteriota; class UBA9980; order UBA9980; family UBA9980; genus UBA9980. The sequence goes on from MWBZ01000014.1 coordinate 5,318, forward strand.
TATCTTCCGGCCCCTGGATTTATTCGCTTTTATCTTTTCTGGCGGTGAGCTTTTTCGTAACCTCTAAATCCGGTATGGATAAAATATTTCAGGTAAGCGTAATATACGTTTTCGCTTTTTCGCAAGTTATTTCAGGAGCTTTTCAACTCGGGGCCACTCGCATAATAGCCGATTATATTTACGAATCCAGGTTCGAAATGATCCCGGGCGTCTATCTGGGCACTATCGCATGTTTATCGCCTATACTGGCCCTTTTCGCGGCATCCGTTTTTTCCGGAACCGGAATCGGGGCCGCGTACGCGCTTATATCTTCGATTTTATTCGTCCTTACCGGGCTGATATGGATCCAGCTTATTATTTTAACCGCCTGCCGCGATTTCAAAACCATCACATACAGGTTCGCGATAGGGTTCATAATCTCATCCGCAATTTCCATAACGCTTGGAACCCGCTTCGGCCTGATTTTTTATATGGCCGGATTCACCGCGGGAATTTTATATATTTTCATGGCCATGCACGTTCAAATTTTAACCGAATTCAAATCCAGAACCGGTAAAATCCCATCCGTGCCGCTATTGCCTAAAATTAAAAAATATCTTCCTCTCATTGGCGTGGGGTTTTTATTCAACGCCGGAGTATGGGCCGATAAATTCATTTTCTGGTTTATAGGCGGCAGCCGCGTATGCGGGTTTTTATATGAAAACTCCGTTTACGACAGGATGAACCTGGTGCTCATAGTCATTTTAATTCCTGTCATGGCCGTTTTTACGCTTTCGGTAGAAACCGATTTCTACGTTAAATTCAGAAATTTTTATAAATCCATCGTAGAAAAAGACAACCTCGACTCCATAAATTTAAACCTGTCGATTATGAAACGCTCCATTTTCAAAGGCGCCAATTCGATACTCAAAGTCACTCTGCCTCTCGCATTTTTAATTATGGTTTTTTCCCGCCAGATAATCGAAGCGCTGAAAATGCCCGTCGAATATCAGCTGAACTGGTGCGTTTTCACGGCGGCCGCCGTAGTGCATTCGTTTTTTATGCTTTCGCTCATATTGCTCATGTATTACGATTTTTTAAACTATACCTTCAGGGCTGTCTTAGTTTTTTTCATGGCGAACGTATTAGCCAATATTCTCGGCGCTTCATTCATAGGCCCGAAATTTATGGGATACGGTTTTTTTATAGCGGTAACAGCGGGCCTTTCAGCCGGCGTTTATTATCTCAAAGACGCCATAGACAATTTACTTTACCACACGTTTTCACGAGAGCGGGTCCCCGGCGAGATCGTTATAAAACGCAATGCGGCAAATATTCGGAGGTAAAGTAAAATGCACGACGGTAAAAACGGAAAAACGCATCTCGATAGGGGCGTTTCACCCTCGACCGACTGGCGGCGCAACGAGGCCGGCACCTTCTTCGACATCCACTGTCACGCCATGAATATGAGCCACCCCTGCATGATAGCGTTTTTAACGCGCTGCGCGAAAGCGATAAGAGAATTAACTTTGAAAGAGCTTATGAGTTCGATTAATTCTCTCACAAAAATTAAAATTATCCGCGAGCTGTTCGAAATGGCCGGTTCATATAAAGAAGCTAAAAATCTTCTTTCGGTAATGGAAAACGATGCAGGCAGCGTTTTTTTATTGATGGAAGACTGCCTTCTGGGTAAATACGGCTTCACGCCGCCTCTGCTGGACAAAGAAAAAGGGCTTTCCATCGGCGGCATGACTTACCAGAAAGCCGTTTTGACGCCTTTGATCATGGATTTTGGAAGCCCGGCGCCGCAAAAACTCGACACATATTACAGCGCTCCGGCTAAAAAGCCGGTGACCGAACAAATTATTGATTTATTCAACGGGATCAATAAATACGCAAACAAAAGCGAACGCCGTTTTTTCGAAATTTACCCGTTTCTCGGCGTCAACACGCGAAATTATACCAGGAAAAAATTGGAAAACGTATTAAATCAGTATTTCGCCGGTTTCAAGCCCTCGAGAGCCTCTATGCAAAATAAATCAGGAGATTTTTCAGGCGACGTAAAAAAACTCGGCGCGTATAGTTTTGCGGGCATAAAGGTATATCCGCCGTTAGGCTTCGATCCCTGGCCTGAAAACGACGCGGACGAAATCGAAAAGGTGAATATATTATATTCGCTGTGCGAAAAGAATAAAATACCGGTAACCGCGCACTGTAACGACGAAGGTTACGCCACGTGCGGCGCCGCCGAAGCGGAACTGTTCACTTCGCCGGCCCGCTGGGAAAGCGTTCTAAAAAACTACCCGGCGCTAAAATTGAATTTAGCCCATTTCGGAAGAAAATCGCTGGCGCCTTTTTCAGACTGGTCAACGCGCATATGCTCGCTTATCTATAAGTATGAAAACGTTTACACCGACCTTTCGTTCAACGGATTCGACCCGGCGTATTATGCCGGGCTGAAGATTTTTCTTGAAAAGCTGCCGCATAAAATGTCGAAAATAGTGCCTCAAAGAATCTTATTCGGCTCGGATTTCATGATGAGCCTTTTAAAAATAGAGTCTTACAGCAAATATTTAAGCCATTTTTCCGCCAGCGCGCATCTCGGCGCCGAATCTAAAAACGCTTTCTGCTCGGTCAATCCCGCCCGATTCCTGTTCGGATAATTAAAAACAGGCGCATTAAATATAATATAAAAAAGAGGCTTTTCGAGTTCTCGGCTTTCGAAACAGCCTCTTTTTTTTATTCGATTGAATTATTTTGTTCCCGATTTAATTCGAGCCGCCTGTTTTTGTGACCTGCCAGCTGCCTTTTACGGTTACGCCGTCGGTTTCGTAAAAATTGCCGCTGGCGCCGCTTGATGTAAAAGTGCCGCTGAATTTATGAAAATTATTTAATTTAATGCTGAAATCGGCCGCGCCGGCATTCGTCACCGTTCCGCTTCCAGATATCAAAGTCGGCGGGACGTTTGAATTATTGGCGCCGTTAGCCGCCAGCGTCCCCTGGGTCGTCACCGTGATTACGAAAGTTCCCTGCGGAGCGCCAAACGTGCCGTTGTATGTGCCCGCAAAAGGGTTTTCGGAGGGCTCCACGACCGGCGGAACTATATTGGCGCCCATCAAAATGCTCGTGCCGTCAAAGTTTATCTGCACATCCTGAGTCAAATTGAAAAAATACGATTCACCCGCGTTAAAAGACGGATCGGTGCCGTCGATTTTAACCGGAACGCCGCTTTCACGGACGACCTGTATAAAACTGCCGGCCGCCGCGTTCCATTTATAAAGCCCCTGAATAAATGAATAAGCGTTCATCAGTTGCGTAAAAGTACCGGCCGCAGGGAGCTTTGAAAAGCCCACCAGGTTGAATCCGCTTTTCAGGTTGATATTGCCAAGCGTTCCGAGCGAAGAACCGGAAACGGTTACGCTTATATTCGACGAAGCGAGGCTTTTGACTATATATCCTTTTCCGGCCGCAAGAGACGTAAGCGTGCCCTCGCTCAGGCTCAAAAAACTGCCGGCCGCCGCGCTGTATAAGTACATATCTTCTATCGAGGCGTTTAACGCTTTAAAGCCCGACGGAGTAATCGTCGTGGCCGATGTAAAGCTTATAAAGTTAAACCCCGGCTTTAAAGTGAAAGTTTCCGCCAGAGCCGCCGAAGATAAAACAAGCACCAGAATTATCGCGATCATTATTTTTTTGAACATTACCAGCCTCCGTATTTTTATTTTATCTTTTTATAGAATTTAATTCAAGATCAATAGAACGAGTAGTAAATATCCGGCAGATAAGTATCTGGACCCGAGCCGCCGGGGCCGCGGCCGCCGACCACCCACATTTTGTTATTGAAAACTTCTACGCCCATGTAAGCGCGCCCGGTGAAAGCCGTGAACGGGTTTTTCGAAGGCGTTTTCCACGTCACGCCGTCGTTGGAAAAATACACGCCGGTCGTATAAGCTGAAGAATCTTTTCCGCCAAGCACCCAGATTTTGTCTTCGAACGCCAGGGTCCTCTGCCCGAACCGCGGCGTAAAAGCGGCTGCCGCCGTGACCTGCGTCCAGGTGACGCCGTCGGCCGACGACCAGACGTCGTTAGCGTATGTCGTCAATCCGGTCGCGCCGCCGATGACCCACATTTTATTATTAAAAACGGTTCCCGAATGGTATGCCCTGGCGGTGAAACCAGCGCCGGCGGACTCGGTGGTCCAGTTAATGCCGTCGGACGAGCTGACCACGTCGGCGTAATAAGACCCGCTGTTAAAGCCTCCTATGACGTAGATCTTATTATTGAAAACCATCGCGGTGTGATGTGCGCGCACGTTGAATTTGCTCAGCGACAAGCCGGTGGCCTCGGACCAGGTCACGCCGTCTGTCGAAGCCCACACGTCGTTTTTATATGTTGAGCTGTCGTAGCCGCCGATAACCCAGAGCTTGCCGTTGTGCGCCACCGCGCACGCCTGCTGCCTGGCGCCGAGCGGACTGCCGCTGACCGACTGGAAACCAGCGAGCGCGGTAGAATTAGGCAGCGAAACGACTTTCGTGGCGATATCCGAGTTGTCGTAGCCGGTCTTGACGCCGACGATCTTGACCGTAGTGGTATATTCGATGTAGATCTTACCGCCCCATACGGTGCCATTAGAAGCTGAAGGGTCGGTCCCGTCGAGAGTGTAATAGTAAGTGACGCCGCTTTCATAGCCGTTCAGGTCGACTATCGTATAGGAGCTGAGCGCTACGGTGCTAATAACTGGCGTTTTGACCTTGTTCGCGGAAGAAGTCTGGATCGTGTACGCCGCGCTCGCCGCATCAGAATCGGTCATGCCTGATTTCACGGCTACGGCCTTGATGGTCTTCGTAGCCGTAACGCTTATGGCGGAACTATAAACCGTGCCGTTAGTCGCCGAAGGCGTAGTGCCGTCGGTCGTGTAATATATCGTCGCACCGCTCGTTGCGCATGTGAGCGTCACGCTCTGAGCGGATGTATAAGTTCCGCCGGCAGGGCTGATAGAGGGCGTCTGAACTTTAGACGCCGGAACTGCCGAAGCGTCGAGCGCGAGGCGGAAGCCAACTGTATCCATACTGCTGCCGGGGCTGGCAAATGCGCGTCTTGCCGAACGGCATAATTTAGCCTCGTCCTCACACCAGCCGCCTCTGTAAACTCGATTCGAGGTGCCTGAAAGCGAACCGGTAGGGTCGGTAACCGTTCCTTCGGGATAAATGCCATAAATATCGCTGCACCATTCGCTTACGTTACCGGACATATCGTGAAGCCCGAAAGCGTTAGCAGTCTTCTGGCCGACGGGAGACGCGGCCCACTGGGAATTCGAAGTGTACCAGGCATAATCGCCTATCTCCGAATACGAAAGATCGTCACCCCAGTAAAAACGGGTGGTCGTGCCGGCACGCGCGGCGTATTCCCATTCGGCTTCGGTCGGAAGCCTGAATCCGTCATATCCACCGGGTTTCAGGGCGTTGATCTTTTCGAGAAAGCCGTCCGTTCCGTTGATATGGTCCCACGAAACGTAATAAGCCGGATGGTCGTCGCCGTCGGAAATGCTGACTATCGGCCATCTGCCATATATCTTCAACCATTGCGACTGGGTGACCTCGAATTTGCCGATATAATAATCTTTTGTAAAATTAACGGTATGCTGGGGGCCTTCGTCGGTGCTTCGGTCTTTTTCTGAAGACGGGCTGCCTCTCAGGAAAGAACGGCCGGCGGCGGGTATCTTCACCATTTTAAGCGTCACTCCGCCGAGGTCTATCGTGAGCGTCTCGCCGGGCTGCGGCGTAGTGGAATTTATTACGAACGCCGCGCTCGCCACGTCGGAATCGGTCATGCCGGTCTTATACGCCATGGCCTTTATGGTCGCCGACGCCGAAACCGTTATGGCCGACGAATGTACACTGCCGTTCGTCACGGACGGCGCCGTGCCGTCGGTCGTGTATTTTATCGTCGCGCCGCTCGTTGCGCATGTAAGATTTACGCTCTGGGCAACAGTAAAAGTGCCGCCGGCGGGGACGATATTGGGAGTGGCTACTTTTTCAGGCGTCGGAGCGGTTCCGGGGCCGAATATTTGAACGCGTGAATTGCCGCAATCGGCCACATAAATGTTGCCGCTGGAATCGGAACAGATGCCGGACGGATCCGTAAACTGGCCGTCGCCTGAGCCCGAGCTTCCCCAGCCCAGAACAAAGTCCCCGGCGGGACTGAACTTCTGTATACGGCAAGACTTATCGGATACGAATATATGGCCGTTCGAGTCGCAGCAGATGCCGTGCGGCGAAGTGAACTGGCCGTTGCCCGTGCCGGCGCCCCCCCACTTTTTGTTGAAAGTGCCTTCGGAGCTGAACATCTGAACTGTATTATTCTGAAAATCGGTAACGTAAACCGCGCCGTATTTATCAACGGCGATTCCATCGGGGGCCTGAAACTGCCCGTCGCCGGTTCCGGCTGTTCCGAACGCTTTTAAAAACGTTCCGCTGGTCATAAACTTCTATACGCGCTTGTTGCCGTAATCAACTACGAAAACTTCTCCGCCGCCGGTGACGGCAAGGCCCGTAGGATACTGAAATTGTCCGTTGCCCGTGCCGTAAGAGCCGAAAGCCGAAATGAAATTGCCGTTGGAATCGAATTTTTGTATTCTGTGCGCATAAGTGTCGCTAGCGAAAATATATCCGGTCGAAGTTTCCACCGCTACGTTAATCGGCCCCTTGTTCTGGCTGACGTTCGCGAACTGGCCGTTGCCCGTGCCGAGAGTGCCGAATTTACGCAAAAACGGGACCGAGCCCGAAGGCTGAGTGCCTATGGTAAAAGACGCCATGGTAACAGATGAATCCGTCATCCCCGATTTTATGGCTATGGCTTTAATGACGCTGGTCGAAGAAACGGTTATGGCCGAACTATATGTATTTCCGGCGCTCGACGAAGGAGTGGCGCCGTCGGTAGTGTATTTAATAGTGGCGCCGCTCGTAGCGCATGTGATCGTCACGCTCTGCGCCGTGGTAAATGTACCGCCAGCGGGCGTTATTACAGGAGCCGAAACAGCCTGCGGCGTAACCGCGTTTTTAGTAACGCTCCATGTGCCTTTAACGGTAGTGCCGTCGGTTTCATAAAAATTGCCGCTGGCGCCGCTCGTAGTGAACGTTCCCGTAAATTTATGCGTGTTGGTGAATGTGACGTTGAATGTCGCGGCCCCCGCGGTGGTAACCGTTCCCGATGGGCTTATCGCGGTGGCGGGGGAATTCGAATTATTATATCCTGAGCCAGTAAGCACGCCCGCAGCCGAAACGCTCAAAGTGAAAGTTCCCTGAGGCGCGCCGGTTTTTCCGGCGAACGTGCCGGTGTATGTTCCCGCGAACGGATTGTCGCTCACCGGCGGCTCGATAGTTTTACCCATCAATATGCCTGTTCCGTCATAATTTATAAGAGTGTCTTCGGTCAAATTGAAAAAATAAGAGTTGCCGGCGGCGAACGAAGGATCGGTGCCGTCTATCTGCACCGGAACGCCGCCTGAATCGCGCACTACCTGAATAAAGCTGCCGGCGGCCGCGTTCCACTTATAAAGCCCTTTAACGAATGAATAGGTGTTCATTAGATCGGTGAATTTGGTTGCCGTAGATGGTTCCTTGGAAAACCCTACAAGATTGAACCCGTTTTTAAGAGTGATATTGCCGAGCGCCGACAGCGCGCTTCCCGAAACGGAAATTGTAACGCTCGAGGCCGACGCGCTTTTAACTATATATCCTTTTCCCGCGGCAGGCGATGTGAGCGTGCCTTCGCTGAGGCTTAAAAAACTTCCGGCGGCGGCGCTAAATAAATATACGTCTTCTATGGCGGAGTTCAACGCCTTAAATTGCGAGGGACTCATAGATATACCGGTCGTAAATCCAATAAAATTAAAGCCCGGCTTTAATGTAATGCTTTGAGGCGTCTGAGCAAATGCCGAGGTAGCTAAAACCATTAAAATCGCTATGGCGATAAACAACCCTTTTTTCATCCCGATCTCCTTCGTTCTTTTAAATTTTATAAATAACTGTATTTAATTCAAAAATTACAAAAAAAAATACTGACGTGAAATCATTATTTCACATGCCAGTATTTTTATACTTTATTGAAAGCCGCATTTTTCCGTTCATTTTTTTCACACTTTTTCTGCGTAACTTATAATTTAAAGAGCTGCCGCTGTATAGTTTTCTTCCTGTTTAACCAGATATAATTTATCAATTATTTTTGAAAATGTAAAATCATTTTGGTAAAAAATTTAAACAAATTTAACCTGTTTAAAAAAAGCAAATAGGCCGCTTTTTTTAGCGGCCTATTTGGGTTTGATAAATATGTGTTTTATTTTTTCAGGCTAAGCTTTTATTAATATGTCGCATCGCCTATGACCCAGGTAACGATCTGAGTTACCGAAGTATATGGCGGTTCTTTAGGCGGAACGTTGAGTTCTTTTGCTTTTTTAGCGTGCGCCACAGCGCGTTCGAGATCGCCTACATAGTTATAAAGCGCCGCCATCAATGCATGTGCCTTAGCGTTATTCAGGCCGACTTCATGAGCAGGCTGATAAACATAGTCCGGAGCGTTCAAACCGATAGTAGTCAACAGATCGATAGCTTTTTGCATATTTTCTTTTTTTGCCGTTGAAAGCCAGTAACCCGCCATTCCCACTTTAGCGTCTTTATCGTAATCTTTGGCTTTTTCGAAATGCTCGAGCGCATCAGTTATGCCGGTCATTCTGGTTTTAGCGTAGCCGAGCCCCACGTGAGCGTCGACTTCCTGTTCGGTGGTATGCTGGTAAGCCAGGACGTTATTGAAAGATTCGATAGCGTTGTTATAGCGTCCGAGCTTGAATTCTTCCCAGCCTTTTTGAAGTTCGACATAAGCCGGCGTATATTCCCGCTGGTATCCAGTGGTGCCGATAACCCCGCCGCCGCAGCCGTTAATCGCGAATACGGTCAGCAAAAAGAATAACAGATATAACTTTTTCATTTTTGCGCCCTTTTTCTTCTCTTTTTCTTTAAATCTCAATACAACCACCCTCTATAGGCTTATTACCTTAATACAGCTATCTTACCATACTTTTCTACATTCTTATCGGCACAATTTACCTTTATTTTATAAAAATAAACGCCGTTTGCAACAATTTTTCCGTCATCGTTAGTTAAACCCAGCCATACTGCCTTAAAATTATTTCCTGTCTGCATCGGCACTAATTCGGTGACGAGGTTCGCGCTGCCGTCGTAAATATAAACTTTAGCGTCTATGGCGTTACCGATCGCACCGTTAACGGTAAAGGATATGGTAGGGTTTGCGCCGCGGCGGGCAGGATTCGGGTACGAAACCGCGTTGACTATATCGGGATCGGAAGCCGGAGCGATAACCTGGACTGCCTGACGGGATACGTTTCCGGAATTATCGGCGATTTCGAACACTATTTCATGATTGCCCGCTTTAAGTTCGTTGTCCACGTAGTATGTTATTTTCGAATCTTTTTCGCTGTAATTAGCCTTATATGCCACGCCGTCGATTTTGACCACGGCTTTATCGGCGTCGATGCCGGAGCCGAAATCCGATACGTAAGCGAACAATTCAGGTTTAATCGAATCCAGTTTAGTTTTTCCGTCGAGCGCCTGTTTTAAGAACAGCGGCTCTTTGTTATCCATGAACACGCCGTAAACTCCGGTGTATTTCATTTCGGCTTCGAATTTTTCGCCGTTATATTTGCCGCCGGCCCTTTCCCACAATATGCCGTCGGTCGAAAAATAAACGCCCATTTTTGAAAGGTTCGCTTTGCGTGTTTCGTCTAAAGAGCAGTCTATGAAGATTTTGCCGCTCGTCTTGAGGCCTCTCGAAGGAGATATATCATAAAACGAAGATACCTGTTCGAGTTCGGCTTTCGGCTGTTCTTTATTTTCAGCAGCCGACTGCGCGCTCGCGCTTTCGAGTTTAACTTCGGCCTGACCGTTTCCGCTAATATTAACCATCATCATTTTATTACCGAGCGTTTTAATGCGCATCGTTTCGCCTTCGCGTTTTAAATTATCCGAAGCGGCCATTCTGGCCGGCGATTTTGGAGCTTTCTGACTAACTTTAGCCAGATAATCGTTGCCGACGTATTCGAGCTTATACGGAAATACGTATAAATTGGAATCCTGACTAATTGCGCGTTTAGGAATTTCTACCCTGACGCCCATATCTCGCGACTCGATAACGCTGCCCTGATTGGCTTTATACTGGGCCATAAGGAATTTTCCGTCTTTTATAACGTCCGGAGTAGGCCAGTAGCCTATGTTGTTGCGGGTGTCCAGCCCGGAAATCCTTATATTGTTTTCGCCTATCGTACCGCTGGTCGAAGACGCGTAGAGGTTTTTAGCCATAATATTCACCGGCAGCTGATTTACGTCGCCGTTGGATATGGTTATATAACAAGCCGGCGCGAAAAGCAGAGTTTCGGAAGCCTGCATATTGATCAGGACGTTCTTTTCATCGATGGGATTGAGGAAAGTCTTGACCACGAAGCCCGGAGCCGTATCAATTTCAAAGTATTTATAATACGTGACGCTTCCGCCGTCCATGGTATTCCATGACGCGTCAAGAAAGCCCGTGACGATAACGTCTGCCATGCCGTCAAACTGAGCGCCCTGGCCGAAAGGAATAAATCCGTAACCGGTGACGGATTTGCCGCTGACGGCTAGATCGGTCACTTCTACGGGCGTGGTGCCGTCGGCGGACTTCGGGTCGAATTTAATCGAAGGCGCGACGACGTAATCGCTTAGCGGAAGCATATCTATCGGAGTATTGAAAAGGACCTCGAATTTAACTTTGCCCGATGTTATATATCCGTTCGAGTTTGGAGACGGATCGGTTATTATAACGCTATTTATCTTGGGTATTTTTCTATTTACATATATTCTCGCCAATTCTGACTGCGTCGACATATTGCCGGCGCGGTCTTTAACGAAAGCCACCACTCTGTATTCTCCGTCCTGATCGGGGAACGTGATATCCACTTCGTTAGTATCGTAACCATGGACCTCGGTTTTCGTGCCGAGTTCGATGTAAGTGGAAGAAACGCCGTCGAGAATGCGAAGGTATCCGACGGAAATAGTGTAACCTACCGTGCTCGGAGCGCCTTCATATAACAGCACTTTCACCCTGACGCGGCGCTGTTTGACATATGTGGTGTTTACCAGGGGCGCGATGTTTTCGTGTTTGGGGTTGAGGCCGAGATAATCTATAACGCCTACTATCTTGGGCATCTGAGGCGGAAGATTATCGACTGTGAACTGCCTGCGTTCCGAAGTCCCATAAACCTGGCCCGAAGAATTAAGCGCCGAAACCTGCCAGTAGTATATCTTGCCGTGCTCGAGAAGCTGGTTCTGCAAAGTACCGTCAAAAAACGATATGGCCGTGGTGTCATATTTGTATGGGTTCGTAAACGAAAGGTTTCCGGCTACCTCGAGCCTGTACATGCTCGCGCCATGGAGCGATTTCCATGAAAAACGGAAATTTTTGCTCTGTACGTTGACGAACTCGTCATTTGCGGGCGAGTCAAGCAATACTACGTCGGTGGTGCCGGCGGCAGTCAGCGACCAGCTGAATCCGTGCGTATCTGCGATTCCGGCGGGTTTGCCGATGCCGTTGCCGGCGCGGTCAACCGTGCCGCCTGCGGCGCCCGGAGCGCTCGGCGGTACTATCGTAAACTGATAATTGTGTCCCGGCGTATAAGGCGTGCCGGTTCTGAAAATAAGTTCTTTATTGGTCGCGTCATAAACGAGGTTGACCGGAGTAGAGTCGGTGCCGTATGTGTTAACTTGAATGCCGTTATCGAGAACTTCAAGCGCGGCCCTCGCAATTCCGGAGTAATTATCGGTCAATCTGCATTTGACGACGCCATTATTCATGTCGTATATTATCCCGCCGTCGGCAGGGTTTGGCGATTCAGCCACAGGGCCTACGTTATCGTATAAAAACGAAAGGTTGACAGGCGAGTTTTGCAGAGCGCGGCCCGTACGGTCGTTAGCGGCTCTGAGCGATACGGTATTGGTTCCCTGATTGATAAGAGTAGTTTCATTTTGAAGATTAATCACCAGAACTTCGTTAGTAGTGCCTGTTACCCAGCTCACCTGCGAATCTCCGTCGCGAAAAGTCCGGCCGTTGATATCTATTAAAAGCGAACGATGGTCTATTAAATCGTCGTCTACGAGAGTAGTCCTTATCATAAGAGGTTCTGCATTGGAATAGTTAAAAACCGTCGCTGAAACAGGAGGCTGCGGAGTGCATTCGGCTAAGGCGACAACCGGGCCGGCCGAAGTCGATATGGAAAACGCCCATGTATATGAAGCGGCCAGCACGTTCGGAAGAGGCGCGGCGCCGTTAGGCGGCGATACCGCGCGGTCGCGGGCCGTTACGAGAACGACTTCTACCGAGCCTACGCCGAGAGTGAAACCGCTACTAGCCAGAGTAGGATTAAATACAAGCGTTTTTGTTGACGCGTTATATGTGAGACCAGGTTCGGTGGCGCTATCGATAGTGAATTCGCGTGTAAAGCTGTTTGTCGGATTTGCCAGCGATATATAATTAATTCTGAGCCTTACCGAATCGGTGGAAGTATCGAGCCCCGCGCCGGCGTCGTCGAGCTTTAAAGATATAATAGGAGTGGATGAAGTCGTTACGGTATTATTTGCAGGGCTCGGATTCGAAGCTGCCGGCGGCGTCGTATCTACATAAAAAGTCCACGGATAAGGGGTCATAACATTTCCCGTGCGGTCTTTTGCGCTCACGGTAACGCTTACGGTGCCGTCGACGAAATCGGTCGGAGGAGTGAGCGTAAGAACCGAATCGGTTCCGCCGGCCGCCGCGTCGGTTAAAACGAGGTTTGGCCCTACGTTAAAAGTCATATATGACGAACCGTTGGCTATATTCATAACCACGGAGCTTCTGTCTATAAGGTCGGAATCGTCCAGATGCAAGACTACGGTAGGCCTTTTTGAATTATAATAAAATCCCGCCGTCGGCTGCGGCTGATTGGGTATCGGCGCATCCGCGTTGGTGTTAACGGTAAACGACCATACCGCGGGGCTGCCGGGCGAACCCGCCGTTCCGCCGAGAGGGTTTCCGACCATATCGTTAGCGGTTACGGAAACATTAACGACGCCGCGAGGATATTTAAGCCCGATTATTTGAGGCCTGAAAATAAGCTGATATACGCCGGCCGCGCCGGTGGTGACAAGGCTTACCGCGGGACTCGCGCCGGGAGCGCTGGTTCCGCCGACACCGTAAGCAGTGCCGTTAACGGTTATTACGGCCGTATTTCTATCGACGCCCGAAATCGCGTCGGTTAAGTTGCATAAAATTTCCGTCTGGTCCGTCGCGTTTGCAAAGCCGCTGGGCGGCACCTGAGAGTTAGCGACCAGGGTGGGTCCTATAGAATCTACTATAATCGAATCTTTAGCCGAAGTGGAAAAATTTCCGAGGTTGTCCTGGGCTTTTACATATATTTCCCATGTCCCTTCGGTCGTTACGGTAAGCGTGCCGTTGCCGCCGCCGTTTGCGCCGGGGCCGCCGTCGGTCCAGCCGGTAACATCGGCGGTATTGGCGTTAGCCGGAGGCGTCTGGGCGGCAATGTACCAGAATTTCGAAAGCCTGTCCACGCCGAGCGAATGTGAAAATCCCTGCCAGTTGAAACTCAAAGTGCGGCTGCTCGAATATTGCGCGTCGCTGGCGATAGATACTCTTGCGCCGGACGAACTCGGACCGCTGACGTTTATAGTAAAGCTTCCGCCGGTTTGTATAACGGTTCCCATATTGCCGCCCGGTTTTGCCTGATCGCGGGCTACCGCGAACATGGTAAACGAGCCGTCCGAAGTGGGCGATCCGTTAATTGTCGGCTTATTAGCCGCATCTTTGGCGATAGTAAGCGTGGTAGTGAAAGTCTGAGCGTAAGTTCCGGCCGGTACCGGAGTGAGGGTAAGCGGAATGCCGACGCCGCTAGGCGGAACTACGCTGAGTGTGGTATCGGCAGTACCGACGGGTTCGGTTACGGTCATAGTCACTCTGACCGTACCCGCGCCGAAAGGCATGGTAGAGGGATCGTAAGTTATATTGAATTGCGGCGCCGTGATATCTACTTTCACTGAAACGGAGTTCGATGTGAGAGAGTTGCCGGTGACGGCGGTTACGCTGTGGAAATTATCGTCGGCGGGCACGGTCACGGTATAAGCCCAGTTGGTTCCCGTGGACATTACCGAACCTACTACGGAGCCGTCGAGCTGAATTTCCATCGTCTGGCCGCTGAACTGACATGTACCGAAAACTTTAACTTCGGTTTTTCTATAAATTAAAGACGTAGTCGCGGGGATCGCATCGCTTTCAACCTGGGATATTACGGCAGGCTGGGTGGGAACAGGGGTGGCGTTCGAAGCCACGGTAATCTGGTTACCGGTCACAGGCGCCGCGCCGAGATTAGCGTAAACATTGTAAACTCCAGGTGACACCGTAAAAGTGCCGCTTCCGGTTCCGACAGTATTATTGATGCCGGCGCTGATCGATATGCTTCCGCCGCTATAACTGGCTCCGCCGGAAGAGATGCCCCATGTAATGGTTACCGCGTCGGTATCGCCGGGCAGGGTGCCGGTTCCGCGTTCGATTACCGCTATAGCGTTAATCGATACGGATTGAGTCGGCTGCGATATGGTGATAGTCGTCGGGGAAGCGACTATGCTTTTTAAAGTGACCGCGGCGTTCGCGGACGGAGCGCATGCCGTTATCGCGGCGATTAAAAATACCCCCAAAATCCAGTAATTAAGCAGTTTTTTCATTACCTTCACCTTCCGTAAATATATAAAATAATACTAAAATTCAAAAAAAACACTGTTAATATATGCAACATATCGGAAAAAAGATGAAAATATTTATCGGAATTTTTGACGCCTTCATGGCGCCATTGTGAAAACCGGCCACAAAGTATTATTCAGCGGAAACCGGCGAAGTTTCAATTATTATTTCAGTGGACATGACTCTTTTTATAAGCCGGTACAGCTCTTCGATTTTATATGGCTTCGCGAGAAACGCTTTAAATCCGATCCGGTTGTAATCGCTTCTGACCGAACCGCTGTAATAGCCGCTGGAAGCTATAGCGACGGCGCTTTCATCCATCGCTTTAATTTTTTCAATAGTTTCGACGCCGCCCATTCCTCCCGGAATAGTAAGATCGAATATTAAAATATCGTATTTATTATTTTCATCCATAGATTTTTTATATAATTCTATAGCTTCCGAGCCGTCCTTACAACAATCGACGCTCATTCCAAAAGTAGTTAAAATTTCGCCGACCGCTTCCCTTATAAAAACTTCATCATCGAGTAAAAGTACTCTTCCTTCAAGTCTTTTTACCGGTTCGTCATCGTCGTCAGCCTTAGCCGCGCCGGGCGCGGAAGAAACCGGCAGATACAGGCAAAACGAAGCGCCTTCGCCTTTTTTTGAATCCACCGTTATAATCCCGCCGTGTTTTCTAACTATAGCGAAAGCCGAAGTAAGCCCCAGGCCGCTGCCTTTGTCTTTAGTCGTAAAATAAGGGTCGAATAATTTTGGCAGTTCCTGCTCGCCAATACCCGCGCCGTTATCTTTGAACGTTATCTTAACATATCTGCCGTTCTTCAGCGGCAGATACATCTGATCGTTAACCTCGAAATGGCTGGCGCTGATTTCTAAAATGCCTCCCGAAGAAGGCATGGCCTGCATGGCGTTAATCGCAAGGTTCGTAAAAACCTGGTTCATCTGGCCTTCGTCAATCTCAGCGCATGGCAGTTCTTTTTCAAAATCAAACCTGCAATTCACGTTTGAACCGCGCATAGTGAACGAAACGGTATTTTTTAGCATATCGCCAATTAAAACCGGCCTGGTAAGGGGCTTGTTATCCTTTGAAAATGTCAGAAGCTGCATGGTAAGAGTTTTCGCTTTAAAAGACACTTCTTCGGCGCGTTTTATCATTTCAATCGCTTTAGCGTCGCTTTCTATGCGCGTTCTCAAAAGCGATAGATTGCCGAGTATTCCCATGAGCATATTGTTAAAATCGTGGGCGATTCCGCCTGCGATTATTCCTAAAGATTCAATTTTTGCGGCCTTTATGATATCGGCTTCCATTTTTTCACGCGCTATGATTTCGTTTTTTAGCTTTTCATTTATCAGCGCGAGTTCCGCCGTGCGTTCCTTTACTTTATAATCCAGCTCGTCGTTTATTTTTTCAAGCCGCTCGCGGGCGTTTTTCAATTCGGTTATATCTACTATTATTCCGCAAATTCCGCTCGGGCGGTTGTCGGTTATCATAACGTAAGAATGCACGATTGCCGGAAACGTCGTGTTATCTTTACGCATCATAAGATATTGACGGCCCGATGGTTCAGACGCTTTTTTCATTGAAATCATTTCCGCCATATTTTTCGTCGCCTTTTCGATATCGGAAGGATGAATCATCTGCATAACATTCAGGCCGTTATCGAAATCGAATTTGTCGTATTTAAAAAAGTCATAAGCCGCGCGGTTGACGAATGTGAGGCGCCCGCTCAAGTCCGTTTCAAAGACTATCTGCGGAAGCGAATTAACCAGCTGTTGATATTTTAGCTTGCTTAAAAACAGTTCTTTTTCTACCTTATTTTGTTCCTCAATTTCAAATTCGAGCCTTTTCGTCGCCCTTTCATCGCTCGCGCAAAACAGGTAGCCTTTCAAATCTTTCCATTCGTCATAGATCGATGTGAGTACTATCTTTATGGGAATATCGCCATTAGGCTTAGTTCTGAGCCTGGATTCAAAAATTTCGATATTTTTAGAAGCCTTTGCGCCCGAATTGGATAGCATTTTTGAAATATCGATATCGACCAGCTCTGATACGCCGCGCCCTATAAGTTCGTCCGCGCTCAGGCAGCTAACATCGCAAACTCTTCCGTTTACGAATGTGACGGTATAACCGGGGTTTGTAATAATAACGAAATCCATTATTCCCGATATAATTTCTTCCGAAAGCACTGCCGGCGAAAGGGTCATCAGCTTATAACGGCTTATAGCGTACCAGACGCCAAAAAACCATATCAATATCGTAATATGAGCCATCAGAGGCACGTCTTTGAAGTTAAATAAAGGCAGGGCGATATCGGTTATTACTCCGGCCGCCAGAGTGGCCGTAGTAGCCGCAAGCAAAACTGCAAACTGTTTTCTCGCCCTGTTGGAGCGATTGGTTTTAATCCATTTGAGCAAAAAATAAATACATATGGTCGAATAAACTACAAAATATAAGTCTATCGCGTTTGGCGAGGAATTGTTAAAGGTATGAAAACCGAAGTAAGCGCTCGGTTTGAACGAGACCATAGAATCGATCGCGCCCGAGAAAGATTTACAAATGAAAATAATCCAGGGCGAATATACGCATAAAATAAACAATCTATAATGCATTAAAGGCCGGGCGTCGGTAAGCGTCATAAAAAAAGTAAGAGCGGCCGCGGGAAAAAGGGTCCAGCCGATATCCGCTATCTTGTGCCAGTAAAGGCATTCGCTCACAATCGTAGAATTATAAACCATCACGGCGAAAAAGCTTTTAAAAGCCACGGCCGAGCACATTAAAATAAAGGCACGGTTCAAAGGCGATTTTTTATCCAGGGCGAAAGCATATAGCCCCAGATAAACGTAAATTATTGCCGCAAAAAATGAAAAATACGAGTAAAAATCCATAATCTCCGCCGTTCGAATGAAGCAGCTATGCCTGATACTCTATTATATCGCCTTTTAAGACGAAATTAAACCCTTCGGTTATTTTTACTTTAACGAAACTGCCTATAAAATCCCTTCCTGTTACGGGAGCCTGAGCGATTACTACATGATTATCAAAAGTCCTGATGCTGAGTTCGTTTTTGCTTTTGGGCGCCGGGGCCTCTACGATGCCTTCGTGTATTTCGCCCGCCATGGAACGGTTAATATCAAAAGTTATATCCATCTGAATCTTAACCAGTCTTTCAAGCCGTTCCAGCCTGGTTTCAAGAGGCACCGCGCCAGGAATCGAAAGCGCCGCGGTGCCTTCGCGTTCGGAATAAAAAAATAAAAAGGCCGAATCGAACCTGACCGCGTTTAAAAGCGACACCGTATCGTTAAAATCTTCTTCGGTTTCCTGGGCGAAACCGGCTATAACATCGGTGGTAAGCGTTACGCCGGAAATCCTGGATTTAATTTTATCGATAAGCCCGAGGTAGTGTTCGCGGGTATATTTGCGGTTCATCAATTCCAGAATACGCGTGGAACCCGATTGGAAGGGCAGGTGTACATGAGGCGCAATATGCCGCGCCGCGGCCATTACGTCGATAAGCCGGTCTGAAAGGTCTTTTGGGTGCGACGTCATAAACCGCACGTAGAACCTGCCGTCGATAGCGTCGATTGTTTCGAGCAGATCGGCGAAAGTTTCCCCGCCTCCGCCGTTATAAGAATTAACGTTCTGGCCCAGCAGCGTTATTTCTTTATAACCGGACTCGACCAGCTGTCTGACTTCGTTTAAGATAACGTCGAAAGGCCTCGACTGCTCTCGGCCTCTGGTGTACGGCACGATGCAATAAGAGCAGAAATTGTTGCAGCCGCGCATTATTGTAACATAGGCTTTAAAGCTGGATTCGCGGGCCACATCCTTTTCCGGCAGGTTGTCGCCGGTATTTTCAAAATCGCCGTAAATTCGAGCTCCTTTTAACTTCCGCCTCATTTTTAAATTAGCCTTTTCGTTGCCCTGCGCTTTCATTTCGCTTAGCATTTTAAGCTTTCTGGCGACCGCCTTATCGGCCAGCGCGAGAAGGCCCGGCAGCTCGCCGATGGATTTAGGGCCGAAAACAAGGTCCACATAAGGAAAGCGTTTTATGATGTTTTCGCGCTCTTTCTGCGCCACGCACCCGCAAATTCCTACTATAAGCGAAGGATTTACGTCCTTAAGCTTGATCAGATCGCCCAGATGACTGTAAACTTTAGCTTCGGGTTTCGTCCGGACCGCGCATGTATTTATAAGCACGAGATCGGCCTCGCTTTTTGAATCCGTTTTTTCGTAGCCGAGCTTTATAAGCGCGCCAGCTATCATTTCACTGTCGGCAACGTTCATCTGACAGCCGAAAGTTATAATATGAAATTTTTTGTTGTCTTTTTTCATGATTTTTCCTTTGTTATCCTTTAATAATAGAAAATATTTTTTTTGTGACGTTTGAATTCCGTGACATTATTTCCAGCGTTATTGCGCCCGCCGAAGAAAGTTCCCGCCTTTTTTCGGGTTCAAAAAGGCTTTCCAGAGCGATTTTCAGCTCCGCCCTTCCTTCGGCCATTATAACGCCGGGCGAATCGAGCAGAGCCGAAGCGGCGTCCCTGAAATTGCGGACGTTTTTGCCGAAAATCACCGGCACGGCAAAAGCGGCCGGCTCTATTATATTATGCCCGCCTATATCGGCCGTCGAAAGCGTTCCGCCCACATAGGCCGCGTCCGAAAGGGAATAAGCGGCGCTAAGATATCCCATGCAGCCGATTACGAGCACTTCCAGCGAAGAATCTTTCCTGGCGGCGAAACCGCAGGCGGGCTCCTGAGCCGCGCCGGAACGGCCCGTAAACTTCATTACATTTTTAGGGCCGGCTTTTTTTATAGCCATAGCGGCTATCTCGTCGGCGCGTTCTACGCGGCGCGGGGCTATAATAAGAAGCGTTCCACCCGCGCAGCCGCGCGCCGCGCACGCTCCCGATACTATGTCGAGTATCGTTTCTTCCTCGTCCGGATGGGTCGAGCCCGCGCATATAACCAGGCCGTATTCGCCGCTTCCGAAGGAAGAAACGATAGCGTCTTTCAATGCGGATATTTTCACGGGCGCGGCAGGCGAAACGGCGGTATCGAACTTCATGTTGCCGGCGGCGACGGCGGTTTTAGAGGCCGCACCAAGCTCGACAGCCCTTTCGCGGTCCGCCTGGCTCTGCATAAAAAACATGGCCGGCAACGAAAACAAAGAACGGGCGAATCGCGGAAATTTCGAGTAAAAATTAAAAGTCTTATCTGAAATCCTTCCGTTCAAAAGATATACCGGAACGCCTCTTACCGCGGCCGCTATAATAAAATTGGGCCACAGGTCGACTTCGAGTATATAAATTTCGCGAGGCTTTATGGTTTTGAAAAAAAACGATAAAAAAATCGGTATATCGAGGGGAAAGTAAAGCGGCATCGCGCGTCCGGCCGGTTCTATTTTTGAAGCCGTAGCGACGCTTTCCGGCGAAGTGGAAGTGAGGGCGAAATAAGCCGAGGGATCTCGTTTTAATATCTCTTCCATCACCGCTCCGGCCAGCTTTATTTCGCCTACCGAAACGCCGTGTATCATATAAAAGCGGCCGCCGGCCTTAACCGTGCCTTCTAAAAAAGCCCGCTGAGCCGGATTTAAAAGCCCGAAATAATTGAAAAACCCTTCCCTCAAACGCCTGACGAAAGGCGCGGCCACGGCCAGAAATGGCAAAAGCGTCAAAAACGAAACATGAAGTATGAAATTGTATATGTAAAGCACTAAATTGTCCATAACCGCCAGCCTCGAATCATCATCGGCAGCCTCCAGATAACGGTCCGGCGCAAACCCTCTATAGCAGGGACTTTATTTTTTTTCGCCGTCTTCAGGCCAGCCGGAATTCGCCTCAAATTCTTTAAGAAAAGCCGTCACGTGACGCCTTTCCTTCCAGCGGTCGTACATCCATAGCCACTGATCGGGATATTGGCCTATTATTTTTTCGTAGATCTCCAGAAACCGCTCCGTATAATTTTTAATGTCCGCTTCCTTGCCGGAAGTTTTTTTAAAAACGATCGGTTTCTGCATCACCATTGTATATGTGCCGTCGGAGTTTCTGATTAAAAAGTTCGGGAGTATGGTGGCGCCGGTATTGCGCGCCAGGGCCGCCGGCCCCCGCGGCGCCGAAACTATGCGGCCGAAAAACTTAGTATAAACGCCGTTTTCGCCTCCGTCCTGATCGGCTATAACTCCCAGCATGGCGTTTTCACGAAGACACTGCACGGATTTTTTCAGCTCGGCGCGCGGAATAAGCTTTATGCCGCGCGATTCGCGCAAATCGTTCAAAAGCTTGCCGATAGCGTCGATACGGGCGTCGAGAAAAAACGAATACACCCTGTGTCCGAGAAGCCCCCATACCGCGCCCAGCAGCTCCCAGTTTCCGATATGGGCCACCAGAAGAATTACGCCTTTCCCGCGCGCAAGGGCTGACGTGAGATTTTCCAGGCCTTCGAATTTTATTTTGCGGTTTATATCGCGTCTTTTCAGCGAAGGATAGCGCATGAGCTCCACCAGGTTTTTGCTCTGATTAATGAACGCCGCGCGGGCTATACCGCGGGCCTTTTCGTCGCTGATCCCCGCGAACGCGGTTTTGATGGAATTTATCGTTGCGGTTCGCGTTTTAGAGCCTAAAAAATAAAACGCCAGCCCCATAAGCTCGGCCATTTTAAAAGCGTTTTTTTCACTCAGCAGATTTAAAAATTTTATCAAACCGTTAAGCAGCGCTACCGCGATTTTTTTTACGGCCTCGACGCTTAATATTCTATATGCAAGCGTTGGATTGCTCATTAAAATCAACTTTCTAAGATATATTTCCCGAACCGGCCGGAAAAATTATTTAGCCTGGTTTTCCATGGATTTAAGGTCTATAAGAGTGTTCGTTCCGCTTGGAACGACCATGACTTTTATGTTTTCGACGAGCTTATTGACCTTTAAATATTCAAGATAACTGTTGTTCTGGGCCAGGGCTTCGTTGATTATTTTGATAGATTTCGCCTGCCCTTCCGCTTCTATGACTTTTCTTTCCGCTTCGCGCTGCTCTTTTTCGAGTATGAATTTCATGCGCTCGGCGGCCTGCTGCGCCACCTGTTTTTCTTCGATGGATCTGGTGAATTCCGCGGGAAAGCGGACGTCGCGCAAAAGCAGCTCTTCGATTACAATATTGTCTTTAGCGAGCGAATTCCTTAATTTTTCAAAAATGTCCTTTTGAATTAAAGTTCGCTTTTCCGAATACACGTCCACAATGGAGTAGCCGGCTATGACGGAACGCAGGATCGAGCGTATAGCCGGTTTTACAGTGGTTTCTGCATAGCGCTGGCCGAGGGTTTGATGAAGTATATGCAGCTTTACCGAGTCTATCTTGAACCAGCAGGTGACGTCGAGACCGACCTGAAGGCCTTCTCTTGTGGGCGACCACATCGAAGAGTCGTCAAAAGACTTGGAGCCTTCGCCCTTAATGCCGGACATGGTATATTCCTGCCTTTTGGCGTCGTAAAGGAAAACCTTATTGATAACCG
Organism: bacterium ADurb.Bin243; assembly: GCA_002069765.1. Classification (GTDB taxonomy): domain Bacteria; phylum Muiribacteriota; class UBA9980; order UBA9980; family UBA9980; genus UBA9980. The sequence continues at coordinate 27,630 of MWBZ01000014.1, forward strand.
GAACCACGATATGAATGCCTTCGCCGAGTATGTTGGACGAAACGCCGGTAAATATATTGAAAACGACGCCGCGTTCGCCGGGGTTGATTATTACGACGCCCGTAGCTATAATAACGACCGTTAAAAACAGCAAAACGCTGGCGCCGATAATCGTGAAAGCTTTACCGGTTTGAACGTCGAAAGACGGCACGATTGTTTCTACTCCCATCGAATTGGTGACTATTTTCGATTTTTTTTCAGAGGCGTAATTCTGGATTAAAAAGCTGTCCACTATTACGAGCAATACTATTAAGATAAGATAAAAAAGTTCCATGTATATCATCTCCTGTATTGTAATAAAAATATGAAAATTTAGCGCATTATATCATTTTTAAATAAAATTTTCAAGCGAATCAGGCTTAAAGATATTATAATTTTATTTTCATTAAAATAAAATTGACTATTGTAAAAAAATGCTGTAAAATCACATCTCATGTTACACGCTCTGGACCCGATAGAAAAAACTATCTGCAAAAAAATTATTTTGACCGCCTTTTTGCTATTCCTTTTCCTGATATTGCCGCTTTTCGTTTTCAGTGAAACGCTTTTAAAGCTGGGGGCTCTGGCGCGCCTGTCGATAGCTGCTTCCGCTTTTGCGTTTTTTTTGCTGATATTGTCCGTGCGGATAAAAAAAATAGTATCCCGACACATAAGTAAGCCGCTTGACGATCTTTCAAAGTTCACCGACGAAGTCGCATCGGGCAATTACTATGCTCACGCTTCGGTTTTTTCAGATACCGAAGTCGGAAGCCTCGCAAAAAACCTTAATTTCATGGTTGAAATGACCTCTAAACATACTTCGGGGCTTGAAGAAATCATAAACTCAAAGACGGCCGAAGCCGAAAAATTTAAAAGCAAAGCCGACAGCCTTGCGCTCCAGCTCGTAGAAGCCCAAAGGCATAATCGTGATATAGACTCGGTCTTTTCGATCGATATAAAAGCGCCTGTTTGCGCCATGATAAACTATTTAGAAGTATTGTGCTTTTCCGATGAAAAGTTTAAAGAAAAGTGCCACGGCCATCTCAGCCGGCTTTCAGCCGCCGTCAAAAACTCCTATATCGATTTTTTCATCGCCGCGGGAATAGCCGACGCGGAAAAGCTGAGCGTCAGCTGCGTTAAAACGTCGTTCGAAGCCCTTATAGATTCGGCGCTCGAGCGTTATTCGCTTTCGGCCCAAATTAAAAATTTAACCATAAAAAAAGATATCGGCGAAGGCATGACGTTCGCAAGCGTAGATAAATTTAAGATATCCTCGGTAGTCGATAATCTAATATCAAACGCTATAAAATTCAGCCCGGCCGGAAAGCAGATAACCATAAGAACCCATTTCGAAGGCGAAAGCCTTTATTTTTCTATAGCGGATAAAGGAAACGGCATTTCAGAAGAAATCCAGGAAAAGATTTTTTTAAGCGATTTTTGCGTAACGACCCCCGGCACTTTCGGCGAATCCGGTTTCGGGACGGGCCTGAAACTATGTAAAGCGTTTATAGAAGCGCACGGGGGCGCTTTCTGGTTTGAATCCTCGCCCGACGCCGGCTCCGTTTTCTATTTTAAAATACCCATGGGAAAAATTAATATTTAAAAATTTTACCTAACCAAAAGGATAATAAAAATGAGTTTTTTTACGATACTTTTTATCGCCATAGGGCTCGCCATGGATGCTTTCGCGGTATCCATAGCCACGAGCCTCAACCTCGTAAATGTATCGAAGCGCCAGATATTCAGGCTTTCTTTTCACACCGGCCTGTTTCAGTTTCTAATGCCGGTAATCGGCTGGTATCTAGGTTTTTCGTTTTCAAAATATATTTCCGACTATGACCACTGGGTGGCTTTCGTACTGCTCGCGCTCATCGGAGGAAAAATGGTGCACGAATCATTCGAAGGCCGGGAAGAATCGGAAACCGAAGGCGGGAACGCCTTAAAAAAAGATCCCACGCGCGGCCTTTCGCTATTATTCATAGCGGTGGCCACGAGCATAGACGCGCTGGCGGTCGGAGTCAGCCTGGCGATGCTGAACGTTAACATCTGGTATCCTTCCGCCGTCATAGGAGTTGTCACCATGAGCCTGAGCATAATAGGCATGAAAATAGGCGAAAAACTCGGCGCGCGATTCGGAAACCGCATGGAACTCGCCGGCGGCCTTATTTTGATCGCGATCGGCATAAAAATAGTCATAGAACATATTTATCAATAAAAATTACGATTTTATCGTTTCAGCCGCCCGGCAAAATTTTCGCTTACCCCATCCGCAGACTTTTTCAGGGCTTCGTCAAAGCCTGAGATCATATCAATCGCCCGGAAATCCCGGTTTTCTACTACGTTCGTCAAGCTTATATATTTTTTACCGCTCATAAGGTATGCGGCGTCGAGCTCGGAGCAATAACGCCTGTATGAAAACTCGAGGTACGGGTAATCGTCGGTAATTTCGGGGAGCGCTTCGGAGCCTTTTAAAATAGAGGCTCCGTCGTTTTTTATAAGTGATATTAAATAAAAAGGATTCGCTATATGGTTTCTAATCGCCGGTGGCGCGAATTCGGCTATATCTTCGGCCACGCCGGGTTTTCTAAAAAATTCTGAAAATTTATTCATATCTATTTTCAACTTTGAGCCCTTATACCCCGTCATGAGGATTCCCACATTTTCAGGCACGCTCCAGGCTGCGCTTTCGGGAAACACCTTCACGAAACTTTTTAACGCCATCATATAAGTTTTAGAATCGGTCTGAAACGGAAACCACTGGCAGATAACGCCGCCGTCGCAAAGCAGGTCCCTGGCGCGCTCGTAAAACTCGACCGTATGAAAATTTATGGCGCCGCTGGCGTAAAGCGGCGGAGGCGGATCTATAGTGACGACGTCGTATTTTTTACGGCAGAACTGCACGTAATTACGGCCGTCGTCTTCGATTACCTTGAAACCGGGTTTCAACGGCTCGCCTTTCATGTAAACTGTTTTAAAAGCCTCTATGACTCCGGGCGAAAGCTCCACGGCGTCGCACGCCAGGCCTTCATGCAGCGCGGCGGATTTTAAAGTCATCCCTTCTCCGAGGCAAATTACAAGCATGCGCGATTTGTTGTCCGCGAGCGCGAGGGGAAGATGGGCCATCAGCTTTAATACTGAAACTTTTATGGTCATGGGCCTCGCGTCTACGAACAGCGTATGATTTTTATCCACCCCAACGCTCGCCGCCGCGTCTTCCCTGTAAAAAATAAATTCGCTATCGGGGTAAATTTCATGAAGACGGCTTTCGGCTATTAATAACGGCGTATCGGAAAGAAAAAACGCTCCGGCCAGAATAAGCAGGCTTAGCGCGGCGATAGATTTTCCGGCGCCGCGTCCCTCCGGTTCAGCAGATGCGGCGATTACGATGTTGAGCGCGGCCGAAGCCGCAAGAAAAACCGCCATGGAGCCGTTTATGCCGGCGGCAGGAATAAGAATAAAACCCGTGATAGCGGTGCCCGCGATTGCGCCGAAAGTATTGAGCGAATAAAGGCGGGCCGTGATAACGCTCGCTTCCGCCGGATTAACGTCCCGCGCGCTCGAAGCGCTTTTAATAACCAGCTCTATCGCAGCCGGAAGAGTCATGCCCATAAAAAAAGCGGCGGGAAAAACCGCGAACGCGGTGGATTTTACGAGCGCCGAAATATATCCGGAATATAGAGCGCCGAGGGAACCGGTTTCAGAATACGACAGGTAAACGGCGTGCAAAAAAACATATCCAAAATACGCGCAGGCGATCGAGGCGGTATTCATGGCGGCGAAATAAAGAGGTTTCCTGCCTTCCTGGACTTTCTGCGAGATATTCGAGTAAACGAGAGAGCCCGCGCCGACCGCCGCGAGATAGCATGCCAGAACAGCAGAAAAAGCGTGCGGCGCGTTTTTTAAAAACATGGAAAAAACGCGCGTCCAGACGATTTCATAGCCTAGCGCGACGAACCCGGATACCGCGATAAAAACTATAAGGCTTTTTCCGAAAACCGATGAAACGCGAGCCGCCGTTTTTTCATTTTCCGCCGCCGGCGCAGGCGTATGAGCGCTTCCGGCCGATACGGCATAAACCATAACGGCTGCCGATATGTTAATAAACGCCGCAAGCTTCACCGAACCGGCGACTCCCATATAACCTATCAAAAAGAAACCTCCCGCTATCGCGCCGGCGAACGCCCCGAGCGTGTTGAGCCCGTATAAAATTCCGAGCGCCCTCCCGTGAGCGTAATCATTTGAAAATAGATAATATGAAAGCACCGGAAGCGTAAGCCCCATTAAGAAAGTAGGAAGCGCGAAAGCGAAAAAGCAAAGAGCGAACCTTACCGCCATCCAGGAAACGGAAGACGGATCGGGCGCGGCATAATTAAAGATAAAATAACGTGAAGCGGCGTTAACGCAATCGATTAAAACGGGCGTGAAAAAACCGTATATCCCGACCGCTGCCTCTACCGCGGCATAAAAAACAAGAGGCCTTTTCAAATTTCCGGCGATGCGGGCCGCGGCGAGATTGCCGGCGAAAAGTCCGGCCATAAAAGCGATCACTACGGTAGAAGCGGCGAAAAGCGTCACGCCGAAAACAAGGTGCAGCATCCTGCTCCATGCGATCTGATAAACCAGACCGGAAAAGCCCGTCATGAAAAAAGCCGCGTATATTGTGGAATAAATTATTTTTTTTTGCATTTTTATTTTTTTCTCTTGTTATTTGTAATTTTATCATGTATTATCTTGAAATGTCAATTCAATAAAAAAAATGCGAAGCATTTTACAGCCGGCATGCCCGCTAAGGCGTGCTTTATTTACTAAAAACGTAAAAGAGTTTTAATGAGAAGCTTTTTCAACGAAAATATTTTAATACTGCTTTTACTCAGCGGTTTTCTGGCATACGTCGGCGACTACCTCGGCCGCCGCCTCGGAAAACTGCGCGTGACGATTCCCGGTTTAAGGCCCAAAACCACCGCCATCGTCATTTCCATAATAACCGGAATGCTCATAACGGTAGTCACATTGTTAATACTGACGACGATTTCAGAAGAAGCCAAGGTCGCGCTTTTCAACTCCCGCGAAATCAAGGCTGAACGCGACGCCATCAAAGTGGAATACGAACGTGCGCTCAACGTATTGAAAGACCTGAACGAATCCAAAGAAAAGCTGCGGGCCGAAACGTCGAGCCTCGCAAAATCGCTTGAAATTAAAAAGCGCGAACGCGTAGTGTTCCAGCCCGACGAACTTCTCGATTTCGTAGTCATATCCCCCAACGCTAAAAGCACGGAAACCGACTATGAAAAACAGTATCTGGCCATGATAGAGCGCGTCCGCAATCTTTCCGCCGGCTTCGGCGTCCAGACGCGTTCCACCGACGAAATATGGGCCCAGCTTCGCACGCCGCTCATGGACGCGGCATCCAAACTCAGACAAAACCAGGAGCTCGTGGTATATTTGAAAACCACTCAGCGCGTCATGGAAGGCGAATTTCTCGAAGACGTCAAAGTCCAGGCGGAGCGAAACCGCATCATATACGGCAAGGGCGATATAATATCGTTCGACGGCCCGTCCGGCGAAGCCTCTGAAACAGGGCACGTATTGATAGACGGAGCGAAAACCCGGGAGCATATCAAAGTAGAGCTCATGGCCTTTTTCGACAGGGTCCGTGAAAAAGTCAAAGAAGACGGCATGGTCATCGAGCCGTTTACCAATTTCGACTCGATAACGCTTCACGACATGGTTAACGAAATAAAAAAATTCAACTGCAAAATAAAACTTTCAGTCGAAATAACCGATAACGTTTCCATCATCGGCCCCTTCGCTTTTAGAATTAAGTTTTTCAAGATTTGACAAATAATATAAATTAGTTTATAATTTCTTGCATTTATTTTATACCCCGCAGTCCGGCTGATTCTTTTATTAAGCAAACGCCGCACCGGGGCAGGTATTTTAACTAGAAAGCAAAAATATATGTTTTCCCTTCTGACTCAAAAAATTATTATAAGTTTCGTGTTTTCCGCCATAGCGTCGGTGCTTCTTACTCCCGTCGCTATAAAATTGTCCGAGCACTTCAAAGTGCTCGACAAGCCTTCGCCCCGTAAAATTCATTCGGAGCCTCGCGGAAGGCTGGGCGGCCTCGCTATATATTTCGCTTTTCTAATAGGAATACTCGCTCCCGCCGGATTAGGCCTTCCGCTGCAAACTTCCATCTCATTCGATATGTCCATTGCCGGCTTCCTTCTGTCTTCACTGATAATAGTCGTTCTCGGCGTATTCGACGATAAATACGATCTAACCCCAAGATTTAAATTTTTCGTCCAGATTCTGGCGGCAACGATACTGGTGACGTTCGGCCTTAAAATAGAAATGATATCCGGAATCAATCCCGGCACCCGTTTCGACCTCGGCATCCTCAAAATTCCGGCGACGATATTCTGGGTAGTCGCTATAACGAACATGATAAATTTCATAGACGGCCTCGACGGACTGGCCGCGGGTATAACGGTTATCGCCTCGCTCACGCTTATCGTAATTAATTACATGGACAAGCTGTCGATCAATTCCTGCGTAATGCTCGCATCCACGGCCGGAGCCTGCGTGGGCTTTTTAAAATACAATTTTCATCCCGCCAGAATTTTTATGGGCGACGGCGGCGCTACGTTCCTCGGATTTACACTCGGCGTAACCTCCGTCATGGGCGCATTCAAAAGCGCCACTTTCGCGATAGTGCTGGTCCCTTTTCTGGCTCTGCTCATACCCATATTCGATATGATCTACGCCATACTGCGCAGGATAACCCGTGAAATTCCACCCCACATAGCCGATAAAGAACACCTTCATCATCAATTCCTCGAGCTTGGCCTTTCTCACAAACAGGCAGTGATCGTCCTTTACATAATAGCGCTTTCGCTGTCGTTTTTTTCGATCGGAATGGCTAAAATAAATAATATAAAAGCCATGTTCCTGCTTCTTTTAATATGCCTTCTTTTCATAATAGGCATGATAAGAATGCGCCACATAATAAACGCCAAGAGAAACGCCGCGGCACCCGAAGCGGTTACGGACAAACCCGAAACCGCAGAATCGGCTGGCGTTTCTCCGAATCCAGGCTCGGCCGAACGGAGCGCCGGCGAAAAAAACGCCGGTGATAAATGATGAGCGGCTTTTTATCCGAATCTTTAATCGAGTTTGGCCTTTGCGGTCACCCGGACAAGCTCGGGCTCATTAAATCGGTTGCGGCGCGCGCTAATGCCTCTCATTCGTTTTTATTTCACGGCCCGAAAAATATAGGAAAGTTCACATGCGCAAAGCTGCTGGCGCTTTCGGCCAACTGCCTCGCCCCGGCGGATAACCTGGCATGCTTTAAGTGCGCTAACTGCCAAAAAATCTTAAACGGCCGTTTCGAATACTTAACCGTCCTCAATTATAAATTCGGCGAAATTCCCATCGACGACATAAGAAACCGTATAATTTCCCCCTGCATGCTCAAAGTGCCCGGCAGCATAAAAAGCGTTTATATAATAAACGACGCGCGTTTTTTCAATTCAGAATCGGCCAACTGCTTTCTTAAAACGCTCGAAGAGCCGACGCCCAACGTTATTTTTATACTTATAACGTCTTCCATAGATTCCATGCTTCCGACCATACGTTCAAGATGCCAGCTGGTGCGCTTCGATGAACCTGATTTAAACGACGCGAAAAAATACGCGCGAAAAATAAATCCTGAAATAAGCGAAGCCGGCCTGGACATAATCGTCGGGGCGGCAGGCTCCATAGGTTCCATAGTGGCGGCTTTAAGCGATAAAAATATCGCGCGGGACGCCGAAGCCCTGATGAGTTTCGCCTCAAAAATAAATACCGGCCTGAGCGCGTTCGACGCAGCCGCGCTAATAGAAAGAGCTTACGGCGGCGAAGCCCTTAAGACGGCGTTCGGCGATTTTTGTTCTGAAAATGTCTTGCAATTAGAAGAACTATTTGATAAAATTGAGCATGTATGCCTTTCAAAACAATATTTAAGGCTGATGATAGTCTATTCGCTCCTGTATCTGGCAAAAAATGCTTCCAGGAGAGATTATCAGGCGACGTGCCACGAGCTGTCGCACCGCATAGATCTTTTTTTTCAAAGTATAGAAGCCTTCGCCGCCGACTATGTTTCAGGATTTAAAAATACCATGACGGCGGCGCAGATTAAAGAACTGACCGAAAAATCTAAACGCGAAACGGCTCGCAACAAGAGGGACGAATTTTTAAAAATAGTATCTCTGACGCTCGGCGCGCTCGAAAAAATCTACGTTCAGAAAGCGGTCTCAAAGCCGGGCGGGCCCGTCGCCTCAAAAACCGGGGCGCTGGAATTAATTCGCGAAAAAATAGCCGCTCTTCATTCTCACGCGTCGCTTGACGGCGCCATAAAAACGATTGCGGCAGGCCATTATCGCGACGTCGCGGCGAATATAAACGTAGAACTTTACCTGGAACGCTACTTAATGTCTGTTATAGAAAAATAAAACAAGGAATGTGACTTTAAATGTCGGATGTCATAAGCAATAATAACTCCAGCGCGGCCGGCTCGGGCCCGAATTTAAATGAAAGCGGGGCCTTCGCGGCGGAAGGGCTCGCCTCGAACGAAACCGAATTAAGCGCGGCGAACGCCGCCGGAGAAACGTCGTCTGCGGCCGAAAGCACGGCCGCCCAAATGCCCGACGCGCCGCCGGAAGCGGAACGGCCGCCCGCAGAGGCCGGCGGCAAAATGATCGCCATACGCTTTAAAATGATGGGCGAGTTTTATTATCTTTACGACGACGGGCTCAATCTCAAGCCCCGCGAAAAAGTCATCGTAAAAATATCCAAAGGAAAAGACCTGGCCGAAGTCGCCATGTGCGATCTTTCCCCCGACACTAAAATAAGCGATCCGCAGCTTAAAATTTTGCGGCGCGTCAACGACAGCGATCTGGCACAGCAGGAAAGAAACGCTCACCGTGAAAAGGAAGCTTTCGGCATATGCCTCACAAAGATAAAAAAACTCGAGCTGCCGATGAAGCTTCTTGCCGTGAAATATACGTTTGACGGCAGCAGAATCACCTTTTATTTCAAGGCCGAATCCAAGGTCGACTTCAGAAAGCTGGTCCGCGAGCTGGCTGCGGTATTCCGCACCAGAATAGAGTTAAGGCAGATCGGCCCCCGCGACGAAACCGAATTATTCGGCGGGCTCGGCGTCTGCGGACGCAGGGTTTGCTGCAACTACTGGTGCTGCAGGGCAAAACCGGTTATAAATATAGACGCACCCAAGACCCCTTTCGCAAACATACAGGGCATGACCAATAAAGCGCTGGGGCTTTGCAGCAGGCCTTTGTGCTGTCTGCGCTACGAAGGCGACGCCGAACCCTGCTGCAAAATAACCGTTCCGGCGGTAAACTCAAAAATATCGATAGACGAGCAGAACGGCGTTCTTAAACTCGTCGATGAAAAAGCGAACCAGGTGAGCATCCAGATCGACGGCGAAGACGTCGAGCTTAACATGTCCTACGAAGATTTTTTACTTAAAATAACTGAGGGCAAGGCTAAAAAAATATAAAAAACATTTGACATTGAAGCGCTTAAGATATAGAATAATAGCATAAAAACGCAAAATAAAAGGCCCGAAAATGTTTAACGGCCTGCGGCCCAAGAGAGCGGTTCGGTGCAATAAATACGTTTACCAGGAGGCAATTTGTGCAACAACGTTTCGGATTAATAGCCGGAGCCGGGCGGTTCCCGCTGATTTTCGCCGAAGAAGCCAGGGCGCAGGGACTTTTTCTCGTCGCGATCGCGCTGAAAGGCATAGCTTCTCCCGATATCGAAGGGCTCGCTTCGCGGGTTTTCTGGATCGAAATCGGCGAATTCCAGAAACTGATAGACATGCTAAAAAAAGAAGCCGTTACCGAAGTGATAATGGCCGGTAAAATCCCCAAAACATATCTTTTTTCAAACGCCGCATTCGACGAGCGTCTCCTGAAAACACTCAAAAAAATCGAAAACAATAACGACGATTCCATACTTCTGGCGCTGGTAAGCGAACTCGGCTCCGAGGGCATTACCGTGCGCGACAGCACGCTTTATCTCAATAATCTTCTGATCGGAGGCGGCGTGGTGACCAGCGACGAGCTGGATGAAAACGAATGGCGGGACGCGCGTTACGGGTTTCAAATAGCCAAACAGATCGCGGGGCTCGACATCGGCCAGACGGTCGTAGTTAAAAACCGCGCCGTGCTTGCCGTTGAAGCTATAGAAGGCACCGACGAAGCCATTTACCGCGGAGGCGCTCTGGGAAACGGCGGCGTGGTCGTAGCGAAAGTTTCAAAGCCCAACCAGGATAAACGTTTCGATATGCCCGTCATAGGCCTCAATACTATCAACGTGATGATAAAAGCCGGAGCTAAAACGCTGGTCGTAGACGCCGGCAAAACCATATTCCTCGACAAGGAAAAAGTTATCAGCCACGCGCGATTATCCGGCGTAAAAATAGTCGCGCTGTAGCCGGTTAAAAATACCCGGCCGTATAACGCAAAACACAAACTGCAGAACGGGTGGTTAATATAAAAAAAATATTTATTTCGGCGGGCGAAAGTTCCGGAGACATATACGGCGCAAGGCTCGCGGCAGCTTTTAAAAATAACCTCAAAGACGTGAAACTTTACGGCATGGGCCTGAGCAGAATGGCCGCGGAAGGCGTCGAACTCGTTTCAGACGTCAGAAAGCACTCTGTAATGGGTATAACCGAAATTTTATCTTCGCTTTACGCCAATTATAAAAATATTAAAAAATGCGCGGATATGATCCGCGGCGAAAAGATCGACACGCTCGTTCTGATAGATTACGCTGGATTCAACCTCAAGCTTGCAGAAGCCGCTAAACTTTCAGGAATCCATACGGCATATTTCATACCGCCTAAATTATGGGCCTGGGGAGCTTTCAGAATGAACGGACTCAAAAAAAACGTCGATAAAGTTTATTCGATATTCAGCTTCGAGAACGATTTTTTTAATAAAAACGGAGTAAATTCGGTTTTTTTAGGCCATCCGATTTTCGATATTATAAAGCTCTCTGGTTTCGACTACGATAATTTTCTTTCCTGCGAAAAAGCGGGCGGCGATATCCGGGATTGCCGCAAGAATAAAATCATACTGATGCCCGGCTCGCGAAAGAGCGAAATATCGTTTTTACTGCCGGCCGTTATAGAAAGCGCATCCGAAATAAACCGACGTTACGCACGAGATATAGAAGGCCTTGAATTTATATTGCCCGTGGCGCCCTCTACGGACGAAACGCTCGTAAAAAAGCATCTCAAGCGCGCCAGATTCAACTACCGGTTCGTTTATTCAGATATCGACAAATATAACAGTTTCGCTCAGGCCCGCTTCGCCATCGCGTCTTCGGGAACGGCCACGCTGGAGCTGGCTCTTTTCGGAGTGCCCATGGTGGTAGTGTATAAAGTGGCCGCGTTGACCGAACTGGTCGGAAGGTTTCTGCTCAAAGCCAGGTACATAGGGCTGCCCAATATACTGGCTCGCGCATGCGTCGCCCCGGAGCTGATTCAGAGAGAAGTAAACCGTGAAAACATAATGTATCATGCGTCAAAACTCATACCGGCTGGACATTTTAGAAATTCGGCCGTAAAAAGCCTTTTAAATACCGCCGCGATTTTAAAATATAAGCGGGGCAGCTCGCCTACCGACAGCGTCGCGGCTGACATATACGGCGGGATCGGAGGTAGTTTTGAGTCCGATAAAACGGTTTTATAAACAATACGTATTAAAATACTACAGCCGGATTCTGGTGATCGCACTGGCTTCGCTTATAGTATCCATATCGACGGCGCTTCCGGCGGGCATAATGAAATACGTCGTTGATAAAGTGTTGTTTGAAAAAAGCTCTCATTACCTGTTTTTAATTTCACTCGGGCTCATATTGCTTTTTATTATCAAGGGCGTTTTTTATTACATACAAAATTATTACACCGCGTATATAGGACAATCGGTTTTAAGGCAGCTGCGAAACGACATTTACGCGCACATCAACAGATTGCCTATCAATTACTTCGAAGAAAAGCAGACCGGCCATATAATGGCCAGAATTACTTCCGACGTGGTTCTTTTACAAAATTTAATCGACGCCAGCATCGGAGTGGCTTCCGATATACTGACCGTCGCCGGGCTGATCGGCTGGATCATATATATCCATTATCAATTGGCGTTTCTGGCGTTCCTGGTCATTCCATTCATAGGATTCATCGTTTCGAGATTTTCCCAGCGGGTGCGAAACATTACGCGTACGCTCCAGAACAAGGTCGGAGACATAACTTCCATCCTTAACGAAAAGATATCGGGCATCAGAACGGTTAAATCGTTTTCCAACGAATCGATAGAAAACGACCGCTTTGCCGTGGAAACCGAAGAAAACTTCAAAATTGCCATGAAGCATAATAAGCTTCTGGCCATGATCCTGCCTATAATAGAATTTCTGAACACTACCGGTATCGTTATAGTTTTGAGCGTCGGAGGCTATTTCGTTATAAAGCCGAACCCGGGCCTCACGCCCGGAGAGCTCATAAGCTTTTTGACCGCCCTCGGCATGCTGTTTACTCCAATTAAAAGGCTGACGAACGCTACGAATTATTATCAACAGGCGGCGGTATGCATCGGAAGAATATACGAAATTTTCGACGAACGAACTGAAGACGAAAACGACAACGGATCGGTGGTTTTACCGGAAATCAAAGGCAGCATAGAATTTCGCTCGCTCAATTTCAAATACGCAAAATCCGAAGGCGGAGTCTTCGATTTCAACCTTTCGGTCGAACCCGGCGCTATAACGGCAATCGTAGGGCCTTCAGGGTCCGGCAAAACGACTTTAATGAATTTATTGATGAGATTTTACAAACTAGATTCAGGCTCCATCGAAATCGACGGAGTGAATATAGAAAAAGTCAAACTGAAATCGCTTCGCTCGCAAATAGGCATAGTTCCGCAGGATTCGGTTTTATTTTCCGGCACGATATACGACAATATCTTATACGGCAACCACTCTGCGACGAAGGAACAGGTAATGTCCGCAGCCCGGATGGCCAATGCATACGATTTCATTGAAAAATTTCCGCTCGGCTTTGAAACCAGGGTCGGCGAACACGGCGTAAAGCTTTCCGGCGGCCAGCGTCAAAGAATATCCATCGCCAGGGCTATATTGAGGGACCCCAAAATACTTATTCTCGACGAAGCCACTTCAGCGCTTGACGCCGAATCCGAAACGCTGGTAAAAGACGCGTTAGACAGGCTTATGCAGGGCAGAACCACGTTCATTATAGCTCACAGGCTGTCCACTATAAAAAACGCCCATAAAATTATAGTTTTAGAAAAAGGCAGGCTTGCGCAGCTGGGCACGCACGAGCAGCTCATAGAAATAAACGGAGTTTACCAGAAACTTTACCAGACGTATTTCGAAAAGGAACCGGTCGCGAACGCGACGGCCGCATAAAAATCCGGCCTGAATAAATGCTATAACCGCCGGCCAGCCTGTTTAAAGAAGGCAAACGCGCGTTAATTATAAAAACTGACAAGGTAGAAAAATATGATAAATTTAATAAAAAGAGCAATAGTACCGCCGATCGGAAGATATATAATCAACGCCATATCTTCTTCGCTAAAAATGCGTATCGTCGGTTACGAAAATTATCAATACTTGAAAGAAATGGGCAAAAAGTGCGTGATAGTTTTCTGGCACGGCCAGCAGTTCTATCCGATTTATCATTTCAGAAACAATAAAATAGCTATTATGGTCAGCCTTTCAAATGACGGCGAGATACAGAATAAAATACTTTCCTCTTTCGGCTACGAGGTCGTCCGCGGTTCATCCAGCCGCGGAGCCGTTTCCGGCCTTATCGGATTGATACGCAAAATGCGCGAAGGCAGCGACGCGGCCCTGGCCCTCGACGGCCCGCGGGGGCCGTATCAAACCGCCAAAGAAGGCGTCAACTACATAGCCATAAAAGAAGACTGCTGCGTATTGCCCATAGCTTGCGCGTTCAAATCGTTCAAACAATTCGGGGCCTGGGATAAATACATCCTGCCTTACCCTTATTCCAGCGGAATAATGCTCGTGGGAAGGCCCATAATGCCTAACAAACTCAATATCGCGGCCATGACGCACAAACACCTCGAAAAAATACTTATTTCAATGACCGCCGAAGCCGAAACTATTCTTAATTCGGCGGGCCGCGAAATAAAGGCTGCGCCGGCCGCCGAAAAAAAGGCGGAAAACATAAGCGGTTCGCTCTCCGCCTCCGAAGAAGAATATTACCAGCCGGAAGAAAAAATTGACGAAGAAACCGATGAAAACGAAAAAAGCGAAAGCGATACCGAAACGGCGCCGGAAGAAAAAAACGAAGTTAAAACTCTCAAACCGGAAGACGCCAGAAGGTTCGGCATCAATCTCGACCTGTTAGACGGCGGCTCGAATAAAAACGCAACGGAAAAAACTTCAGACGATAAAAGCCCTGAAGGCGGGGCAAAAGAAATCCCGAACGAAATAATCGATATATTGGAAGAAAACGATGAAAATGAAATCAATACCGGCCGGAAGAACGAAAAATGAAAAAAGATAAGAAAATAATGATTATAGCCGGAGAAATTTCCGGCGATTTATACGGTCATCCCCTTGTGCTCGAGCTTATAAAATCCGGCCTTCGCCTTGAAATATGCGGCATAGGCGGCCCGCGCATGAAAAGCGCCGGAATGAAAACGTTTTACGATTCTTCTTCATGGGGCACCATCGGCATGATCGAGGCGATTAAAAAACTGCCTTACCTATACTGGGCTTATTACGATATCAGCGAAAAATTAAAGCGCATAATGCCCGACGTTCTGGTGCTCATAGATTATCCGGGTTTCAACATGCGCCTCTGCAGGCGGGCCAAGCAGCTCGGCATTCCGACGCTTTATTATTTTCCGCCGTCCAAATGGTCTTACAATCACGAAGACGTCTGTGACGCGGCGCGTACAATAACTAAAGTGGCGGCCCCGTTCGAGCATACATACGATATTTATAAAAAAGCAGGCGCCAGCGTCGAGTTCGTCGGAAATCCCCTGCTGGAAATAGTAAAAACAAGAAACAGCCGGGCCGAAATTTTAAAAAAATTAAAGGCCGGCGAAGGCGAAAAAATAATTTCCCTGCTTCCCGGAAGCCGTTCCATGGAAGTGCGTTATATGCTTCCGGTACTTGCGGAAACGGCCGCCCATCTTGGCTCTAAACTTAAAGACGCCCGTTTCATAATGCCGGTCTCCTCTTCGACCATCTCCAGAGGCACCGGAATAACCCTGGAATATATCAACGACGTCATTAATTCCCGCGGCGCGAAAATATCCGTAGAAACCGATATGACTTACGACATACTTTCGGTTTCGGATTTTTCGATAATAACTTCCGGTACCGCTACTCTGGAAGCGGCCTGCCTGCTGACACCGATGGTGATAGTGTATAAAGTATCGCTTCTGACCGAAATGTACGCCCGCATAATGACTTCGCTGCCGAAATATTTCGGCCTTCCCAACCTTATTTTAAATAAAGCTGTCGTGCCGGAATTTATCCAGAAAAACGTCACTGCGGATATAATTTCAAATTCAGTCGTCGAATTGCTTAATTCTTCAGAAAAATTAGCCGATATGAAAAACGAGCTTAAATCGGTGGTTAAAAATTTAGGCGAAATCGGCGCGACTAAAAAAGTATCCGAAATGATACTGAAAATGGTTGAATGATGAACGATAAAAATTATCAGATGCTCAGGCAGGGCGCCGACTGCCCCGAAAAAACAATAGATTCCAAAACCGTCTTCAGAGGACGAATTTTAAATCTCAGAATCGACGAGGTGGTCCTGCCGGACGGCGGGAAATCGGCCCGCGAAGTGGTAGAACATTCCGGCGCGGTAGTAATTTTGCCTGTGCTTCCCGGCGGCAATCTGCTCTTCGTAAAGCAGTTCCGGCACGCGGTTTCGGATTTTCTACTGGAGCTTCCCGCCGGTAAGCTGGACCACGAAAATGAAGATATTACCGATTGCGCGAGGCGGGAACTGCTCGAAGAAACCCATTACAGTTGCGAAAAACTCGAAAAAATGATCACGTTTTACACTTCGCCGGGTTTCTGCAATGAAAAAATCCACCTTTTTATAGCGGACGGGCTTTCTTACAATCCTCAGAAAGGCCTTTCATGCGATGAAGACGAGTTTATCTCGATCGCGGATTTTTCGTTGAACGACTCGCTTAAAATGATCGACGAAAATAAGATATCCGACGCCAAAACGATTCTGGGCATCTTATACTACAGTACTTTAGCTAAAAATAAAGTTAATATATTGAAAACTTAAAAAAATTATTGCCATCATAACGATGGCGATTTTTTTTAAAATAAGAAAGGGGAGAATATATGAGTACAAAGGAAAAAGAACCTCTTGAGTACAGTATTTCATCGACTTATAAGGTAAACGACGTGATTTACCATAAGGTATTCGACGATGTAGGAACGGTTCTGGACATAGGCATAACCAAAGACAACGAGAAAAAAATGACGGTAAACTTTAAAAAAACCGGTAAAAAACGCCTTATAATGGGCGTAATAACTAAAAAATAACATCGAGATAAAGCGCGTCGTTTAAAGCGCCGATCAATACCGCCCGGGCATAGCGTTCGGGCGGTATGCTCGTTTCAGGCGCCTGCGGCCGCAGCTCTTCGCGTTTCTTTCAATCTTTCAGGAGCCACTCAAAAATTATGGATTTAAATAAAAAACTATTCACCTCGTCAGAAATAGAGCTTATCACAGGCAGGCTGAAAAAAGCCGAAAAGCTCGGGCTTATTGTTCCTCTAACCGAAAACAATCAATATCTCATGTGCGCTTATGCCGGCACCGGGGCGATAACGCCCAAGTGGAGCGTCAAAATATACGCCTACAGTAAAAATAAAAAAGGGCACTCGATGATCTGCACCGATACGGAAGTATTAAAATGCTTCATGGCAGATGATTTCAACTTCACCCCTCCCGAACTCAAGGTGCTTAAAATCGACGACGCCGGATGGGGCTTTCCGCTTTGCGGAGTGATGGTAGGAGTGACGGACGAAATAGAACTTTACACCGACGTCGTGCCGGTGGAATTCTTTCAGGGCGATAATTTCGCTTCGAAAAAATACCTCGACGAATACACCTGCCGCGGCAAAAAAATAATATTCGAAAAATTCAACGCCGCGCCCGGCACTCACAGAATTGAAATCTGCAGCGGATTCGTAAATAAAATGCTGCGCGACGAACTGCGCCTGCTTGGCTTTCACGTGCGCATAATCGACGTCACGGGAATGCTGCAGGACGAACTCGAAGAGCGGTTCCGCCTTTACGTGCGCTCGGAAATCTGCTCGGACATTTATTACGATCCTAAAGAAGTCCGTAAAACAGCCCTTCCCCAAAAATTCAATGAAGTGCTCGAATTCGGAAAAAAGCATTTCCCTCAAAAATTAAAAACCGGCTGGCGCTCGATCGGCGAGTCTTTATCATAAAAATAGCATACTCGTGAGAAATTAAGAGAAAATATGTATAATTAAGCATAACGTCAACATATTTGTTTAAAATCGATTAATAACGACAAATAATGTTTAAAATAACGTTTTAATGTTTGTATTATGCACGACATTAATATATAATATATTCAACTTAAAAATATTTTTCTTAAAAAAATTGCTTGACAATTCCAATACGAAACGCGTTTTTCCCGTCCACGCCTGAATATATTAAAAAATTGATATGCCTTTACGGCGGCGATAAAAACAATTCGCGGCCGCGGAAAAAATGTTTTTTAGTTTTTGTAAAACGTAAAATCACCTTCAAAAAAAATTATGACTATTAAATTAGTTCAGCTGAAAATTGGGATTTTGCTTGAAACATAAGCGATTTATTGCTCCAACACTAAAATTTATTTCAACATCACATAAATCAAAGGTATTTGGCTATAAAATTCTGAGCAAACTTAATAGTCATAAAAAAAATAAAATATAGGAGAGGTATAACAAATGGCAAAAATGAAAGTATCCAAAAACAAAAAAAGAATGGAAAAGTATCTGGCGCCTTCGCTGGGCTGGGACGTAGAATTTACGGTCGAAAAAGCTGAAGGCTCTTATGTTACATGCGAATTCGGAAAAACCTATCTCGACTGGTCTTCCGGAACCGCCGTCAACATAACCGGCCACAGGCACCCTAAAGTCATGGACGCCGTAAAAAAACAGCTCGACAAACTTGTCCATTCCGGCTGCGTTTATCAATACGATTCATTGTTAGACCTCTGCGAGCGCCTCGAAAAAGTCACTCCCGGCGATATCGGCATGTTCTTCTTCTCCAATTCCGGCGCTGAAGCCGTAGAAGGCTGCATGAAGGCCGCTAAATTCGTCACCGAAAGAAACGCCATAATCTCCTACCGCGGAGCTTTCCACGGCCGCACCATGGGCTGCGTATCCGTAACGACTTCCAATTCAAAGTACACCAAGCACTACACTCCGCTCGCCAGCATCTACCGCGCGCTTTACCCGCACTGCTACCGCTGCCCGCTCGGCCTCGAACTTAAAAGCTGCAACATCGCGTGCTTCAAACAGTTCGAAGCCATAACCAAATATGAAGTCCCCAAAGAAGACGTAGCGGCAGTTCTTATCGAACCCGTACAGGGCGAAGGCGGATACGTAGTTCCGCCAAAAGAATACATGCAGAAACTCCGCAAATGGTGCACAGATAACAAAGTGCTTCTTATATTCGACGAAGTGCAGTCCGGCGTAGCGCGCACCGGCAAGTGGTTCGCAGCCGATCATTTCGGCGTAACTCCCGACCTCATGGCTATCGCTAAAGGCATCGCGTCGGGCTTTCCTTTATCGGCCGTAGCCGGCAAGCCCTCCGTCATGAAAAAATGGCTCCCCGGCGCTCATGGAACGACTTTCGGCGGAAGCCCGGTTTCCTGCGCGGCAGCCTGCGCCACCATAGACGTTATCGAAAAAGAAAAACTGCTCGCTAAATCCCTTAAAAATTCCGAAAAAATGATGAAACGCCTCAACGCGCTCAAAGACAAATATAAATTCATAGGCGATATCCGCGGCCTGGGCTACATGCTCGCAATAGAATTCGCCGACAAAAATAAAACACCCGACAAAGCTAAATGCGATGAATTCCTCGCAAAATGCCTCGAAAACGGCCTTATAATGATAGGCTGCGGCGCAGACGGCAATATCGTAAGAATTCTTCCGCCCGTAACTTCGAGCGACAAAGAAATCGAAGAAGGCATGACTATAATCGAAAACACCATGAAACAGATAGCGAAATAAGACAACAGGCTTTCAAGGCGCGTTTTTTACGCGCCTTGAACCTCAATAGGGCTTATAAAACAAACAATATTCACACCAGGTAATATTTAATTAACGAAAGGATTGATTTCCAGATGGCAAAAACAAGAGTAATTATCATGGGCGCGGCAGGCAGAGATTTCCACAATTTCAACACTTTTTTCAGAAACAATGAAAGCTACGAAGTAGTAGCGTTCACCGCCACCCAGATTCCCGATATCGACGGCCGCAAATATCCCGCCGAACTCGCGGGCAAAAAACAGTATCCCAAAGGCATTCCCATATACGACGAAGGCGATTTAAACGAATTGATCAAAAAAGAAAAAATCGACATGGTCGTTTTCGCTTATTCCGATATCATGCACGAAAACGTAATGCACAAAGCGTCGCTCGTTAACGCCGCCGGCGCGGATTTCATGCTTATGGGCGCCAACAGCACCATGATCAAAGCCAACGTTCCGGTCATTTCTATATGCGCCGCCCGCACAGGCTGCGGCAAATCGCAAACCACCAGAAGAGTGGCCAATATCCTTCAGGAAATGGGCAAAAAAGTCGTGGCAATACGCCATCCAATGCCTTACGGCGATTTAGTAAAACAGGAATGCATGAGGTTCGAAAAATACAGCGACCTCGATAAATACAAATGCACGATCGAAGAACGCGAAGAATTCGAACCGCACATCAACCGCGGCATCGTGGTATATTGCGGCGTAGATTACGAAACCATAATCCGCCAGGCTGAAAAAGAAGCCGACGTTATATTATGGGACGGCGGCAACAACGACTTCCCGTTCTATCATTCCGATTGCGAAATAGTCGTCGTCGATCCTCTCCGCGCAGGCCACGAAGTAATGTACCATCCCGGCGAAACGAACGTAAGACGCGCCGACGTCATCGTCATCAATAAAATCGACTCCGCTTCTCCGGAAGAAGTCGAAGAAGTCCGCGAAAACGTTCGCGCGGTCAACCCCAACGCTATCATCATCGACGCTGCTTCACCGCTTACGGTAGATAACGCCGAACTCATCCGCAATAAATCCGCCCTCGTCATCGAAGACGGCCCGACGCTTACCCACGGCGAAATGCAGATAGGCGCAGGCGTAGTCGCCGCTATAAAATACGGCGCTCGCGAACAGGTAGACCCCCGTCCTTATACGGTCGGAACGATCACCGAAACTTTCAAAAAATATCCCGAAATCGGTTCGCTCCTTCCCGCTATGGGCTAT
Source organism: bacterium ADurb.Bin243 (assembly GCA_002069765.1). Taxonomy (GTDB): domain Bacteria; phylum Muiribacteriota; class UBA9980; order UBA9980; family UBA9980; genus UBA9980. Next base: position 48,247 of record MWBZ01000014.1, read on the forward strand.
TCCTCGAAACAGATAAAAGACCTCGAAACCACAATCAATAAAACGAAATGCGATGTAGTAATCATCGCTACTCCTATCGATCTCAGAAAGATCGTCAAAATAAATAAACCCGCCGTTCAGGTCGGATACGAGCTCCAGGAAATCGGAACACCCAATCTGGAAACGGTTTTACACAACCATCCCCTTCTGGGCTGCTCGAAAAGCGGCAAATGCGCTTCAAAAGCCAAAGACGCAAAGAGCAAAAAAAGATAGCATACGGTTTTCATAAAACGCTAATTCAATAAAAAAACGGCGCGGCGCTTTTTAAAGGCGTCGCGCCGTAAAATAAAAGGAGTAATGAAAAATGGCAGTTAACCTCAAAGGCAGAGACCTCTTATCGATGTTAGACCTTTCCACCGAAGAAATATACCAGATTCTCGACACCGCCGCCAACCTCAAAATGAAACAATACACCGGCGAGCAGCACCACCTTTTAAAAGGCAAAACCCTCGGCATGATCTTCGAAAAATCATCCACGCGCACGCGCGTTTCGTTCGAAACCGGCATATACCAGCTCGGCGGATACGGCCTCTTTTTGAGCTCGAACGACCTTCAGATAGGCCGCGGCGAACCGGTAAGCGACACGGCGTCCGTTCTCAGCCGCTACCTCGACGGCATAATGGCCCGCGTGTACAAACATCAGACCGTAGTCGATCTCGCAAAATACAGCCGCGTTCCGGTTATAAACGGCCTTTGCGACTACGAGCACCCCTGCCAGATACTCGCCGATTTCCAGACGATCATGGAAAAGAAACGCAAGCTCGAAGGCCTCAAACTCACATACGTAGGCGACGGCAACAACGTCTGCAACTCGCTGCTCTTCGGCTGCGCGCTTACCGGCATGCACATATCGGTAGCGTCGCCCAAAGGTTACGAGCCCGCTAAAGAAGTCGTCAAAAAAGCCCAGGAATGTGCCGCCAGATTCGGTTCCAGCGTCGAAGTCACCAACAGCGTAGAAAAAGCCGCCAAAGGCGCCGACGTAGTCTATACCGACGTATGGGCTTCGATGGGCCAGGAAAAAGAACAGCAGCTGCGCCTCAAAGCTTTCGAAGGCTTCCAGGTAAACGCTAAAAATATGAAAGGCGCCAAGGACGATTACATATTCCTGCACTGCCTTCCCGCGCACCGCGGCGAAGAAGTGTCGGCCGAAGTCATAGACGGCGTCCACTCGGTAATATACGATGAAGCCGAAAACCGCCTCCACGCTCAAAAAGCGGTTATGGCTCTCGTCATGTAATTAAACCGGTTAAAAACAAGATATAAATCCTGAAAAAGCGGCCTTGCCGGATTATATTCTGGCAGGCCGTTTTTTTTATTCAAAGCCGCATGAGTATAATTAATTTATAATAATTATTTCAATAAATTGACAAGCGTTATTTTTTTTAGTAAAATTGAGTTACCAGTTTGAAAATCCCTTCGTTTTTTAATATCATCACTGAAAAATACTATGAAATATATTATTATGGAGGTCGTTTTATGAGAAAACTCAAAAAAATGGTTTTAATTTTCACTTTATTTTCCACCCTGGCTTTATTTGCCGGCATTTCGCTGGCGGCCGACGCGTCCGCGCCATCGGCAGACCAGGTTTTAAAAGCGCTTTTAAACGAGTACAAGGTTACGTTTTTCAAGCACAGAATGACATCTCTGGTTTTAAAAGATAAACAGATACAGGTCGAAATGGCCCAGAAACTCGCAGCGACCCCCGAAGGCGATTTCGGCCCTAAAGAAGTGGCGGTAGTAAGGGATTATTTAAGAAGCATTTCCACGTTTAAAAACGTAGATACCAACCAATACCTCGGGGAAAAAATGCCCCTTCTGGTAAAAGGCCTTTTCAGCCGCATAAACGAAATATACACCCAGAAGCTCGAAGATTTAAGCGAAAAAATATCCACGCTCACCGTAATTTCGGCGCTCAAAAACGACTCTAAAACCCTCGACGCGCTGACCAATTACTTTAAAAGGCAGACCGGCGTTTCCGGCGCCGCTTTCGCGAGCCTCGCGGCCCAGATCAATAACGCCATAAAGTTCCAGATGAATTCAAAGCAGACCATGGCCACGAATTATTTCAAAGACATCGTTAAAAATTTCGACGCTTTCGGAACCGCTTTCAAAAAAGTCGATTTGACGACTTTGGATTCCAGAAACATAGAAAAAATTAAAAAATACAGCCATAAAAAAATATGGAAAATAGTTTCGGCGGCCATCCTCGAAGAAATAGCCGACCTGCCTTCGGAAGTGGAAAGAATAGGCAAAATAGACGTAAATAAAGCTTCAGAATCGGACCTTTTGAATATCCCCGGCGTTTCAAAAGAAATGGCCTCTAAAATAATCAATTTCAGAAACGAACGCGGCGGAGTTATAACGTCCGTGCACGAGCTGGACTCTATCAAAGGCATAGGCGCGAAAACAGTCCGCAAGCTTAAAACCGCCTTATACGCAAAAGATTTCGTAATGCCCGAAAAAGAATGGACCGTAATGTGCTTTATAAACGGCGACAATAATCTTGAAATGGCCTCGCTTCTGGGCATTAACGTAATGGAACGCGTCGGCTCCACAGAAAACATGAACGTCGTCGTACAGATAGACAGAATAGGCGTGGAGCAGTTCGGAAGCCCCGAAGAAGCTCAGTCTAACACCATGCTCGACGGCAACTGGTCGACCTGCCGCCGCTATTTCGTCCAGAAAGACAGCCGCCTTTTCGAGCTCAATTCCATACTGCTCGAAAAAATGGGCGAAGTAGATATGGGCGCATATAAAAATTTCGTCGAATTCTGCAAGTCCACCATCACCCGCTTTCCCGCAAAACATTACGTAGTGCTCATATCCAACCACGGCTCCGAATTCGGCATAGGCGGAATTTCTTTCGACGACCAGTCGAAAAACCACATGAGCACCATCCATATAGGCCAGGCTCTTTCCGAAGTGCGCGATTTCATTAAAAACCAGAACGGCAACGACCTTATAGACCTCATGGTTTTCGACTGCTGCCTGCTGGCGAAAATGGAAGTAGTAAAAGAAATAGCAGATTACGTCCACGGCGTTTACGCGTGCGAAAACGTCCAGATAAACTGGTACGCCTACGACAACTTTCTCAGAACGCTCACCAGCAAACCCGATTTAAAAGGCAACGAGCTCGCGTTCGAATATCTTAAATCTTACGTAGATTACATGCGAGGCTGGGTAAAGCGCCAGGGCCTCGTAGATAAAATGGTCCTCACGTCTACCGCTTTCGATATGACTAAATTCAAAGCTTTCGAAGAAGCTTTCGTTAAATTTTCTTCTAAAATCAACGAATATTCCGACGTAAATCCCGAAGCCGTAGAAAAAGCTTTGAAGTCGGTTAAAAATTTATCCGACGTATCGGTTTTCGACCTTATCGATTTCGTTAAAAAAGTAAAAGCCGAAGCGAAAGACAATAAAGAAATGGTTAAATCCTGCGACGAGCTTTTGAAAGCCTACGGCGAACCCGTTAAAAAGCTCGACCACAAAGAATTCCATTTCAGCGCCTTCAGCGATTCGAGCTTCGTGATGGGCGAAGCCCACAATTTTATAGAAGAAACCGGCAACGGCCTGTCCATAGGCATATTCACCAAACCCACGTGGCTGACCATCGCGGCCGCTAAACCCGACTGGGGCCTCAACGAAACCAACGTAATGGGCTTTTTAAATAAATTCAAATCCGGCGATTATCCCAATCTTAAATTAAGCCAGGAAAGCGAATGGGACGAATTCATGATCAAAATGATAGACAAAAACAATTAATCGCTTTTTCGGCTCCGTAAAATAACCATAAAATAAAAAAGGCTTTTTGAAACGATTTTCAAAAAGCTTTTTTTATTTATTTAAGCGCCCAAAACGCCGAAGCCGGGTGCCGCTCGATATTAAATGACGGTAAGAATGGCCTTTATGTAAAGAGGAACCGTAAATTCCGGCGGCGCGCCGGCGAAAACGCCCGATACGGATTTTAAAAGGCATGTCCTGAGCTGCTTGAAGATGAGCTCGCCCAGAAACATAGAAGCGCGCGAGGGCGTTCCGAGATATCCAGCCTGCGCGCCCATGCTTTTAAAAGTAAAGTTCAGCTTTAAAAATTCCGCCGCCGGGTTTACCTGAAACGGAGGCAGGTTTATTATGTTTTCCATCTTCACGGCGCGCGGCAGCAGGTACATCATAATAGAAGTTTCCTTTATATCGGCGTGTATTTCTTTCTTGAAATCGATATCCAGATAGCTTTTATAAACTTCATCCTGCTTTTCGTCCGAATTTTTTTTAGATTTTATGAATTTTTCGATAGCCGAATTGTATTCGCCGGAATAGTAATATGCCGAAAGCGGTTCATAAATTTTTACGCCGGCATGCCTGGATTCGCATGTGGAAATAGCCGCGATAAGGCTTTTTATAAATTTAAGCTCGAAGTGATGGACCACTATCATTATATTTTTAAATCCGGTTTCCACATACTGCGATAGCGTTTCGGCAAGATAAGCGGTAAAGGACTCCGGCTGGAGCTGAGGCGTCTTGCCTATGCCGTCGGAAACCAAGGCAGGCGCGTACGTGAAAGCGGGCGCCTCCACGCCGAAGCGGTCGTATTTTTCATTTTTCATCGTTTCACAAAGGCTTTCGGCCAGATAACGGGCGATGACGATATCCGTAGTTATGGGAAGATGCGGGCCGTGCTGTTCGTAAGGACCGATCGGCAATATCAGTATGCACCTGTCAAAATCGAGCGTCGAAAGCTCTTCGTGCGTTAAATATTCAAATTTCAATATATATCACCATAATTCCATTATAAAAAATCTTTATTTCCGGGAAAACTTCAGAGTAAAAGCGTTTTTTTATTTCAGGCGCGACTTTCCGGAATCGCTCATCAGGTAAAGCTCTTCTGGATATGGTTCGAAATAGGTCTGAGAGCTTAAATAATCTTCGCCGAACCTTGCGATCATCGATTTGACAAGGCTTACCGGCACGCTTAACGGGCATTTTTCTTCGGCATATTTTCCGAGCGTGTCTAAAAAGAAAGCTTTTTCTTTAGAATTCAGCCTGTCGGAAAAATAACCAAAGGCATGCATGAGGGTGTTAACGTTAGAATTATGAGAAGGCGTCCTGGCGAACGCTTTGTGAAGAAGAGCGCCGTAGTCTTTAAAAACTTCGGCTGCGGGCCTTTTTTCGTGATTGGCGACGAGTTTGCCCATTTCTCTCATTTTAGACTGATTATATGTCAACAGCAAAAGCTTGTTTTCCGCCTGAAATTTAACGAGCGCGCCCATGGAAGGCTTCGCTGATATTTTACGAAATTCCGCCGCGGTGAAAATTTTCGTCAAAAAATGCTCCCTTATGCGGAAATTGCTCAATCTAAGCTCGTCTTCTATGGCCAGGCCCGGATATTTTTCGAGCGCGGCCGCGGCGAAAAATCCGGCACCCGTATCCACGCTGGAAACATTTTCTAAAGCCGGGTATATCTTAACGCCCTTGATGCCGCACGAAGGCGAATAAGCCTTTAAAATAAAGCCGTCGGCGTCAGGATGAGACTCCATGAAATCTGAAGCGAATTTTTCCATTTCCAAAGTGCAGTCTTTTTTGGTTGCCGGCTGGACAAGGCGCTTTCTTTTATTGATAACAACGACCCTTATAGGATCGCGCGGCACCCCGAGACCTATTTCGCATTCCGCGCATACGGGTTCGAACGCTACGAACGGCTTGAGGCTCGAAACGAATTCGCTGCGGATAACGTCCGCATTATAGCGGCAGCGGTCGAACTCGAGGCATTTACTTACGATCAGCTTCGGCACTGCAAATTTTCTCATAAAAACGGCCCTCACTTATCTTTATATCTGGCACCTGACGACCGGCTTACTTTTTTTCTATCTTTAAAGGCTGCGTAATGGATTTTAAATGTTCTATTATGGCCGCAACCTCTTTTTCGCTCAAGCGTTCGGAATCGTGAAACGGCATATCGCCTTCGACCGTCCTGAAACCGTTTCTGATTATTTTTTTTATATCTTCGTCGCCGTCTTTATATTTTAACCAGAACTCTTTGCCAGAAAGATTTTTAGCGTACTTAAAATGCTCGTGGTCAAAATGGCAGGAAAAACAATGCCTTTCAAAAAGATTAAGGCCTGATTCGATTTTCACTTCGGCGGTTTTCGGCTTTTCTATGAAATCGTCTGGAATGTTTTTGGCCTTCAGCCCGACTTCGGACGTGGCATTTTTTTTGCGGCCTTTTTTATTGAGCTTCACTTCACCGCTCAGAAGCGCTTCCGAGGTATCTCCGGCCAGGGAGATTTCTTCGGTAAGCGCGTCTTCGACTTCGTCAGTTTCCTCAAGGACGGCGCGCGCGTATTTTTTTCGGTGGAGTTCGATTTCCGACGTTTTAAACCTCGACTTGAGCCTTAACCATATTTCTTGAGTAGCGCTCATCTTCTCGCCTGAAGCGTTAACTTCTGAAGTTTTCAAGTCGTCGGGAACCAAAAGTTTTGCGGCCGGATCGGCGACGGATAATTCACCGGTTTCCTCAGCCTTAGCAGCGGCTTTGGAGGTATTTGTATTTTTTTCGAGCGCGATAACTTCTACGGTGCCGGAGGCGAAAGCCGGAGCGCCAATGGAGGCGGCCAGGCATATAGAAGCGAAGCAGGCTGCATATATTTTTTTTAAAAAGTTCATTTTACGGCACTCTTCTTTCTGTCGTCGAGGGCTTTATAAGAAACCGCTTCGATATTAAGCTTTTTTAATGTTTCGGCCAGAAGCGGATCTTTAAGGGCCCTGAATTCGGATTCTCTAGGGGCTAAAAGGCTCGACAGTCCGGCGAGATTTCCATCGCAGGCGCCGGGGTGCGTCATATATTCGCCGACGCAGCCAAAATTTTCAAGGCCGCTTATCTCTTTTTCAAAAACTTCCGCCGACAGCGAACCTACGGAATAAGTGCCGAAGAACAAATCCGGATAAGCCAGGGCCGTATTCGAGCCGTACGAGTATATTCCGTTTTTATTATAAATATTTCCGGCGAAGCATTTCATTATTTTATCCTTCGCTATTCCCTGGCTCGTAAAAAGCTCTTCGGCCGATATGTTTTCCGTCAGCCTTATCCTTTTCGTTTCGAATTTTTCGAGCGAACCCGCCACGGCGTGAAAAAAATCAGGCAGCATATGGACGTGCTTGTGCGAATCGATATGCGACGGCCAGAAACCGAGCCTGGCGTAAAAAGCGTTCATCTGCGCTTCGAATTCGCGAACGACATGCGACACGTCGATTTTTTTATCGCACGCCCGGCCGATCAGCTCGCCGAACTTTAAAAAATTTAAATCCGGGCCGACGATCGAAGGTATTTCGGCGGCCGGCGAAACCGGTTTCGAGCAGGTCAGGTTAAAATGAAGGCCTATTGATACGCCGCCGCCGTCATCTCCGCGCAGAAACTCCTTAAGCAATTCAGCCGAAGAGTCGCTTAGCAGATTGATCATCACGGTAGCGCTTTTGAGCGGGGTTCCGGCTTTAAAAAGCTCCACTATAGAGGCGGAAACCGCATCGGTTATGCCGAAATCGTCGGCGTTAAAAATTATTTTCATAATAGCGTTATTATATTAGTAAAGTGAGTTTTTGTCAATTAATTTTGTCGTAATTTTGCCCGGTTTTTAAAACGCTCCGATATTTATTGCAGCTGCGAGTTTATTTCGGACTCGTATTCGCGGTATATATCGAGCAGCCTCATCAGCCTGTTGTTTATGGCCGATTTCGAAATCTTCGGCCTGGCGAGCCTGGCCAGCTCGCTCAAAGAAAGGTGCGGATTGGCGGTTCTGAGCCGCGCCATTTCAATGAGAGCGGGCGTAAGTTTCGCCGCATGAGACGATTTTAAAAGCAGCTTGATTTTCATAATCTGGTCTGCCGCGATATTCGCCGTGCGCTGTATATTCGCCGTCTCAAAATTTACGCTGCGGTTGGTGGTGTTTTTTATCTCCTTGATTATTTTTATGTTTTCGAGTTCGAAATAGCTGGCCGTAACGTTCAGGTAGGCGAGCATCTTTTCGAAGTTTTCGAACGATTTTGAATAAAGAAGTATAAGATCGCTGTTTTTTAAAATATGCGTTTTGATTATGCAATTTATCTTCTGGACGAGTATTTTACGTACTATATTCGCCAGCAGAGGCTCTTTGATTCTTATTTCGAAATGGTAATTTTTCTGGGGATTTTGAAAATATCCGCAGGTGACTATTATGCTTTTTATGAACGCGCTCTGGCAGCAGTCGTTTTCAAGATAAGAAACGATATTTTCCGGAGGCGGCGCGTCCGAGAAAAGGTCGGTGCGCAAAGAAAGCTCTTTTAAAATCAAATTCAGCTTTTTTTCGTCGTCGATTATGCACTGGTAATAATCCCCGCCGGAAAGATTGTCGCGCACTTTATAAATGTAAGTAAAAGAAATGTCGGCCAGCTTTTTAAGCAGCTTTCCGATCTTTCCGACGTAAGCCATGGAAGGCAGCCGCATGGCCAGTTTCAGCGAGCCCCCTTCGCTGATTATGGACGCGTTGTTTTTGAGCGTGTTATATAAAAACACCCTCTGGCAGCAAGGTTTTTTTATGCTCTGTTTTATCAGCTCGTCTTTTATTCCGGCTGAAAAGCTTATATTTTCAGGCAATCGTATTCACCGGGCCTTAAGCTGGTATTATTCTGGCGATATCAGAAACATGTCCGGGATTCATCTTTTTAAAAAGAGAATCGATAAAAATCTGCGAGCTGTTGTGGCCCTGCCTCTTGAGGCGTTCGTTCATGACCGCGACTTCTATTATAATAGAAATATTGCGGCCTTCCTGAACAGGGACCGATATTTTTCTGAGCTTGACGCCCATTATATCGAGGCAGTCGAAGCTGAGCCCGAGCCTGTCGAAATGATGCTTATGCTGCTCGCTGGACGGAACGAGATCTATGACTATATCCACTTCTTTTTCCTGGATGGTGACGGCCGAACCGAAAAGCGCCTGCACGTCGATAATGCCGAGCCCGCGAACCTCTATGTGGTATTTGAGAAGCGGGTCGGAATAGCCGTAAATATCGTTTCCGATACGCCTCAGCGTGACCACGTCGTCGCAAACCAGGCAGTGGCCCCGCCTGACGAGCTCCAGAGCGGTTTCACTTTTTCCCGTTCCGGACTCGCCACGGATGAGAACGCCCATATTATAAATTTCAAGAAGGGTGCCGTGCATGATCTTTTTGGGGGCGAATTTAGTTTCCAGATAATTCGAAAGAGAAACCAGAAAACGGTTGCACTGGGAGTCGGTATATAAAACGGGAATCGTGAAATTTTGCGCCACGTCTATAAGATCGTCGAACTTTTTGACGGAGTCGGTGAGTATTATGCATGGAATGTGATACAGGAAAAGCTCGTGAAGCCTCATGAAGCGCAAATCGTGCGAAATATTCTCCAGGTAGCTGATTTCGTTTTTGCCGAATATCATGATCCTGTCGAAAGTGAGGTTTTTATAATATCCGGCGAGTTCAAGGCCCGGTTTTGTGACCTCCGAAGATATTATGAGGCCGTCCAGGTTCTGTTCGCCCGAAATAACCGATAGTTTGAGGTCTTCCGCGAGCGTTTTAACGCTGATGCCGTCCGCCTGGTCCTGTTTTATATCGCCTTTTTTAATTTCCATTTTCTAAAAACCTTCCTGCAATAAAATCTTTAAAGGCAGGGCCTTTAAATTTCGGCGGTTTCCTGCGCCGGCACTTCGCTGAAATGCGTCGCGCGGTTGCGGCCGTTTTTCTTTGAATAGTAAAGGGCCGAATCGGCCTTCAATATGAGGTCTTTTTTGTCCTTCGAGTTTGCCGGGCATGTGGATATGCCGAGGCTTATAGTTATCTGCAGAAGCTTTCCGCCCGGCCCCTGAAGTTTCGCCGATTCCACGGCCGTCCGGATTCGCTCCGCCATTTTTTTCGCGTCTTCGAACCCCGTCTGAGGCGCTATTATGGCGAATTCCTCTCCGCCGTACCGGCATGGGATATCAACTTCGTTTCTTATGGTTTCCCTTATGATATCGGCCACTTTAATCAAGACCATGTCTCCTACCTGATGGCCGTAAGTATCGTTGAATTTTTTAAAATGGTCGATATCGGTCATTATAAGCGACATAACGGGGCCGTATCTGTTGCAGCGTTTTATCTCTTCGTCGAGCCTTATCTGGAAATACCTGTGGATAAAGAGGCGCGTCATTCCGTCGGTAATCGAAAGTTCGTATAGCCTTGCGTTTTCGATAGTCATAGCCGCCTGCGTGCTCAGCGACAACGCGAGCGCCTTGTCTTCTTCGTTAAAGCCTTCGGCGCCTTTTTTATTGACGATGTTGATGACGCCGATAGCCTCGTCTTTGGCCTTCATCGGAACGCACATCATATTGCGGGTAACGTTGTCGGTAGTCTGAGTGGACTGGGTTCTGAGAAAACTGTTGTCGCTCTGGATATCGTTGGATATTATTGTTTCGCCGCTCTGAAAAGCCTGTCCGGCTTTTCCTTCGCCCGGAGCGAATTTTACGCGGCGCTCGAACTTGCCGGGATAACCGACGGCCATTTCGCACGAAATGAGGCATTCTTCAGCGTTATAAAGCATAATTGAGCCTTTTTCGGCGTTGAGCGCCTCTATCATTTTTGTTAAAATAATCGTCAGAAGCTGGTCTTTGTTATTAAGAAAGTTCATGGATTGCGACACTTCGTAGAGGGTCGTTATTTCGAACATTTTACGCTTGAGGCTTTCGTTATAACGGTCGAGTTTGTCGCCCATTTTATTGAAAGCCGAAGCCAGCTCGCCTATTTCGTCCGAGCGGCGTATGTCGACTTTCTGCTTGAAATCCCCTTCGGAGGTTATGTGGGCGATTTTAGCGAACTGCATCAGAGGCGCCGCGATATTCGACGACAGCAGGTAACCGGAAAGGGTCGCCAGCGCGAGCGAAATAGCGAGAATGATATAAAGGTTTTTCACCACGTACATGCTGGCCATCGCGAAAAGCTCCCTGGGAACGATAACGCACATATAGCCGCAGAATTTTTTATCTTCGTCGAATATTTTTGAATAAACGTTTACTGTATAATCGCTTAAAAATTTATCGTTTACGCGGTATGACGGGGATTTTTCAAGGCGCCTGACGACTTCGGCGTCAAGCTTTAAGCCGGTGGTCCTTCTTCCGGACGGGTCGAACCGGGTGGACATGACGGAAATCTTATCGTCGAAAATCATCACGTCTATATTGGTCACATCTTTTATGGCGTCGATCGACTCGTTGGGGATCTGAACGTATGCGCATAATACGAAGGTTTTATTCACGACGAGATTTTCCGGCGGTTTTATAATGCAGCGAAAATAAGCTTTCTGCTCGCCAGCGAAAACTATGGAAGACTGGTTTTTGCCGCGGGCCGCCTTTGCGAGGGCGTCGTCTCCGGGCGCCATGGCCGGATCGAATTTAGACTTGCGGACGCTCGCGTAAAGCTCGAACCTGCCCGCGGGCGAGGCCTGGCAGTAAACGTCTATAAAACTGTAGTTTAGTTTTTCGTCCCAGTTTTTAATTAAAAGGGCGGTTTCGTCGCTGCCCGATTTTTCGAGCGCGGCCCTGAACTTTTCAGTTCCGGCGAGAATGTTGAGCTGCACCTGTATGGAATTTAGCGATCTGAAAAAAAACTTGTTGACGATCTTGGTCGTAAAAACCAGCTGGTTGTCGATTTCACGCTCCGAGCGCTCCGCGAGATCTGAAGAAACCAGATAAACCGACAGAAGCATGGGAATTATAAGTATGATAGCGAAGTTAAGTATTATTTTATGCGACAGTCTAAGGCTCATGGCTTGCTCACCCTGGTAATGCGCCCTTCTATAGACGGCTTTAAAATTTTATCCTCCCGGATATGCATCATGGCCGATTCGCGGAGATTGCCGAAACTCCCTACCAGACGACAGTTTTTCAGCTGCGGATAACCGCCCTGGCCGGAAGCCAGAAAGCTGTTGGTGGCCACTATATATTTTTTATCTTTGCGTATTTCGGCCCCGCCGATGGAAAAGCTCAACAGCGCCTCGGCCGTATGGCCCGACTGGGCCGCGTTGGCGTCGTAGGAGTAGCTGGCGCCGCTGATTTGAAGCAATCCGCGCTCGCGCCGGCAGGTGGCGTTGATGACGTCGTAAAGAACGTCGCCTGCGACCTCTATTGAAACTATATCGTTATCGAAAGGAAGGGCGTTATAAAAATCCCCTACGGTGACGTCGCCGGAATCTATATCGGCTCTGAAAGACCCGGCGTTCTGGATAGCGACTTCGGCGGAAGCGGCTTTTCTCATGTAATCGGCAATAAGGTTTCCGAAGTTTGTCTCCTCGTTGAACGGCCTTTTTAAATCGACTTCCGAAACGGCTATGACCTGATTCATTATAGCGTCGAGTTTTCGAAGATAGTCTGAAACTATTTTAGCGCAATCGCCGTCAGGCTCTATTTGATTAACAGCCACCGGAACCACTTCGGCGCAAAAATCGAAAGGCCGGCGGGTGCGGGTGTCGAAAAAAACGTCTACCTTAGTAAGCTGGGCGCCTTTGGCGAAGCCGTTCAGCGCGACGAGCACGGTGTCTCCGGATTTTTTTATTCCATTCATTTGATTGGTAAAATCGAGGCCTATAACCATATCGATACCGCTTTTGACCAGAAGTTCCAGCAACTGGCGGTCTTTTTCAAAATCGAGCTGCGTGAGCGCCACTGTGAAAGAGGCGCCTTCCTTCGAGGCTTTCCGCTTGAAAATCTCGACGGTTTCAGTTTCTCCCATCAGGGCGAGTTCCGAAACATTTTTGATGGTCGAATCGGTGAGCGTTTCCGGCGGAGTGATTCCGAGGACCGCTATTTTAAAGCCGGCGTCGTCGACCGGCAATATAAGGCTGTCCTGAAATTCGGCAAAAGGCGCGCCGTCGTTTTTATTTCTGACATTGGCGGCCAGAATGGGAAAATTAGCGTCGCGCGCGCGCGCCTTGAGCACTTCGAAGCCGTAATCCAATTCGCGGTTACCCAGAAGCATGGCCGTTACGCCCATTAAATTCATGGTATCGACTACGGCCCTGCACTGCGAATAATAGCTGTGAGCCGTTCCCGGAAAATCGTCGCCGCAATCGAGCAGATAAAATGCCGAACGCGACTTTTGCGCCTTTTTTTTAAGTTCGGAAATTTTTGAAACCAGAAAGGGCATGCCGCCGACCATTGCGCCTCGATACGGCTCGCCGCTGGCTTTATAAGACACTATATTGCCCTGCAAAATTCCGCTTATGACGAAAGTCGCTCTGGTAGTTTTCGCCATATCGAAAAATGAATACACGATGATAAAAAACATTACGAATACGAAATAAAAAATAGATTTGAATAACTTTTTCATGGTTTTTTAATTATATTAAAAATATCTATTTTTGTCAATGAAATATCGCAAATTCAATTTTCACGGCTTTGCCTGCGCAAAATAAGCGGCCGCGCAAAATATTTGTTGACTAAAATCGACATAAATGTTAATATATAAACTTGTAAGCGCGCCTTTTTCAGCCGCGGAGCATTTAAAACCAAAGGTACAATAAAATTTAAAAATTATGAATTCGAAAAGCTTTCAAAATAAAAAAAAGAAAAACTCTTTTATAACAGCCGCTTTTGTATTTTTTGCGGCCGCGCTTCTTATGGCTTCCGGCTGCACCGGTTCAAAACTTCCCGGTTCAGACGCCGGTTCCGCGTCAGCGCTCAGGGGAGCCGATTCGGCTATGATAAAAAAAGATTTCATCGATTCAAAGCTGATAACGGCTTTCGAATCTAAAAGCCCCGAAACGATACGCGGGCTTTTCGAACGCCCGCTTAGCGGATCCGCTCACTGGCAGTCCTTAATAGACCTCGCCTGCGCGCTAAACAAGCCGCGCATGGAAGTCGGCGCTTTAAACGTCTCATCGGGCGCCGCCGGCGAAGGATTTCTAGTCAGCGAAATTGCGTTCGCATATAAACTGTACGGTTTTACCGGCCTTAATTACGATCTTTTCGTAAAAGAAGGTAAAATCGCCGTAACATTGAAAACCTCTTTCGGCGAGCAGGAAATACGGCAAAAAATCACCGGCGACGCCTTCGGCCGCCACTATCACATAAAGGGCCGCGCGGCGACGGCCGGTTCAAAACCGTTGGCATTCGCAGCGGTTACGCTCTCCGCCGGCAATTACGACTACTCCTGCACCAGCGGGGGCAACGGTGAATTCGCGATAGAATTCATCGGTTCCGAAGGATTTTCACTCAGCATAGACAGGCCCGGCTATAAACCTCTCGTTAAGCAGATAGAAAATATTAAAAAAGGCGAATATACCGACCTGGGCGAACTCGTTATGGAAAAAATGCCGGGGGCCGCGGGCGGCAGCCGGGAAGAAACTTCAAACACGGCGCCCATGCTTAAGCCCGGCGTAAAAAGTTTCGCCAACGGCCTGGCGGCCGTATCTCTTGACAGGGCCGCTAAATTAAGCTGGAAAGCTCCGGCTGATGCCGCATCCAAACAAATTTCATATAAATTATTCAAAAAAAACGTTTCCGATGAAAAATTCAAGCAAACCGCGACGCTTCAAAACGAAGAAAATTTTACCGACGAAGGGCTTTCAAACGCTAACATATACATTTACATGGTGGAAGCGTATTCCGACGAAACACCCGATGCGCCGGTTTTGACTTACGGGCCCGTGGCGCTCATCCCGTCTTCGCTTAAAACCGCACTCGAATTCGAAGACATCGTATCAACTTCCCTTAAATGGAGCGGGGCAAAACCTCTAAAAATTAACGACGATTCGTTTTCCGGCTCCGGCTGCATCGCTTTCGATCCTCTAAAAACTTCCTCTTTATCTTTTTTAACTCCGCATAAAATCAAAAATGGCTACTACAAAGCTTTTCTATATGTAAAACGCTCTAAAGCATCCGCGGCAATGAAGATCGAAATAAAGCAATTCGGCGAACCCGAAGAAAATAAATCTTTTTACCGGGGCGAAGTGAGCCTTAAATCGATAAACTTAAAAGAAAACCGCGACGTCATAGAGCTGGGCGAAATGCTTATCGAACCTAAAAGCTGGAAAAACGAGACGCTGCCCGAAGACTATTGCGAAATGACGGTTAAAATAAGTAAAACCGAAGAAGCCGCTACTGAAAAAGACGGCGAAAAAACAGACAACGGCCGCGGCGGCGAAGCGGCCCTCGACGTCATAGAATTCGTAAAAATAGACTAACGCATTATCGCAGACTGGTGTGATGTAAAATGTATGAAATTTCCGCGAAATTTTCGATCTCGTCGGCCCACTACCTTAATAATTACGAGGGCAAATGCAAAAGGCTCCACGGCCACAACTGGAAAGTGACGGTTTACCTCAAAGGCGAAGAGCTCGATTCGCTCGGAATGCTGGTAGATTTCACGGTGCTGAAAGGTTTTTTCAAAAACATCGAAGATCAGCTCGATCACAATTGCCTTAACGAAATCGAATTTTTCAAGCAGAAAAATCCGACCGCCGAAAATATAAGCGAATTCATATATACCCGAATGCAAGAGCTTCTCGATCAAAACGGAATCGACAACGCCCGGGTTGACAGGGTATCGGTTTACGAAACGGAAAATTGCGAAGCGGTTTTTTACAGATAAACCGGCCGGGCCGGCAATAAAATTCAGGAATTTTTTACCGATGAATAACTATCAGCTATCTGAAAAATTTAACGAAATGGCCGTCATGTGCGAATACGCCGGCGAAAACATATTCAAGGCACGGGCGTTTTCAAAGGCGGCCGAAGCGATAGCGTCCCTCGATTACGAATTATACGAAGCGGAAGGCGATTTTGAAATAGCCGGCGCCGGCAAGGGCGTCAAAGAAATAATTTCAGACTTTTTAAATTCCGGCGCTTCGGAATCCTACGAAAAGTTAAGGCGGACGGTTCCGGCCGATTTGTTTTTGATGCTCAACATATCCGGGATAGGCGTAAAAAAACTCAAAACTCTCTGTGAAACTCTTCAAATCAATAAAATAGAAGATCTGCTCGCAAAGGCCGAAAGCGGGAAAGTTCGTCAGGTAAAGGGTTTCAGCGCAGCCGGCGAAGCCAATATCATCGATGAAATCAAGAGGATCCAATCTGAAAAAAATTCAAAGCTTTACTTTATAGCCGAAAGGCTTTTTTACGATACCGCCAGGAGCCTCAAGCATATCGAAGCCGTCTTAGACGTGGTTCCGGCCGGCGAACTGGCCAGAAAACTGCCCGTCATAAAGAAAATATCTTGCGCCGTAATTTATTCGCCCGCTTTCGACTCCGAATCGGTGTGCGCGATGATCGCCGAAAAGCTCGGCCTGGTGGGCTGTCAGACAATTCATGAAGGCGGGCTTTCGGTTTTAACCGCCAGAAGCGCTTCATCCGGCTCCCTTCTCGATTTTTTTCTCGTCAGATCAGGAGATACGGAAGATAAAATAAAAAAAATTCTTGCGCTCTCGGATGATTACATCGAATCGGTTTCGCCCAACCTCCTTCCATGCGCAACGGGTTCCGGCTCCGCGGACCAAACGGCGCGCGCGCTCGAGCGTATAAACGCTATCGCCGTCAGCGCAGAAGAGCCGGATTGGCTCAATATCGCTCCCGAGCATTCGGAAGTTTTATGGAAGAAAATTCCCCCGCGGGACCTCAAAAATATAAAACCGTTCACCACCGATAAAATAAAAGGCATTTTCCACGTCCATTCCAGCTATTCCGACGGCGTAGACCCTCTCGAAACGGTCGTTTTCAAAGCCAGAGAAATGGGGCTGGCGTATATCGGCATTACCGATCATTCCAAAAGTTCGCCTTATGCCGGAGGGCTGGACGAAGAAAGGCTCATGCGCCAGTCGGAAGAAATAGACAGGCTCAACGACAGGTATCGTCCGTTCAAGATTTTCAAGGGAATCGAGTGCGATATTTTAAAGGACGGCTCGCTGGATTTTTCGGACGACATATTGAAAACTCTTGATTTTGTTATCATCTCCATCCATTCAAATTTCAAAATGAGCGAAAGCGAAATGAGCGCGCGCCTGGTCAGGGCTATTTCCAACCCTTACGTGACGATGCTGGGCCATATGACCGGAAGGCTTCTCACCAAAAGAAAAGGTTACGCGCTAAACGAAGAATTAATTTTTCAGGCGGCCAGAAAAAACGACGTAATAATCGAGCTGAACTCCAACCCTTACAGGATGGATGTTGATTATAAGCATTTTTTAAGGCTTCACGAAATGGGAATTTTAATTTCTATAAATCCCGATTCGCATTCTATCGCCGACGCCATGCAGTGCGTAAATTACGGAGTCAACGCGGTCAACCTGGGCGGCATGCCAGAAAGCCATATCTTCAACGCTAAAACTATCGAAGAAATAGAGATGTTTTTTAACTTTAAAAAAGAAACCGCCGGCGGAAAGTTATAACCGATTTATATCCCGGCGGAAGCGGTTTTAAAATTTTAATCATTAAATTCAGACTGGAGAAAAAATGAACGGCGAAAAAGCATTAGAAATTTTGAATATATTAAAAAAAGAATATCCCGACCTCCCCAAAAGTTTTCTGGAATTCAAAAATTCGTTCGAGCTTCTCATATCGGTTATACTTTCGGCGCAATGCACCGATAAAATGGTCAACATCGTCACGCCCAAACTCTTCGCCGCTTTTCCGGACGCAAAATCGCTCGCCGGAGGAAGCCTCGACGAAATAATGGCCATAATCAAGCCCACCGGATTTTTTCAGAACAAAGCCAGAAGCATTAAAAATTGCGCCTGCGAACTCGTCGAAAGATTCGGATCGAAAGTCCCCGAAAGCGTAGAAGAACTCGTCACTCTTCCGGGCGTAGGCCGTAAAACCGCCAACGTGGTGACGCAGATAGCATTCGATAAAACCGAGGGCGTGGTAATAGACACTCACGTAAAAAGGCTTTCTAACCGCATAGGATTTTCCGCGCACGACGATGTGGATAAAATAGAAAACGACCTTATGGCGCTGTTTCCCAAAAAAGTTTGGAAACCGCTTACTTTTTACCTCATACTGCACGGCCGCAACGTCTGCGACGCGCGAAAACCCGATTGCGAGCACTGCGTAATATCTACGCTGTGCGGGTTTTATTCGGAAAATAAAAGAAAGCCTGTAAATAAAGAAAAAACGAAAAAGGCGGCGGCAAAAACAACAGGCCACGCGCTTAAAACTAAGCCCGCGGCGCCCGTAAAAAAAAGCGCCGCAAAAAAGAAAGCTGGTATATAAATGGCCATAGCAAAGCCCCTTGTAATTATCGACGGCTGCAACGCTATAAACCTCATGAAATCTTTTTCCCGTGACGCCAAAGGAACTTTCCAGTCGGATTGTTCCAAACTCATCTCGCTTATTCAAAACTATTCGTATCAGGCGTCGCGCCGCTTTATAATAGTCTTCGACGGCTACAACCCCAACGGACGCAACCAGAACTTCGGCGACAACGTTTCGGTGGTATTTTCCGGCAAAAAAATCGCGGACCTTGTTATCGAAAAGATGACGCTGGAACGCAACGCGAAACTTATAGAAGTGGTGACATCCGACAATGAAGTAGCCTCCATCTGCCGCAACCACGGCGCAAAAGTAATGAAAGTGCAGGATTTCGAAAAACAGATCGAATTTTACGGCGAGCAGATGAACGCGCATTTGATAAAACAGAAAGGCGGCAGGGTGAGCGAGGCGGAAAATCCCTTGAGCGAAAACCTCGACGAGGGAAGCTCTAAAAAGCTCAACGACCTGGCGGTCGAGCTGCAGAAACGCGAAATGGCGGCAAAAGCCCGCGGCGAAGAGCTTGCCGCGAAAGAACGCGAACTCAAGAAAAAACAGAGCAAAGAAGCGGCCGCAAAAAAAGCCAAAACGACCATCACCGACGACGACGCATCTCTTTTTACCGAGATGTTCGCCGACGCAAAAAAAGTCGTATCCAAAAAGTACGGCGGCGAAACGGCCGCAAAAAAAGAAAAGCCGGGGCCCGATGATAAAAACCGCAAAAACGAAACCGCAAAAGATCCGCAAAAGCCTCTAAAAAGCACTTCGCCCGAAAAATTCGACTGGACCAAACACATAGACGAAAGCTTTAAAAACAATAAAAAACACTGAAAGACATTTAAATGACGAAAAAAAAAATAATTTTGATAAATCCCGCCACTAAAAACGACCGCGTAGAGGTCCCCGGACGATATAAAGGGTCCGACATATTCCGCTATCCCAAACTCGGAACTCTCGCCATAGCGGGAGTGACTCCGGAAAATTACGACGTCGAAATCATAGACGAAACCATACAAATACTCGATTTTGACCAACCATGCGATATCGCCGGCGTTTCCGCCGTGACCGCGCTCGCCAACCGCGCCTATGAAATCGCGGAAGAGTTCAAAAAACGCGGAGTTTACACGGTCATAGGCGGCTGCCACGCGACCTTTTTAACCGACGAAGCGTCCGGGCGCTTCGATACGGTGATATGCGGACTCGGAGAACAGCCCTGGGTCGACTTTTTAACCGATTACGAGCGCGGGCGCGAATGCGTCAGGAAAATATATTCCGCGGGCCGATCTTCTTCAGAAATCCTTCACGGCATCCCGTTTCCGGCCCGCTTCGCCGAAGGCCGCCCCGGCTACGCCGGGGGACACGTTTTTTCGATAATGCGCGGCTGCTCTAAAGCCTGCGATTTTTGTTCCATAAACGCGTTTTTCGGCCGGCGGGTTTACAAACGCCCGATAGCCGAGGCTTGCGAAGAATTAAAAAATTTGAAACACCCCATCATCAATCTGGTGGACGATAATATATATTCAGATCCGAAATACGCGCGCGAGTTTTTCTCCGCAGTAAAAGATTTCAACAAGCACTGGCTTTTTCAAGCGTCGACCGACATAACCCGCGACGTTCGGCTGCTTAAATTGCTCGAAAAAGCCGGCGCCCGCGGAGTATTCGTAGGCTTCGAATCGATTTCGCCTCGCAATCTCGCGGATGCGAATAAATCTCACAACATAGTAGATAAATATAAAAGGGTCATCGACCGCTTCCACGACCACGGCATAGTCGTAGAAGCGGGCATGATGTTCGGTTTTGACGAAGACCGGGCCGATATATTCGAAAAAACGTATGATTTTTTTTACCGCCTGAATCTCGATTTAATGCAGATCGCCGCGGTGACGCCGATGCCGGGAACGTCTTTTTACGAAAGGGTAAAGGCCGAAGGGCGCATAATCAGTTCTAACTGGGACGACTACGACTGCAAAAAAGTCGTTTTCAAGCCTAAAAACATGACGCCCGAAGAGCTTCGCGACGGCACCGACCGGCTCAGAAAAGAATTTTATTCATATAAGTCGATATTGAAAAGAGGGCTTTCAAATTTTACCAGCCTGGGTTTTATAGGCACGCTGGGCTATTTTCTCCGCGGCAACCTCGGGTTCAAAAAAAATCATTCGCTCGGGCTCGATTATCCGCCGTAAAAGCAGCTAAAAATTGCCGCTTTATTTAGTTTGTATTTTTCAACTTTTTAAGTTATACTAAACGATGCCGGCGACCGGTAAATATTTCGATTGTGTGGTGTAATATTTTGAATAAGTTATTAAAAATAAACTTCGAATATAGAGTAGAAATTTCATACGCTTTGTTTTTTTTAGCGCTTTCCACTCTTCTTATAAAAAGCGAACTGATTTATGAAAGCCTGGCCGCGTATTTAAATATAGAGGCGCCGGCGGCCATGAGCCTGTTATTTTCTATAATAGCCGTTCTCAATCTGCTGGCAGGGGCTCTGAGGATATCCGCATGCGCATATCTCGGCTCCGAAGTCATGATGAAAAAAGAAGTCCAGGCAAAAAAAATGACCGTAGCTGGTCCTTACGCGTATGTTAGAAACCCTATTTATCTTTCAGATATAATATCCATGACCGCTACGGCATTTGCCGGAAATATTTATTCGGTTGCGGTATTATTTTTGGGCAAAGTAATAACTTCATCGCTTTTTTGCATTTACGAAGAAGAAAACCTTTTAAAATATCTCGGCAACGAATATAAAGATTATTACGACAGAGTGCCACGCTTTATTCCCAAACTTTATCAATATCACAATACCGACATTTTAGCGCATAAAAATTATAGCGATGGAATGAAGAACAGCTTTTATCCGATCGGTATCGCCGCAGGTTTTTTGGCCGGCGCGATTACTCAAACTTATTTGTATATATTTATAATAGGTGCAATCGCCCCCGTGGGCTGGTTTATTTTATATAGAAAACGCAGAATTTAAGATAGATTCGGCCTTTGTCAATGTATGAAAAAACATACAATGTTGGTTTCATCATACACGATATTTTGACATTTTTAAATACATTTTTTCGACACGCATCGATAAAACGGTTAGAAAACCGATCACTAATTTTGGCATGCATCTTGCTCTTTGTATAACCGTGTAAAGGAGATAACTTATGAACCTGAAAGAAATCATAACAAAAGATCATACAATGGTTCAGAAAGCTTCTTTAAGTTTGTTCACAGACGAAAGCGGGCAGGGAATGGTTGAATACGGATTGATTCTCGGCCTCATAGCGCTTGTGACCGTGGGTGTGCTCTCTATGCTGGGCAATAATTTATACGATCTTTTCTTCAACAAAGTAAAAGGCACGCTCGCAACTGTAACGAATTAACAATAACCCAATAAAATCTATAGGAGGTAATATTATGAAAAAATTCTTTATGAACGAAGACGGACAGGGCATGGTTGAATACGGATTAATCCTGGGCCTCATCGCTATCGTTGTTATCGCCGCTTTAACGGCTACCGGCGGTTCGCTGAAAAACCTTTTCACCGGTATTTCGGGCAGCATAAGCACCGCTACCGCAAATCAGTAATATCCATATCGCCAGTTAAATAAGGTTATACAAAAGAAGCTGTGTTGCTATGCAAAGCAGCTTCTTTTGTACTTAAAAACCGCGGATGTTTTCATCCGCCTGTTACGCACATGGACTGTTTTTAAAAATTTTTATGCTGAATTTTAGAGAATTATTCATAGTATATATTTCATTCCTGTTTTTTTTATTGCTGTTTTATAACGGCGGGCTTTACGATTTTAACAATGTTCCCGTCAACATCGCTCTTTCGTTCATTTTTTCTTCTTTGCTTCTTTCAGTATTTAACGGCGACGCTCCTTCAAAAGGCCGTTACGGATTATTAGTTCGAACCTTTCTGTTAAATTCCGTTCTTTTTTTTATTTCATCGCTTTTTTCCCGGTGCATTCAAATTACATATGTCGAACTTATAAGATACCTTAACGGATTACTTTTTTTTATGCTCATCGTTTATTGCATAAATTCAAAAAAAGTGCTGGACGATTTCATTAAAGTTTTCCTGGTTTTTATCCAGTTATATATACTTTTCGCCTTTTCATACTATTATTTTACCAGAACTTCCACGGTCGGTTTCGCCGGCATTTATTCCACGCTTTTTTATCCTTATTATTACGCTACACTCGCTTTGACCACGCTTCCGTTTAATCTTTACAGAATGTTCGTAACACAATCCTCTTTTGAGAAACTTAATTGTTATTTTTTATTCATTTTACAGTGCCTCAGCATTCTTTTCACAAGTTCTCGCGTCGCCCAGCTGGCTTTAATCACGGTCGTGTCAATTATTTTCGCATACGCTTTCTTCCGGGAGATTTTCAGGCCGAAAGTAATAAGATTGGCCATAATATTCACACTCCTTGCGCTGGTCAGCTTTTCTTTTTATACCGACGCATTCGTAAGGTTAATAAATACTTTAAATGTCGAAGAAAATTTTGACGTTCACGACCGCGGCGGAAGGTTGAATATCTTCAAAGCCGGTTGGGCTACTTTTATGAAAAATCCTTTACTCGGAGTCGGGACGGGCCTGTCGGGGCTGTTCATAACCGAACACGCAATAGTAACCGGCAACGTCATAGATACTCACAATATTTTTTTGAACCTGCTATGCGAAAACGGCGTTATATATTTTCTGATAAAATTATCCATGCTATTCGTTTTCATATACGCATGGCGAAAAACTTTCGTACAAACCGCCAAAACTATCGCCGATAAGAACATTGCCGGCGAATTAAATCTGCTGTCTCTGTGCTCGGCCGTTTCCATTCTCGCGCTTTACCTGCAGGGATTTTCTCTGCCGCACACATATCTGGGAGCCTCTCTGGCGCTCGAATTCGTGCTTTTCGGCTTATTTACGATATGCGTAAAAGTATCCGAAACCGCATTCGAAAGTCAAACCGGGGACCGCGAAGCCGGACTCGCGCTCGATTTCGATTTTACAAAAACCGATTTTTATTTTTACTTCGTCGCGGGTTTTACCTCGGTATTTTTAATGTCATATATCATTTTTGACGAAACGCCTTCGGCGGTCGTATTCTGGATTTTTAATATGAGCCTTGTTCCGGCCATAGCAGTTATGCTGTTTAAAAAATTTTCTCCCGCATTCGCCCCGAAGAATAAATTTTTTTATATAAAATCGTTAATAATAATATTTCTGGCCGTAAACTCTTTTTTCGCTTTTAAAGTTTTTATGGCCGGCGCTTATTTCGAAGAAGCGGTCGCGCTCTACGAAAACGAAAAAAACTCTCAAGCTTTTAATTATTGCGCTAAAAGTTTGGGCAACTATCCAAATTTTTCATCAATACTGCTTATTTCAAAGTTATACTATGAATCCGAAAAATATCATAAAGCCTCGGAAATTTTGGAATACTATAATTCCAGCCTGCCGTACGAACTTTTCGGGCTCCACAACCTCGCCGCCAGCCTTCTTAAAGCCGGATCCGAAGAACGGGCGGCTTCTAAACTCAAAGAATATGTAGCTTACGCCTCCAACGATTTTGGAAAAGCCCTGTCGGGCGCTTTTTTATTAAAAAATAAAGGCGAGGTCACAAGCGGCGTCGAAAACTTCGCGGCAGCGGCGGCGCAGACGCCCGATTTTATATTAAGCCGTTTTTTTGTCGAAAATATACTGGCCGAAGACGAAAAATTAGATATTTTTATGGCGCATTTCGAAAAGCTTCTTATCGACAGCCTTAATAAAAATATCAGGTATTCAAGCGGCATAACCTCCGATTTCATCAAAGCATATTATAATTTATTCCGCCTCGGCGTGACTATTTCTTCTCCGACGGCTTATAAATTTTTTAAACGCTTTAACAGGTCTCATCGCAGCCTTATCGTTAACCTCATCAAAAAAGATTTAAAAGATTTTTGCGACAATTTTTACGGCAGGCCAAAACCGAAAACAAAAATTCGTAAGGTGGGACGCACCGAAACAGACTACTACATCCACCTGGGATTGAAAAACCATCTGCCGACCAATATTTTATGTAAAGTTTACGGAATTTACTCGCCGGTAAATGCTCCGGATCTGTGGACTTCTATAATTTCTAAATTTTTTATGACGCATAAAATATATCGAAAATTGCTTCCTTCAATGCTTTAATTTTCCATTAACGCAAATATTATTTTTTATTATTAATCGCATAAAAACTCTCCGATATCTATTGAATTATTTAACCGATATGTGTTATAATTTTTAGTATATACAGGATGAAAAAACGGCCTGGATTTCCGTACGGCATTCCTGCATAAATCAGAATTGTCGGAGTTAAGTTGTATATAGCCATAGTGCAAGATTTTACATTATCAGTAGCCCTGCTTTATTCGCTTTATACTGATTTGAAATACGGTAAAATTTATAATTTAATCACTCTTCCCGTTATCGCGGCCGGCTTTGTTTTTAATTTTTTTTCTAATCCGGACGGGCACCTTGCCGGCTTATACGACAGCCTTGCCGCCGTTTTAATAGCTTATGCTTTTTTTATCGTTCCCTTTTTTCTTGGCGCGCTCGGCGGCGGCGACGTAAAACTTATGATGGCAATCGGCGCGCTTAAAGGATGCGTTTTTCTATTTTATTCTATAATCTCCATAGGACTTGTAAGTTTTGCGCTATCGCTACTGGTTTTCATGATGCACATCTTCAAAGACCATAAATTCAGCGGAACTTTAAATATTTTAATTTCGTTTTATCACAAAAACGTATTAGTCGGCGGAGACGAGCTTAGACCGATATTGAAAAAAAACTTAAAATTCGGCATTTCTATCTTTTTGGGAACGATAATTGCATATGTATATATGCTGAAAAAATGATTTGCGTTTATAGTTTTATTAATAACGAACGACGGGAGCGAAGTTTTATGAACGATAAATTATATCCGTTAAAAAATCATAAAGGCCAGTCGCTGGTCGAATTTGCTCTTGTGCTGCCGGTATTGCTTTTATTTTTCATAGGCATAATTCAGCTGGGGCTCATCATAAACGATTATATCGCGCTTAACCGCGCGGTATCCGAAGCATGCCGCTTCGGCTCCACGCTTGTCGGTTATTCCTCCGCCGAAATAATGGTTGTTGGAAAACTCATCGACGGTCTTGGTGAAAATATTAAAAAACCAAACTTAAGGATTGTATCTTTTACCAATCAAAAATACGGGCCTTATACTAAAAACTCCACCGGCTCGTTGCTAAACAGCTCGGGCGGAGCGGTTACGACGTTTCCCGAACTCATGTTTTACAGAAACGACAATAAAACGCAGGCTAACTTCGATGACGACAGAAGCGTCAGCCCGAACAGCTACGAATGCTCTTACGTTTCAGTCAAAGTAGAGTACGACCACGAAGTGGTAATCCCTTTCGCCGATCTAATCAGCTCGGCTACGGTAAAATTGACCGCCTCGAATACATGGCCCATAAGTACTTTTTACCCGGATTTATTGAATAACAGAAATCTTTTCCGTCTTCATGGTTCGCTGCCTATAGCGGTCAACGAAAAATCATGCGTATTGACCGGCGAGCCCGTCGTAATAAAAGGCGACTGGATACTTCCCGGCGGTTTCGGCTGGCTCGATCTTTCCGTGTACTTCAACAGCGGCCAGAACCCGAACGCCGGGCCTAACGATCTCGCCGACTGGATTTCCGGTTCGCCAGATAATCCTACTATCGACGTAACGCCGCCGCAAAAGGTTTATTCAATGACGGGACAGAAAAACGCCTCCGCAGTTAGAGACGCTCTGGCGGCTCTTCTCGGCAAAGATATCATGGTGCCGATTTACGATACTATCGGCTCCCAGGGCAACAACGGCTTTTACCATATCATAGGATTCGCCGTTTTTACGCTTAACAGCGTCCAGCAATATCCGGATTTAACCGCAACTTATGTTAAAACGTTGTATATTACGCACGATTAAAGTAAATATTATCAAACAAATCACAAATAAGTCGAGGAAAATATATGAAAATAATTAAATTAAAAAATAAAAAAGCCCAGGCGATAGTCGAATTCGCTCTTATATTCCCTATTTTAATTGCAACCATAATGTGCATATTCGAATTCGGACTGCTGTTGAAAAACTATCTCGGATTGAACTACGCGCTTGGAAAAGCCGCCAAAGAAGCGGCTTTCTGCCGCGGCCAGGAAGGCGCGGATGTCAAAGTTATAAAATCGCTTCTTGCCAGCGCCACGGCCTTAAATTATACGAATCTTCGAATCGTTTCTTCAACAGGCCAGCTTTACGGGCCATATAAGCTCGGGCCGAACAAATCGCTTCTCGACGCTAACAACCTCGAAGTGACGTCGATCGGCGAAGAACTGTTTTTTTACAACGACAACGGCACTCCAAATAACCCTTCGGACGATACTAAAGTAAATCCGGCCAACGCGTCTATGCCCTCATACGCTAAAATTAGAGTTCGCTATACCCACACTCTTATAAACGCCCAGATTTTAGGCCTTGAAAAACAGGGGACCTTCAATCTGGAGCTCACCGAGTTCCAAGGCGCGGA